>NZ_BAFY01000102.1 GCF_000308555.1 Nocardia cyriacigeorgica NBRC 100375 | reverse complement strand
GACTCCGGTCACGGCGCAGCCGAGCCGCACCGAATCCGGTGGCAGCGCGCCGCGCAGGATCTCGAACAGATCGGTGCGCGGGATCATCACGACCTCACCGAACCGACGGGCCAGTTCGTCGGTGTCGGTACGAGTCAGCCAGCGCCCGCCCGGATCGCGGATACCGGCGTCGGTGTCGGCCATGGCCCGGGCGCGGACCTGGGCGCCGACGCCGAGCACATCGAGAGCGCGCAGGCCGTTGGCCCACACCGTCAGACCCGATCCGGCCTCACCGATCTCGGCGGCGCGCTCGAGGATCTGCACCTGCCAGCCGCGCCGGGCCAGTGCGATGGCGGTCGCCAGACCACCGATTCCGGCGCCGACGATGATCGCGCGCCGTCCGTCGTGTGTCGCCCCTGCCATCGAACCCTCCACTACATCCGTAGTAATCGTTACTACAAATGTAGTATGGATCGGGTGGAAGAGAAACCTCTGGTGTCCGGGAACACACCGAGCAGGGCGAACGCACCCGCGGGCCGCTCAGCGGCGAGCAAGCGCGAGCTGGTGCTCGATGCCGCGATCGAGGTGCTCGGCACCCGTGGACCGCGCGCCCTCACCCACCGCGCTGTGGACGAGGCGGCAGCGGTGCCCACCGGAACCACCTCGAACTACTTCCGCACCCGTGAAGCGCTGCTCATCGGCGTCACCGAACGGCTCGAGCAGCGCGATTACGCCGACTGGGCCGCCCTGACCGCTGCGCCGACACCGGACTCGGTCGACGCCCTGGCCGCGGACCTGACGCGGTTCGTCGTGCACGCGGTCACCGCCGACCACACCCGAACCCTGGCCAGGTACGCACTGTTGCTGGAGGCGCAGACCGCCCCCGCCCTACTGGAGTCGCTGCGGCGCGGGCACCTGCGGCTCACCGAGTGGGCGGGCACCATGCTCGGCGGCCTCGGGGCCGACGCCTCGGTCACCACCGCGGTGGTGGACTATCTCGAAGGCGTCATCATGCATCGCCTCGGCGCACCGCGGGCCGACGAGGATCCTGGACCGCAGATGCGCCGGATGCTCGCCGCGTTGATCGGCCCGCCCGATACCGAAAGGTGATCGCCGGACGCGACCCGTTGCCCGGCAACGGTTTGTGCCGCAGTCGCTACCCGGAGTTGCGCAACGCGGTGGCCAGACCGTTCATGGTGAGCAGGATCCCGCGCTTCACCAGCTCCGAGTCGTCGCCTGCCCGCAAACGCCGCAGCAGCTCCACCTGCATCTGGTTGAGCGGTTCCAGGTAGGGGAAGCGGTTGTGGATGGATTCGGCCAGTGACGGATTGTCCGAGAGCAGGTGATCGTTGCCGGTGATGGCGGCGTGCATGCGGATGGTACGGGCGTGCTCGGCGCTGATCATGCCGAAGATCTGCTCGCGCAGCGCCGGGTCCTCGACCAGTTCGGCGTAGCGGGCGGCGATGGCGAGATCGCTCTTGGCCATCACCTGCGCCAGATTCGACAGCACGGTACGGAAGAACGGCCAGCGCCGGTACAGATCGGCGAGGGTGGCCAGCCGCTGCGGATCGTCGCCCACCCAGTCCTCGAGCGCGGTGCCGGTGCCGTACCAACCGGGCAGCATCACCCGGGCCTGACTCCACGACATCACCCACGGGATGGCCCGCAGATCGGCGACCGAGTTGGTGGGCTTGCGTGAGGCGGGCCTGCTGCCGATGTTCAGGTCACCGACCTCGGCGACCGGGGTGGACTGGCGGAAGTACTCGACGAAGCCGGGTGTCTCGTGGACCAGCCGGGCATACGCGGCGCGCGCCCGCCCGGCCAGCTCGTCCATCAGCTGGTAGGACGGTTCGGCGTCGGCGCCGAGACCTTCCACGTCCAGCAGTGTCGACTCCAGGGTGCCGGCGATCAATGACTCCAGATTCCGGTGCGCGGAACCGGATTCGGCGTATTTGGCCGCGATCACCTCGCCCTGTTCGGTGAGCCGCAGCGACCCGTGCACCGCACCGGCCGGTTGGGCCAGGATGGCGTCGTAGCTGCGACCGCCACCGCGGCCGACCGTGCCGCCGCGGCCGTGGAACAGCCGCAACCGGATCCCGGTCTTGCGCGCGACCTCCACGAGATCCAGTTCCGCCCGGTACAGCGCCCAGTTCGCGGCCAGATAACCGCCGTCCTTGTTGGAATCGGAGTAGCCGAGCATCACCTCCTGGCGCATCCCCTTGGCCGCCACCAGATCCCGGTACACCGGCACCTCCAGCGCCGCGGCCAGGGTCGCCGCGCCCGCGCCGAGATCCTCGATGGTCTCGAACAGCGGCACGATCCCGGCCGCGCAACTCGGCGAACCGCCGGGCGCACCCGGATCCAGCAGCCCGCCCTCCTTCAACAGCAGCGCGGCCTCGAGCATGTCGCTCACCGAGGTGCACATGCTGATGATGTAGTTCGGGATGGCGGGCTCGCCGAAGGTCGCGACCACGTCGGCCGCGGCGCGCACGATATCGAGCTCCTTGGCCGCGAGCTCGCTCAGCCGCGCGTGCGGGCCGAGCAGCGGACGGCGAGTGCTCAGCTCCGCCGACAGGATCCGCACCCGTTCCGGCTCCGGCAGACTCGCATAATCCGGATGCACCCCGGCCCACGCCAGCAGTTCGGCCACGACCTGTTCGTGCACCTCCGAGTTCTGCCGCATATCCAGGCCCTGCAGGTGGAAGCCGAAAGTTTCGACGGCATGGCGCAACGCGGCCAGTCGGTCGTCGGCGAGCAGGCCGTCGCCGGAGGCGCGCAGGGAGGCGTCGATCGCGTCGAGATCGTCGAGCAGCGATTGCGGACCGGGATAGGCGGGTGCCGTCGGCGTGTCGGGCGCCGCCGCGACGGGTGCGCCGGGAGCCGGGCCGCCGGGCAGCGCACCGGGGACCGGGCCGATCCCGATTCCGGCGCCCGCGCCGAGCGCGACGACGCCGGTCGAGCGCAGCGGAACGCCGAGCGCCGCCTCCGCTGTGGTGGTCAGGCGCTCCCGGATACGGTGCAGCGCACGGCGATACGGCTCATCGGCGTGGATCGAGGGGTCGGCGTAGCCTGCGGCGGCCAGTTCCGACACCGTCTCGCTCACCTGTACCAGCCGCCCGGACTGCGACAGCGTCTTCTCCAGCTCCACCAGTTCCCGCAGGTACCGGCCGAACGCCAGGCCGGCCGCCTGCCCGGCCGCGGTGCGCACCACCTCGGCGGTGACGTACGGGTTGCCGTCCCGGTCGCCGCCGATCCAGGAACCCGGACGCAGGATCGGCCTCGGCAGCAGCTCGGCGTCGGGCCAGCGCGAGCGCAGCGCGGCGCGGACCTCGGCGTTGATCGCCGGGATCACATCGAAGAGGGTGAGCTCGTAGTAGCGCAGCCCGACCGCGATCTCGTCCTGGATCCGCAAGCGCGCCAACCGGATCAGCGCTGTGCGCCACAGGGCGAGAACCTGACGGCGGATCTCGAGTTCGAGGCCGGCGCGATCGCGTTCCGGATAGTGCTGACGCCTGCGCATCAGTTCGGTGATCCGGCTCTGCACGTCGAACACCGTGCGGCGCCTGGTCTCGGTGGGGTGCGCGGTGATCACCGGCGAGACCAGCGCGTCGGTGAGCAGATCGGCGACCTTGGCGACCGGAAGGGCCGCGGCGTCGAGTTTGCGGTAGGTGGCCGCCAGCGACGAATCCTGCGGCGGCTCCCCCGCCTCCTCATGCGCGGCACGGCGGCGGTCGCGTTGCAGATCCTCGGCGAGATTGGCCAGCAGGACGAAGTAGCTGAAGGCCCGGATCAGCGGTAACGCCACGTCGATGTCGACCCCGTCGAGCATCTCGGCGACGGCGCTGCGCCCGACCTCCTCCCGGCGCACCCGGAAGGCCTCGACGCGGACCCGTTCGATGAGGTCGAACACCTCGGGCCCTTCGTGATCCCGGATGGTGTCGCCGAGTATGCCGCCGAGGAATCGGATGTCCTCGCGCAGCGGCCGGGTCGCGTCCTGCTCGGTCTCGATCCGCGGTTCGGTCATGTTCCGACAGTACTGCCGGAGATTGCCGAACATCTGCTCGGTCGGCGGCGGGTCGGGTGGTACGGGACGGTGCGTCGGTGGCCCGTCCGGCCGCCCGTATGGCGGTCCTCAGAGTTCCCGGATGATTCGTGCGGGGTTGCCCGCCGCGAAGACCCGGTCCGGCAGATCCCGGGTGACCACACTGCCCGCGCCGACCACGGTGTCGTCGCCGACGGTGACCCCGGGGCAGACGATGACCCCGCCGCCGAACCAGACGTTGTCGCCGATGACGATGGGCGCCGCCGACTCCCACCGCTGCCTGCGCCGCTCGTGGTCGGCCATCGGATGCAGGGCCGTCAGCAGCTGGCAGCGCGGCCCGATGGAGACATCGTCGCCGATGGTGATGGGCGCGCAGTCCAGCAGGATCGCGTCGTAATTGAGGAAGCTGTTGGCGCCGATCTCGATGAGGTAGCCGTAATCGCATTGGAAACGCGGCATGATCCAGGAACCCGCGCCGAGCTTGCCGAGCAACTGCCGCAGCACCGCGTCGCGGCGCTCGGTCTCCTCGGGACCGGTGCGGTTGAACTCGTCGCAGAGTTCCTGCGCGCGGCGGCGTTCGGCGACCAGTTCGGGGTCGTTGTCCCGGTAGAGCTCTCCGGCCAGCATGCGTTGTTTGTGCTCTCCCATCGGCCCCACGGTAGCGGGTGGGCGGTGCGGCCGAATCCGCCCGAGTTCGCCGGTCGGGTCGCATCCCCCGCGGGCCGGCCGCGGCACCGAATGCCGGCGCGCGGCGCACTTCCGCTGAACCGCGCGCCGGCGTTCGATATCCTGCGGCGGGCCGGTCACCTGACGGTGACCCGGCGATTTCCGGGAGGGCGACATGGTAGACGGGGCGGCATTCGGGCGGTACCGGTTGGGCCGGATCATCGGCGAGGGCGGCATGGGGCGGGTGTACGAAGCCTTCGACACGGTGACCGAGCGGACGGTGGCGCTGAAGGTGCTGCCCGAGGCCTTGGCGGGCAATCGCGAATTCCGCGAACGTTTCCGGCGCGAAGCGCACGCGGCGGCCCGGTTGAGCGAACCGCATATCGTGCCGATCCACGACTACGGCGAGATCGACGGTCGGCTGTTCCTCGACATGCGCCTGATCCACGGCATGGACCTGGGCACCGTTGTGGCGCAGCACGGTCCGCTGCCGCCCGAACGGGCGGTACACGTCATCGACCAGGTCGCCGCCGCCTTGGACGCCGCACACGCCGCCGGACTGGTCCACCGCGACGTCAAGCCGTCCAATATCGTGCTCGGCGACCGCGATTTCGCCTACCTGATCGATTTCGGCATCGCCCGCGACGATTCCGCGACCGCGATGACGAGCATCGGCACCACCCTCGGCACCTTCGCCTACATGGCGCCGGAGCGCTTCACCCCGGGACAGCGGACCGACGCCCGCGCCGACATCTACTCGCTGGCCTGCGTGCTCTACGAATGTCTCACCGGCGCTCGGCCCTTCCCCGGAGCTGTGCTGGCCGAACAGATCGCCGCCCATCTCACGGCCGAACCACCCAGGCCCAGTTCGGTGGGCCACGGGATCCCCGCCGCCCTCGACGAGGTGATCGCGCGCGGGATGGCGAAGCTGCCGGAGCAGCGGTATCCCAGTGCCGGTGAGTTCGCGGCCGCCGCCCGCCGCGCGCTCGATTCGGTGTCGTCGTCCTCGGCGCCGGAGCCGACGTGGCGGTCGCCGGAACAGGGCGAAACGGTGAGTGCAGATCCGCGTCGAGCGCCGACGTGGATCGGATCGGCAGCGATCAGCCAAGCACGAGGTGGCTCGGCGCCCGGCGCGGCGTCGGTCAGCGCAGCGTCGGCCATGGGATCGGCACCGGGCGGACCCACGCCCGGCGGGTGGACCCCTGGCGGACTGGTCGTCGGCGAGCCGGCACCGGGTGCATCGGCGGCGCCCACCATCGTCGCCTCGCAGGCGACGCCCGCGGCCGCAGCGGCTGACAAGAGTATCGGCGGTCTCGCTCTCACCTGTCTCATGGTCGTCTGCGGGCTGACGATCGCCCGGCTGATCGCGGCCGTGGCGAGCTACGGCGAGCAGCATTCGCTCAGCTTTCCCGACTTCTGGCTGCCTGTGCTGGCATTGATGCTCGTGCTGGCGCTCGCGGTCCGCGCGCTGGTCGTGCGGCGGCGCTCCGCGGTCATCGCGTGTGCGTGTGTGCTGTTCGTCGCGTCGTTTCCGATGGCGCTCGGCGATTGGGGCGCTGATGTCACAGCGAACGTGGCAGCCGCGCTCGGTATCAGTCGAGCCCTGGTACTGCTGGTGGTTTTCGCGGCGTTGGCCGTGCTGATGGGCGTCGGTGTCGCGGCCGGCGCGCCGGGTCGTGCGGCCACGGGAGGACCAAACGGCATCCACGTCGATGGCAGCTGCGCGCCGTACGCCGGCTGGGTGCAGCGAGCGGGTGCGGCGCTGCTGGACGGGCTGCCCGCCGGCCTGCTCGCGGGTCTGGGGATCGGGCTCGCGCGGGCCTCGAGCGGTGCCCACTCGGCCGGTGGGTCGTCCGGCGGCGGGCTCGTGGTGATGATGCTCTGTTACGCCGGGCTGATCGCCTATCTCATCTGGAATGTCGGTTTCCGGCAAGGCCGTTCCGGCCAGACCTGGGGCAAAACGGTCATAGGGATCTCGGTCGTCTCCGCGCAGACCGGACGACCGCTCGGCGTCGGCAGGTCGATCGGCCGCCAGCTCGCGCACATCGTCGACGCGCTGCCCTGCTATCTCGGCTTCCTGTTCCCGCTGTGGGATGCCAAGGCACAGACCCTCGCCGACAAAATCGCCGGCTCGGTCGTCGTGGTGGGCACGCCCGCGCCCTCGGCCCAGCATCCCGCCGCCGACCCGCGCATGGCCGTGACCGAGGTGGCACCGCACTCGCTTCGCTCCGCCGAAGCCGATGCCGCCGATGACAGCCGGCCCGGGCGTCCCGGCGGTCTGTCCGGTGCACCGACAACGGTCGAACCACTGTTGGCCGTGACCGAAGTGACACCGCGCTCGCTTCGCTCCGCCGAAGCCGCTGCCGCCGCCGACGACAATCGGCCCAGGCGTCCCGGCGGTCTGCCCAGTGCACCCACAACGGCCGATCCGCGGTTGGCCGGCACCGGGAACGCCGCGCCACCATCGAACGCGGCGGTCTCCGGGACCGGACAGCCGAGCCAGGGCCGTATCGAGTTCATCTGGGGAGCGGCGGTCCTCGCTGTGGTAGCGGTCGTAGGTGTGGCTGTGGCCGTCACCCAGGCCGAGTCGCGAACCGATAAGACTCGCCTGCCCAGGATCGTCGACACCATCGCGATGCCCGCGGGGGCACGAGAGATCGCCGTCGATCCGAGTAACCGCAGGGCCTACGTCACCGGGAGGGCGGGCACACCCGTGTCGGTGATCGACACCGCAACCAACACCGTGGTCGCGACGATTCCCGTCGGTCCGAATCCCGGCGGTGTGGCAGTCGATCCGGCCCGCGGCACGCTCTACGTCACCGACCGGGACGAACGGACCGTGACGCTGATCGACACCGGTACCCGCGCCGCCGTCGCCTCGATCCCGGTCGGCTTCGACCCGGTGTCGGTGATCGTCGATCCCGATGCGCCGACGGTCTACGTCATCGGCGGCTCCGACGTGTCGGTCATCGATACCAGCACCCGCACGGTGACCGGCACGATCCCGGTGGACAGCGGGACTCGGAAAGCAGCCCTCGATCCGGGCGCCGACACCCTCTACGTCGTCGCGGACAAGGACCTGACGATGATCGACACCAGGACCGCCGGCATCACCGGCAGCCTGGCCATCCCCACCTACGACTACCCGAACCCGCTCGATGTGGCGGTCGACCCGGCCACGCACCTCGTCTATGTGACGGCATACGGGGCCGACGACTCCGACGGCCGGACGCTGTCGATCGTCGACCCCGGCACCCGCGCGGTGCTCGCCGCGCCCGTCGCCGAGGGCAACGCACTCGACATCGCCGTCGATCCGAGCGGCCACACCGCCTATATCGCCAACTACACCGACGTCCGAGTGATCGATACGCAGACCCGAGCGCGGATCGGTTCGATCGACCTCGTCGCCGGGCACAGCGCCGAGGACATCGCGGTCGATACCACCTCGCACACCGCCTATGTGGCCGACGGTAGGTCGGTGCAGGTGATCAGCCGCTGACGGCCGCGCCTATCCGAGGGCCTCGGCACACCGATCGGTGACATCGATCAACCACGGCTCGCCCCCGTGCCGTCTGCCCACACCGTGCACTTCACCGCCCGCACCCGCGCCCATCGGCGAGCGCGTGCGCGATCGAGTTCCGCTGCCTCGCACAGACTCGAGTCCGCACAGCAGCAGCGGTACCGGGTCGGGCGCGCAGGCAGCGCGGCGATCCACCGCTGCCCCGTTCTCCTTCCCTGCCGACGGTCCACGCGCGAAGCCTCCAGGATCACGATCACGCCCCGATGCCATGGACACCGCGGCACTACCCGCGCCCGGAGAGCGCCGCCGATGACGTTGAACGACCACGGAGCAGGCACCGGGGTATCGCCGAGTGCCCGGCGCGGTCTAGGTCCGGGTGCGCCGAGCGCCGGTCGCGAACTTCGCCCGATAACGGCTCGGGGAGATGCCGACGTCCTGGGTGAACACCGAGCGGAAGGTGACCGGTGAGCCGAAGCCGGCTTCCGCGGCGATCCGGTCGACCGTGTAATCGGTGGCCTCGAGCAGTTCCCTGGCCACCGCGAGGCGTTCGGCCGCGACCCAGCGCATCGGGGTGGTGCCGATGTCGCGATCGAAGCGGCGCGCGAGCGTGCGCGGTGACATGTTCGCGGCGCGGCTGAGATCGGCGAGGGTGACCGAGCGGCGCAGGTGTCCGCGCAGCCAGGTACGCAACTGGTCGAGCCAGGTGGCGGCGTCGTCGAGCGGCTCGGCGTGCACGTACTGGGCTTGGTCGCCGTCGCGGTGCGCGGCGATCACGAGGTTGCGCGCGATGGTGTTCGCGGCGCGCTCGCCGTGGTCGCGGCGGATCAAATGCAGGCACAGGTCCAGGCCCGCCGCCGAACCCGCGCTGGTGAAGATGCCACCGTCTTCGAGGTAGATGGCACGGGCGTCGACCTCGACGGCCGGGTACATCCGCTGCAGCAAGGGCGCGTGCCGCCAGTGCGTGGTGGCCCGGCGGCCGTCGAGCAACCCGGCCTCGGCGAGAGCGAAGGTCCCCGTGCACAGTGCGGCGATGCGAGCGCCGCGCCGGGCGGCCGCGCGCAGTTGCCGCACCAGTGGCGCACCGACCGAACGGCCCGGCGGCACGGCGGGAACGAGCACGGTGGCGGCCGCCGAGAGCGCGCTCAGCGGCCGCTGCGGGTGCAGGCGCGCCCCGGTATGGGTGCGGACACCGCGCATATCGCCGCACAGCGTCACGTCATACAGCGGCGGCGCGCCCGGATCCCAGTCGTAGCCGAGAGCTTCCAGCGGCATGCCGATCTCGAACAACGTCATGCCGTCGACGAGCGGGACCGCGATGGACGGTCTGCGTGGGGTGGCGGCGTCATCGTTCATAGTGGCAAAATCCCATCACTTTGTGTCGATTCTGCAACTCGCGACGCCGGGCGTGCGGTGCGATCGTCGAGTCATGTCCACTTCCACGCCATGCACGCAATCCTCCAGGCCGCTGCGCAGCGCACGAGCCCGGAGCCGCCGGGCCGGCCTGGCCCTGCGCGATACCGTCCGCCAGATCGCCGGCGGTGTGGACGCGTTCTCGCGGGTGCGCCACGGCCTGCCCGTGCCGCCCGGCCATCCCGCCCGCAACGACCGGACCGCCACCGGGCGACGTGCGGCTGGTTGAGCACGGCCGATCCGGTTATTCCGCCGGTATGAGACGCGCAGCAACTTTTTCGGCCCTCGCAGTCCTGCTCGTAGCAGCGGGGTGCGGCACGGACAACGCACCGGGAGAATCAAGTTCGCACGCCGCAGGCAGCGAGGCACGCACCGGCGACATCACCCTGCGCAATGTCCATATCGTGCCCGCGGTGGTGCCCGGTCAATGCGTCATCCAGGCCGACGCACCGGCGATGCTGGCGTTCGCGGCGGTGAACAACAGCCCGACCGACGCCGATCGCCTGGTCTCCATCGACACCCCGGCCGCCGAATCGGTGCGCATCCAGGCCACCCAGCAGCAACTGACGCTGCGCCCGGAGACCATGCTCACCGCGGGCCAGCCGGTCGAGCAGGTGCGGCCGCCGTCGGCGCCGGACGAGCCGATCCGGGTGATGCTGATGGATCCGGCCGATTCGGTGCGGCCCGGTAAGCACGTCGAGATGACGTTCACCTTCGACCGCTCCGGTGCGGTCACCGTCGCCGCCCCGATCGACTCCTGCCCGACGCAGCTGTCGGAGTGAGCCCGGCGATCAGCTCCCGGCGCCGCCCAGGATCTCCAGCACCTGATCGGACAGATAGAACGGTTCCAGCCGCTCCCGGATCAGCCCGGCGAGCACGCCGTTCTTCTTGGCGGCCTCGATCACCGCAGGCCCGTACCGCAAAATCTCGGTGGTGACGGCGTCGGGGGTCAGGCCGAGTTCAGGGAGCATGGCGGCCAGGGTGTAGTCGCCGTACTTGGTGAAGAAAACCTGCACGCATTCGTCGACGAGCAGGCCGAAGTACTCCTTCTCCCGGGTGGTGACCGCGATCTCGTAGCAGATGAGCACGAGTTCGCGCAGGTCCTTCTGGGTGAGGTAGTCGCGAAGGCCGCTGACCGGTTCGTCGGCGTGCAGATCCCAGAACTCCATCGCCGCGCCGTGCACCGGGGCATCGCGCAGCATCTCGCGAATCGCGTTGTTGGTGCGGCGCAGCGCGAACAGCGCGCCCTTGCCCGCCATATCGCCGATGAAGGTGTTGTCGGCGGCGACCTTCTTGGCCCGATTGGCCGCCGACTGGCCCAGCGACATCAGCGAGGAGACGCCGGGGATCTTCTCGGCGCGTTCCCGGTTGGCCTGCATGAAGTCGTTGATCAGCTTGTCGACGAACTTCGAGGCGACGGTGGCCACCAGCGGACTCTCGGTCAGCCGGTCCAGGATGCGTTCCTGGGCCTGGTGCATGGCGAAGATCTTCTCCAGCAGCGCCTCCACCGGCTCCCGCTCGACGACCTGACCGAGGGTGTAGTCGTGGCTGCCGGAGATGTTGTCGTAGATGGCGTCGGCGAAGACGCCGACCATATCGGCGATCACCGGGCTGCCGCCGATGAGGTCGATGACGGTGGCGACGGTGGCCTCGGCCTGCTCGATCGACACCACGTCGCGGAAGACGATGGTGTCGGCGACCTCGAGCACCGCGGCCACGTCGCGGGCGACGACTTCGGTGAATCGGTCGCCGCTCACCTCGGCCAGCAGGAATTCCACCTGAGCATCGAGCAGCCGTTCGGCGATATCGCGCGGCTCGGTCATCTGGTCCACCCATTCGTTGTCCGGCGCCGGCCAGACCTCGGATGGGTTACTCGTCGTCGTTGTCGCGCAACGATTTCCGGATCTGCTCCAAGCGCTCACGCGCGGCCTCTTCGCGCGCCTGCCACTGTTCGTCGGCGCTGCGGCCCGCCGGGGTCTGCCGATCGAGTTCACCCATCCCCTGCGCGGTGCCGTAGCGCTGCTCGACTTTATCCCGAACTGACTCGAAAGTAGGTACGCCGCCGGAGGAATACCCGGCGCCGGCCGCACCGCCCACCGAACCCGGTACCGGCGGTACCGCCGAAACGTCTCCGACCTGGCCCGATACCGGAGCACCCGGAGCGGATCCATAGCCTTCGTCGATCACAGTGGGCGGAGACACATCGGGATGCGGATGGATATGACCGGTTTCGGCGGGCAGGTTCACCGCGGCCGCATGCACCGCCGCCAGCGCCACCCGGCCCGCGGTGGCGGTACGGATGACGGCCAGCAGATCGGCATCGGACAGCTCGGCCAGACGCGCGGAGATCTCGGTGAACTCGCTCATACCGACAGGCTACGCAGGCCGGCGCGGATCGCCGGACGATCCGGGCGCCGTGCGCCGAATCAGGCCGATCAGGTCGGGCACACCGCGCGGGCCCAGCGCCCGATGGTGTCGATCCAGCGCCCGGCAGCCAGGGCGATGATGTCGTTGTGGCCCGCGCCGGGGAAGACGACCAGCTCTTTCGGTTCGGGAGCCGCCTCGTACAGCATCCGCGCATGCCGCAGCGGCAGCAGTTCGTCGCGGTCGCCGTGCATGATCAGCAGCGGCGCCCGCAGTTCGCGGATGCGGCGCAGGCTCGGGTAGGCATCCGGGACGAGCGGGGTGGGCAGGAACGGGTACACCGCCCGTGCCGCCGCCCGCAGCCCGGTGAAGGTGGACATCAGGATCAGCCCGGCGGGCGGATGGGCGAGCGCGAGCTCCAGCACGACTGCCCCGCCCAGCGATTCCCCGAGGTACAGCACCCGCTCGGGGTCGACACCCGGCTGATCGAGCAGGATGGTGCGCGCGGCCCTGGCATCCAGGGCGGTGCCGCGTTCGCTCGGACGCCCGGTGCTGCGGCCGTACCCGCGGTAGTCGAAGGCCAGCACATCGAAGCCGGCCTCGGCCAGCAGCGCGTACATCGGCACCCGATCCCCGATATTGCCGCCGTTGCCGTGCGCGAACAGCACGTGCCCGATCGAGCGCGGCGCACGCATCCACCACCCGTGCACGGTCTCGCCATCGGCGGTGGGGATGGACAGCTCCGTGTAGTCCAGCCCGAGCCGCGCCGGTGTCTGCTCGATGCGCCGCGGTTGCGGCTGGAAGGCCAGCGCGTTGAGGACAGGTGTTGCCGGGTGTCGCATGCTCTCGTTCCTACCGCATCCGCAGCCGGTCCTCAGCACGCCGCACGCATCGGGACCGATCTGGTCTCACCCGGCCACACCGGAGATGGTGCGGGCCGGCAGCGCAGCGATCGACCGTGGGCTCAGCCGGGGGAAGCGCAACGGCCCGGCTGCCGATCGACGACAGGCCGGGCCGTGGACAAGATTTCGCTATCCGCGCAGTACCGCGCCGACCGCCGCCGAGGCCGCCGACACCGCCGCATCGCGCGCGGCGCTGGCCTCGTCTTCGGTCAGGGTGCGATCCGGGGCCCGGAAACGCAGCGCGTAGGTGAGTGATTTGCGGCCCTCACCGGCCTGCGCACCCTCGTAGACATCGAACAGCGTGATGTCCTCGAGCAGCTCGCCGCCACCGCTGCGCAGCGCGGACTCCACCCGGGCGGCCGGCACGGCCTTCTCCACGCTCACCGAAACGTCTTGCAGCACTGCGGGGAACGGCGAAACCACCGGCACCGGACGTGCCTCGCGCAACGGCAGCGCGTCCAGGTTCACCTCGAACGCACAGGTACGCGGCGGCAATCCGGACCGTTCCAGCACCGCCGGATGCAGCTCACCGGCATGCCCGACGACCACGCCGTCGACGACCAGTTCGGCGCAGCGACCCGGATGCCACGGCAGGTACGCCCCCGCCCGGCGTTCGATGACGACACCCGCGGCATCGGCGACGGCATCGGCCAGCGCGAAGGCGTCGGCGGCCTCGGCCGGGCGGCCCTCGCCCCACGGACCGCGCGGTTCGCGGCGTCCACTCAGCACCGCGGCGACGTGGACCGGCTGGTCGGGCAGCGAGGCCAGCAGTTCGGCGACCTCGTCCTCGGTCGGGCGCCGGTCCACGGGCAGGGGGTCGACCGGACGGGTGTCCGGTCCGGGCAGCACGACCTGCGCGATCCCATAGATGGCCAGGTCCTTCGCGCCGCGCGAGATATTGCGTCCGGCCACCTCCAGCAGGCCGGGCAGCAGCGTGGTGGCCAGTTCCGGCCGCTCGACATCGAGCGGGTTGAGCACGCGGGTGGTGGTGCGGCGCGGATCGTCGGCGTCCAGGCCCCAGGTGTCGAACACCCCGGCGGGCAGGAACACCGGCGGCGGCACCTCGACGGCTCCGGCGAAGGCCAGTGCGCGGCTCACCGCGCGGCGCCGCCGCTGGGTGGGGGTCAGGCCACGACCCGCGGGGGCGGCCGGCAGCACGGACGGGATCTGCTCGAGACCTTCCAGGCGCAGCACCTCCTCCACCAGGTCGGCGGGCTGGGCCAGGTCCGGGCGCCAGCTCGGCGGGGTGACCACGAGCTGGCCGTGACCGGTCTCGGGCACGTCGACCTCGACGGTGCAGCCGATCTGCGCCAGCCGTCGCGCGGACGTGCCGGTCGGGTAGGTCACCCCTGCCACCCGGTCGGCGAGGTCGATGTCCATGTGGATCGGCTCGGTCGCCGGCACTGGTACCCGGATGTCGGTGAGCGCGGATTCGATGGTGCCGCCGGCGATTTCGGCCAGCAGCGTGGCGGCGCGGTCGAGGGCGGCGACGTTGATCTCCGGATCGACCACCCGCTCGTAGCGCTTGCTCGCCTCCGAGACCAGCTTGTGCCTGCGCGCGGTGCGATAGACCAGCAGCGGATTCCAGGTCGCGGCCTCGAGCACGATATCGGTGGACTCCGCCGACACCTCGGTGCTGGCGCCGCCCATCACACCGGCCAGCGAGATGACGCCGGAATCGTCGGCGATCACCACGTCCTCGGCGTCGAGGGTGCGCTCGGTGTCGTCGAGGGTGCGCAGGGTCTCCCCCGCGTGCGCGGGCCGCACCACCAGGCCACCGGTCAGCTTTGCGGCGTCGAAGGCGTGCAGCGGCTGGCCCAGTTCGAGCATCACGTAGTTGGTGACGTCGACCGCCGGCGAGATCGGCCGCACTCCCGACAGCAGCAGCCGCCGCTGCAACCACCATGGGCTCACCGCGTTCGGATCGATCCCGGTGACCCGGCGCACCGCGAACCGGGTGCACTTCGACTCCGGTTCCAGCCGCACCGGCCAGGCGTCGGCCTCGTCGTCGGGCAGCGTGCGCACCGCCGGATCGGCGTACTCCAGATCGAAGCCGCAGGCCAGCTCACGCGCCAGGCCGCGCACCGAGAAGCAGTAGCCGCGGTCGGGGGTGATGTTCAGTTCGATGACGGTGTCGTCGAGACCGAGCAGCTCGTTGGCGTCGGCGCCGGGTTCGGCGGTGCCGGGCTCGAGCACCAGGATGCCCGAATGGTCCTTGCCGATACCGAGCTCGGCGACCGAGCAGATCATGCCGTTGGAGATGTGACCGTAGGTCTTGCGCGAGGAGATGGCGAAACCACCGGGCAGCACGCCGCCGGGCAGCACCACGACCACCAGATCGCCGACCGTGAAATTGCGGGCACCGCAGACGATTTCCTGCGGCTGTACTTCTGCGCCCGGACCCACCCTGCCGACGTCGACCTTGCAGAACCGGATCGGCTTCTTGAACTCGGTCAGCTCGGTGATCTCCAGGACGCGGCCGACCACCAGCGGCTTGTCGATCTCACCGCCGACCCGCTGCAGGGTGTCGACCTCTTCGACCTCGAGGCCGACGCGGACGAATCCGGCGTCGAGTTCCTCGGGCGTCACCGACCACTCGGGGGCGGTGCGCGCGATGATGTCGGTCAGCCAGGACTGCGCTACTCGCACTTGACGTTTCGCTCTCTCGATCGAAGGTGGTCAGGACCGGATACCGAAGGGCAGCGTGAACCGCACGTCGCCCTCGACGATGTCGCGCATATCCGGAATGCCGTTGCGGAACTGCAGGGTTCGCTCCAGGCCCATACCGAAGGCGAAACCGCTGTATTCCTCGGGATCGATCCCGCTGGCGATGAGCACCTTGGGGTTGACCATGCCGCAGCCGCCCCATTCGACCCAGCCGGCGCCGCCCTTCTTGTCCGGGAACCACACGTCGACCTCGGCGGAGGGCTCGGTGAAGGGGAAGTAGTTGGGGCGCATACGGGTCCGCGTCTCGGGACCGAACAGGGCCCGGGCGAACGCGTCCAGCGTGCCGCGCAGGTGCGCCATGGTCAGGCCCTTGTCCACGGCCAGGCCTTCGACCTGCGAGAAGACCGGGGTGTGGGTGGCGTCGAGCTCATCGGTGCGGAAGGTGCGGCCCGGGCACACGACATAGATCGGCAGCTCACGTTCCAGCATCGAACGCACCTGCACCGGCGAGGTGTGGGTGCGCAGCACCTGCCGCGACCCCTCGGGCGCGATGTGGAAGGTGTCCTGCATGGTGCGGGCGGGATGGTCGGGCAGGAAGTTGAGCGCGTCGAAGTTGAAGTGCTCGGTCTCCACCTCGGGGCCCTCGGCGACCTCCCAGCCCATCGCGACGAACACATCGGCGATCTGCTCGGAGATGACGGTGATCGGGTGTCGTGCGCCGACCGGCTGCCTGCGCGCGGGCAGGGTGACGTCGATGCTCTCGGCGACCAGCACCGCGGCGTCGCGTTCGGCCAGCAGCGCCGCGCGCCGCGCCTCGAAAGCTTCCGAGACCCGGGTGCGGGCCACATTGACGCGCTTGCCCGCGTCGGCCTTCTCCGTCTTGGGCAGTGTGCCGAGGGCACGCTGGGCCAGCGCGATGGGCGACTTGCCGCCGATGTGCTCGGTCTTGGCGACCGCGAGCGCATCCAGGTCGGCGGCCGCCGCGAACGCCTTCTCGGCCGCCGCCGCGGCCGCGGCCAATGCCTCCTCGGTCAGCGAGGCGTTCTGCTCGACTGCGCTGTTGTCGTCGCCCACGATCGTTCGTCTCTCCCCTGGGGATCGGTTCTCCGGGTGCGGACCATTCCTTACCCACATTGCTGCTGGTCGAATCGTATGCGATGCGGATCGGGCAATTCATCCGGATTACCTCGGGCCGGGCGGGGGTGTTGTGCTAGCGCCGCCCTGGCGCTGGTCGACGTGCCGACTCGGCAGCGTGGGCGGGGCGGCGGCCCGACACAGGCAGCCCGGTGGTCGTCGTGACCACCGGGCGTGCCGGGTTCGGCGGTCAGGCGGTGCCGGCCGGTACTTCGCCGTTCTCGGCCGGTGCAGGGAACGGAGCGCCGGCCGACTGTGCGTCGCGGGTCCCGGCCTTCCGGGCGGGGGCTTCGGCGGCTCCCGCCGGTTCGATCCGGCTGGGCAGCAGCAGCGCGACGAACGCGCCGACCGCGACGATCCCGGCGCCCACCCAGACCGCGGGAACCAAGCCGTCCACGTAGCTCTGCGGGTCCAGGTAGGAACCATGGGAGGCGAACACCGACGCCAGCACCGCCACGCCCATCGCGACGCCGACCTCGCGCACGGTGTTGTTCGTCCCCGAGGCGATCGCGCGGTCCTCCGGGTCGGCGGCGGCCATCACCACGGTGGCGCCGGGGGCGAAGGTCAGGCCCATGCCGAGGCCGCCGAGCAGGAACGGCCCGACGAAGGCGCTGTAGCTCGCGTCGACGCTGATGACGGTGGCCATCCAGGCCAGCGCTACCGCCAGCGAGGCCTGCCCGGCGGCCAGCAGTTGGCGCGCGCCGACCCGGTCGACGATCAGCCCGGCGATCGGCGCGACCACCATCGGGGCCATCGTCCACGGCAGGGTGCGGATGCCCGCGGCCAGCGGGTCGAGCCCCTGCACCACCTGGAAATACTGGGCCAGCAGGAAGATCGACCCGAAGACACCGACCGAGAAGGTGAAGCCGGTGGCATTGCTCACCCGGAAGGCCCGCGAACGGAACAGCCGCAATGGAAGCATCGGCTCCGGTACCCGCAACTCCCAGGCGATCAAGCAGGTCAGCAGGATCGCGCCGGCGATCAAGGCGCTGAGCACGCCGAACGAGGTCCAGCCGTCCTCTGCGCCGTGGATCACGCCCCACACCACCGCGAGCACGCCGGCCGAGGCCAGCACCAGCCCGAGCGGATCGAGGCGGCGCGCACCGCCGCGCGATTCGTCCAGGATCCTGGCCGCGAACGGCAACGCCAGCACGCCGATCGGGACGTTGATCCAGAAGATCCACTGCCAGCTCAGCCCGTCGACGACAGCACCGCCCACCACCGGGCCCAGCGCCACGCCGAGACCGGTGATACCGCCCCAAATGCCGATCGCGGCGCTGCGCATCTTTTCCGGCACCGCCGCCGACAGCAGCGTCAACGACAGCGGCATCACCGCGGCCGCCCCGAACCCCTGCACGGCGCGGGCGGCGATCAGCTGCCAGGGTTCGGTGGCCACGGCGCAGGCCGCGGACGCGAGGGTGAACACCGCGATGCCGGCAAGGAAGATGCGCCTGCGCCCGAGCCGGTCACCGACCGCGGAGGCGGTGAGCAGCAGCGACGCGAACGCCAGCGTGTAGGCGTTGACGAACCACTGTAGGTCGGCCAGGGAGGCGCCGAGTTCGGCCCGGATCACCGGTAGCGCATTGGTGACGACGAGGTTGTCCAGCGTGACCATGAAGGTCGGAATACCGACCGCGGCGAGCACCGCGGCCAATGGGCGGCTGCCCTGCTCGCGGAGGCCGGCGGGGGGCGGCGCGCCAGGCGCGGTGGTGAGTATCTCGGTCATGTCCAGCCCTTGTTGTAATCGACTGATAACTAACGTCCAAAGAGTATGCATCGACTGATAACATGTCAATGGGTGGCCGCACCGAGACGATCAGGAGCACCATTGACGACCAAGACCCGGATGAGCGCGGCCGAGCGCGGCGAGCAGGTGCTGGCCGCGGCGATTCAGGCGTTCGCCGAAACCGGTTACGCGGCAACGAAAACCGATGACATCGCCCGTCGCGCGGGGGTCTCCCAGCCCTATGTGATCCGATTGTTCGGCACCAAACAGGAGCTGTTCCTCGCCGCGTTGAACCGGGTCTGCGACCGGATCCAGACGGTGTTCCGCGAGGCCGCGGCGACCGATCCGAACCCGACCGCAGCGACCCTTGGCCACGGCTACAGCACCTTTCTCGCCGAACGCGAGCTGCTCCAACTGCTCCTGCACGGCTTCGCCGCCAGCGCGGATCCGGTCATCGGCGAGCAGACCCGCGCCCGCTTCGGACAGATCTACGACCTGGCCCGTGAGCTGACCGGCGCATCGGCCACCGAGGTCCGCCGGTTCATGTCCACCGGCATGCTCCTGACGGTGATGACATCGATGCAGGTGGCAGGACCGAACGCGATACCCGCGCCGTGGGCGGCGGAAATTCTGGAGGATCTGGGGAAGTCCGGCGACTGAGATCGACCCGGCCTGCCGCCGCCGCGCGGACTGATATCGTTGGCGGGCGCCCGAATCCGGACCCTCTCACGTGTGGCGGAAACGCACTCGCGAGTTCGCGTACAGGCAGATCGATGCGGCTGTGGCCAGGTTGAGGCTTTCGGCTCGCCCGCGGATGGGGATGCGCACCCGATGGTCGGCGCGGGCGGCGACGGACGGATCCAGACCATGTGCCTCGTTGCCGAACAGCCAGACGACAGCTCCGGTGAACAGTTCGTCGGCGTCGTCGAGTTCGACTTCGCCGTCGGCCGCGGTGGCCAGCACGAGGATGCCGGCGGCGGAGATCTCGTCCAACGTCGCGTCGATGTTCCGGCCGCGGGCGATCGGCACGTGGAACAGGCTGCCGGCCGCGGCGCGCACGCATTTGCCGTTGTGCGGGTCCACGGAATCACCGGCCAGGATCACCCCGTCGCCGCCGACCGCGTCGACCACACGAATCAGCGTGCCCGCGTTACCCGGGTCGGCCATCTCCACCGGCACCGCCAGGATGCGCGGCTCCGCGGCCAGGATCGCCCCCGGTTCGACATCGAGCGTCTCGCACACGGCCACCAGCCCCGGCGGCGTCACGGTCTCCCCCAGCGCCTGCGCGGCGCGATCGCTCACCAGCGTGGTCCGCACCCCCTGGGCGGCGGCGCCGGCGACGAGCTCGTGCTCACGAGTGGCGGCGGCCGCCGAATAGAACAGCTCCCGTACCCGTCCGGTCGCCAGGGCCGCGGTCACCGAATTGGCGCCTTCGGCCAGGAACAGGCCGGTCTTGCGCCGCTGCGGCGCGCGATGAAGCTTGACCGCCGACACGATGCGCGGATTGCGCACGTCGATCGCGTCAGCGGTCACGGTCGCCCGCCGGGATCCGACAGCACAGAACGACCCGTGGGTTGCGCTCGGGGAGCGCGTCCACGGGTCGTTCCGGAAGATGTCCGCGAGTCACGGCACCCGGCTCAGGCGGCCGGGGCGTTGACGTCCTGCGGCAGCGCGGCCTTGGCGATGGCGACCAGGCCGGCGAAGGCTTCGGCGTCGGAGACGGCCAGCTCGGCGAGGTTCTTGCGGTCGACCTCGACACCGGCGGCCTTCAGGCCCTGGATGAAGCGGTTGTAGGTGATGTCGTTGAGCCGCGCGGCGGCGTTGATGCGGGCGATCCACAGCTTGCGGAAGTCACCCTTGCGCGCCCGGCGGTCCCGGTAGGCGTAGGTGAGCGAGTGCAGCTGCTGTTCCTTGGCCTTGCGGTACAGCCGCGAGCGCTGGCCGCGGTAGCCCTTGGAGGCCTCGAGGATGGAACGGCGCTTCTTCTGAGCGTTGACGGCCCTTTTGACGCGTGCCACTGGTCAGTCCTGTTCGATCGGGGGGCGCGAGCGGGCGCCCGGGTGTTGTCGGATTGGTCGGCGTCCGTGATCGGAACGCGCGAGCGTGCCTGTGCGGCGGTATCAGATACCGAGCAGCTTCTTCACGCGAGCGACGTCGGCGGACGCGACGACCTCCTTGCCGTCCAGACGACGAGTACGGCGCGTGGGCTTGTGCTCGAGCAAGTGGCGACGGTTCGCCTGCTGACGCAGCAGCTTGCCCTTGCCGGACACCTTGAATCGCTTCGAGGCGCCGCTGTGGCTCTTCATCTTCGGCATGGATTCCTCAATCTGTCTCGTGCCCGCGGTCGCGCATGGACCGCCGACGTTCTGATCGGTATTACTGCGGGCCGGCCTGCTCGGCCTGCTCCGCTTGCCCCGCGGCGCTCGGCTGCGGGCGGGCGGCCGAGTCCTGCTGCGCCTTGGCGCGCGTCTTCGCGCCCTTGTGCGGCGCGAGGACCATGGTCATGTTCCGGCCGTCCTGCTTGGCCGAGGTCTCGACGAAACCCAACTCCGCGACGTCGGAGGCCAGCCGCTGCAGCAACCGGAAACCGAGCTCGGGCCTGGACTGTTCACGACCCCGGAACATGATCGTGACCTTGACCTTGGACCCGGCCTCGAGGAAGCGAACCACGTTGCGCTTCTTGGTCTCGTAGTCGTGGTCGTCGATCTTGGGGCGGAGCTTCTGCTCCTTGATGACGGTCTGGACCTGGTTCTTCCGGGACTCGCGCGCTTTCTGCGCGGTCTCGTACTTGAACTTGCCGTAGTCCATGATCTTGCAGACCGGCGGTCTGGCATCCGGGGCCACCTCGACCAGGTCGAGGTCGGCTTCGAGAGCGACGCGTAGTGCATCTTCAACACGCACGATCCCAACCTGTTCACCGCCGGGTCCGATGAGGCGGACTTCGGGAACGCGGATGCGATCGTTGATGCGGGTCTCAGTGCTGATGGGGCCTCCTAGGTCAAGCGGTGTCGTCGGACGACCGCAGGCAATAACTGCAACCCCTTGTTCAACACAAAGGCCCCGTCGCGGTATTTCCCGCTACGAGGCCCGAGGTCGACCGATCATCGCAGGTGATCACACCTGCGATCCCGCATCGACAGCGATGCGGGAACCCGCCGCGTAGGGCGGGCGACCGGACCGTTGTCCGTACGAATACTCGTCGGCAACGGTGGGAGTCGGGCTCCACTTATCTGCCCCGGCGTCGTCGTGCGTGCGCCGTTCCCGGCTCCACGCACGAACCACCCAGGGCGGTCGTCGCAGAACAGCTTAGCAGCTGCGCCGCCAGGAACCCAATCGGGTCGACGAGCCCACCCCTACGGGCGAAAACCGGTTGCCCGTATGCGGGCCGCGTGCCACGGTCCTTCGGTGCCCGATTCTCATCGCGACCTGTTGACCTGGCAATTCGAGCTGACCTGGGCTGTTGCCGACTATCACCTCGCCGCCCTGGCCGAAGACGATTTCCTGGCCGAGCCCGGCCCGCTCTGCTGGACGGTGCGCCAGGACACCGACGGTCACTGGCGTCCCGATTGGGCCGATACCGAGCCCGATCCGATTCCCGTCCCGACCATCGCATGGCTGAGCTGGCATATCGACTGGTGGTGGAGTACCGCCCTCGATCAACTGAGCGGGCGGCCGTTGCGCACCCGTGAGAGCGTGCACTGGGCGGGGACCGGTGCGGGCGCGGTGGAACGGATCCGGCAGCTGCGCGACGAATGGGTGGCGGGGCTGGGCGCGCTCGGCGAGGCCGACCTCGACGCGCCGGTGGCGTACCCGTGGCCCGCGCAGGCGGGGCTCACGGTAGCCCACCTGGCTGCATGGGTGAATGCGGAGCTCATGAAGAACATCGCCGAGATCGGGCAGCTGCGGCTGACGCGGGCGGCGGGGTGAACGCGCGCCGAGCGCGGGTTCTAGCCTGATAGCCATGACTGAACAGCCCGACAGCTCTGTGCGTGAACTGGCCGATATCCCCGCGGTGGAGGTGATCAGCCGGGCGGCGGTGATGCTGATGAGCTCGGCGGCGGAGAAGCTGGGGCTGGCCGATGAGGACCCGGAGACCAGCAGCCGCCGCGATCTGGACGAGGCCCGGCGGCTGATCACCGCGCTGGCCGGTCTGGTGACGGCATCGGTGGAGTATCTGGGCCCGCACGCGGGGCCGATCCGCGAGGGCCTGCAGTCGTTGCAGAAGGCGTTCCGGGAATCGTCGGCGCATCCGGACGAGCCGGGCAAGGGGCCGGGCGAGAAGTACACCGGTCCGGTGTACTGACCGAGCGTCGTCGCACCGAACACCACGAAGGCCGGGTCCCGCGGGACCCGGCCTTCGTTCGTCGATCACATCCCGGGCGTTACCGAGATGGCCGAGCCGGTGCTGAGCATGTTGGCGATGGCGGTGAAGATGTCGCCGAGGCCCGCGCTTCCTGAGTTCATGGTGGGTGTTCCTTTCGGTGGATCCGCGCTCAGGCAGGCGTGCCCGGTGTGTAGTTGAGGGACGAGCCGCTGCTCAGAAATCCGAGGATCTGGGTGATCAGGGCCCCGATGTCGACGCCTTCCATGGCGGGAATTCCTTTCGTTCTCACCGGCCGCGCCGGCTGTCCAGCGCCGCGCCCCCAACCCTCTGGGACACGCGGTCGCGCCGATCCTACACACGCATGTTTCACTTTTAGGGCAGAATTCCGGCAAATTCCCCCGCCCCGCTGCGCCGGCTGCCGCGAATGCCAGACGCCACCAGCCGCGCCGATGCCTCGAATTCTGAGATACCGTGTCGCACACCACATTTCAGCGGGCTATCCGGAACCGCGCACGGTCCTGTCGGCCCGGCATGGGATGCTCTTGAGATGGCACGGATACTTCTGGTTCCCGGTTTCTGGTTGGGCGCATGGGCGTGGGACGAGGTCGCGGACGATCTGCGCCGCCACGGTGACGAGGTACATGCCCTGACCCTGCCCGGCCTCGACCCGCACGACGAGGACCGGCTCGACGCCACCCTCGAGCGCCAGGCCGAGGCCATCGTCGAGGCCGCCGCGGACCGGACCGCGGTGCTCGTCGCGCATTCCGGTGGGGGCGCGGCCGCCTATCTGGCCTGCGATCTGGCACCGGAGCGGTTCTCCCGGGCGATCTACGTCGACAGCGCGCCGCTGCCCAACGGTTTCGTGCTCAACTCCGAACTCGACCTCGCCGCTCGCGAATATCCGCTGCCGGAGTGGGGCGAACTGACCGCCGACGGCGACAACCTCGCCGGCCTGGACGAGGCGGCCCTGGCGACGTTCCGTGCCCGCGCGGTCTCCGAACCGGCCGCGGTGGCCGCGGCGCCGCTACGGCTCGGCGACCAGCCCGCGGGCCGGCAGATCCCGACCACGGTGATCTGCAATACCTTCACCGCCGAGGTGGTGCGGAAGCTGCGCGACGAGGGCCAGATGCCGATGTTCGCGGAGCTGGCCCGCATCGACGCCGAATACGTCGACCTGCCCACCGGCCACTGGCCGATGTGGTCCAAGCCGCACGAACTCGCCGACCTGATCCACACCATCGCCCAGCGCTGAGCGCGGCGGCGCGGCGGCGGCCGGAGATCCCACGGCCGCCGCGCCGAGCGGTCAGCCGACGACGGCCGCCTTCTTCGCCACCCGTTTGGTCGCGCGCTTGGGTTTCACCGCCGCGGGCTCGGCCGGCTTGCCGAGCACCTCACGCAGGAATTGCCCGGTGTAGCTCTCGGGCACCGCGGCGACGTCTTCCGGTGTGCCCTGGGCGACGACGGTGCCGCCGCCGGAACCGCCCTCGGGACCCATGTCGATCACCCAGTCCGAGGTCTTGATGACGTCGAGGTTGTGCTCGATGACGATCACCGTGTTGCCCTTGTCGACCAGTCCGTTGATGACCACGAGCAGTTTGCGGATGTCCTCGAAATGCAGGCCGGTCGTCGGCTCGTCGAGGATGTAGACCGTGCGTCCGGTCGAGCGCTTCTGTAGCTCGGCGGCCAGCTTCACGCGCTGGGCCTCACCACCGGAGAGCGTGGGCGCGGGCTGGCCGAGCCGCACATAACCCAACCCGACGTCGACGAGAGTCTTGAGGTAGCGGTGGATGGAAGTGACCGGCTCGAAGAACTCGGCGGCCTCCTCGATCGGCATGTCGAGCACCTCGGCGATGGTTTTGCCCTTGTAGTGCACCTCGAGGGTCTCCCGGTTGTACCGGGCACCGTGGCAGACCTCGCACGGGACGTAGACGTCCGGCAGGAAGTTCATCTCGATCTTGAGGGTGCCGTCACCGGAGCAGGCCTCGCAGCGGCCGCCCTTGACGTTGAACGAGAACCGGCCCGGCTGGTACCCGCGCACCTTCGCCTCGGTGGTGGCCGCGAACAGGGTGCGGATCTTGTCGAACACACCGGTGTAGGTGGCGGGGTTGGAGCGCGGGGTACGCCCGATCGGTGACTGATCCACCTGCACCAGCTTGTCCAGGTGGTCGAGCCCGTTGACCCGGGTGTGCCGGCCCGGCACCTGCCGTGCCCCGTTGAGCCGGTTGGCCAGCACGGTCGCGAGGATGTCGTTGACCAGGGTGGACTTGCCCGATCCCGATACGCCGGTGACGGCGGTGAGTACGCCGAGCGGGAACGCGACGTCGATGCCCTTCAGGTTGTGCTCGTTCGCCCCCACCACGGTGACCTGGCGCTTCTTGTTCACCGGGCGGCGCACCAGCGGCACCTCGATCTGCTCGCGACCGGACAGGTAGGCACCGGTCAGCGAGTTCGGGTCGGTGAGCAACTCCTGGTACGGGCCGCTGTGCACCACCTGCCCGCCGTGTTCACCGGCCAGCGGGCCGATGTCGACCACCCAGTCCGAGGCGCGGATGGTGTCCTCGTCGTGTTCGACCACGATCAGGGTGTTGCCGAGCTTCTTGAGCCGGGTCAGGGTTTCGATGAGCCTGCGGTTGTCGCGCTGGTGCAGGCCGATGGACGGTTCGTCGAGCACATACAGCACGCCGACCAGGCCGGAGCCGATCTGGGTGGCCAGCCGGATGCGCTGGGCCTCACCACCGGAGAGGGTGGCCGCGGCGCGCGAGAGCGTGAGGTATTCCAGGCCGACGTCGAGCAGGAAGCCGAGCCGGGCCTGCACCTCTTTGAGCACCTGCCCGGCGATGGCGGCCTCCCGCTCGCCCAGGGTGAGCCCGTTCAGGAACGCCGAGCAGGCGCCGATGGACAGATCGCACACCTCGGCGATGGACTTGCGTTCGCCGTCGGCGGCGAGGGTGACCGCGAGGATCTCCGGACGCAGCCGCGCGCCGTTGCAGACCGGGCACGGCACATCGCGCATGTACCCGTCGTAGTGCTCCTTCATCTGCTCGGACTCGGTGTTCTCCATGCGCCGCTGCAGGAACGGCATCACGCCTTCGAAATCGGCGTAATAGGAGCGCTTGCGCCCGTACCGGTTGGTGTAGGACACGTGCACCTGATCGGAGCTGCCCTCGAGCACCGCCTTGCGGGCCTTCACCGGCAGCTCCCGCCAGGGCGTGTCCATGGAGAAACCGATGGCTTCGGCCAGGCCGGACAGCAAGCGGGTGAAGTATTCGGCGGTCTGCCCGCGCGACCACGGCGCGATCGCGCCCTCGGCCAGGCTCAGGTCGGGATCGGGCACGACCAGTTCCGGATCGACCTCCTTGCGGATGCCGAGGCCGGTGCAGTCCGGGCAGGCACCGTAGGGCGAGTTGAACGAGAACGAACGGGGCTCGAGATCCTCGATATCGAGCGGATGACCGTTGGGGCAGGCCAGCCGTTCGGAGAAGCGGCGCTCGCGGTCGTGGGCGTGTTCGTCGCGGTCGACGAAATCGAGCACCACGATGCCGTCGGCCAGCCGCAGCGCCGTCTCGATGGAGTCGGTGAGCCGCTGCTTGGAACCGGGCTTGACGGCCAGGCGGTCCACGACCACCTCGACGTCGTGCTTTTCCTGCTTCTTCAGCTTCGGCGGATCGGTGAGCGGATACACCACACCGTCGACCCGCACGCGCGCGTAGCCCTGGGTGTTGAGCTGGTCGAACAGGTCGACGAACTCGCCCTTGCGGGTGCGCACCACCGGCGCGAGCACCTGGAATTTGATGCCAGGCTCCATGGCCAGCACCTGGTCGACGATCTGCTGCGGGGTCTGCTTGGCGATGAGCTCACCGCAGACCGGGCAGTGCGGGGTGCCCGCGCGGGCATAGAGCAGACGCAGGTAGTCGTAGACCTCGGTGATGGTGCCGACGGTGGAGCGAGGGTTGCGGTTGGTCGACTTCTGGTCGATCGACACCGCGGGCGACAGGCCCTCGATGAAGTCGACGTCGGGCTTGTCCATCTGCCCGAGGAACTGGCGCGCGTACGCCGACAGCGACTCCACATAACGCCGCTGACCTTCGGCGAAGATGGTGTCGAAGGCCAGGCTCGACTTGCCCGAGCCGGACAACCCGGTGAAGACGATCAGGCTGTCGCGGGGCAGGTCGAGATCGACCCCTTTGAGGTTGTGCTCCCGAGCTCCGCGCACGGTGAGGCGTTCCGCCACCAGGTGGGTCCCTTCTCTCTTCGATGTCCCGCGTACCGGGTTCTGGCATGCCGATATGTCCCCGGCGGCCATGCTAGGCCGGACCACCGACAAGTTTTCCCGGGCGAGGGTCGAGGCCCGCCAGATGACTTTCGGCCATCCCCCACAGCCGTTCGGCGAGCTACCTTGACCAGGGTAGACAAACGAACAGGAGTCGGCTGTGCTCGAGGTGTTCCTGGTCGACGATCACGAGATCGTCCGCCGCGGTCTGATCGACCTGCTGGAGAGCGATCCGGATCTCACCGTCGTCGGCCAGGCCGGCGACGTGGCGAGCGCGATGATCGGCATCCGGGCGCTGCGGCCGCGAGTTGCGGTGCTGGACGTGCGATTACCCGATGGCAACGGCATCGAGCTGTGCCGCGATCTGCTCGCCGAGTTCGACGATCTGCGCTGCCTGATCCTGACCTCCTACACCGACGATCAGGCGATGCTCGACGCGATCCTCGCCGGAGCCAGCGGATATGTGGTGAAGAACATCAAAGGGATGGAGCTCGCCGACGCCGTCAAGGAGGTCGGCGCGGGCCGTTCGCTGCTCGATACCCGCGCGGCGGCGGCCCTGCGGACCCGGCTGCGCCGCAGCACCGAGGACGACGGTCCGCTGGCCGGGCTCACCGAGCAGGAACGCAAACTGCTCACCCTGCTCGGCGAGGGCCTCACGAATCGGCAGATCGCCGCGCGCATGTTCCTGGCGGAGAAGACGGTGAAGAACTACGTCTCCCGGCTGCTCGCCAAGCTCGGTGTGGAGCGGCGCACCCAGGCGGCGGTGCTGGCCACCAAGCTCGGCGAGCGGTAGGCGCTAGCGGGCCGGGCGCACCAGGGCCAGGTCGCCGTCGTAGCGGCGGTAGAGCAGATGACCGCGGCCGGTGCGGGCATCGGTATAGAACAGGAACGGCAGGCCCCGCCAGCACAGCTGGGTGGCGGCGTCGCCCTCGTCCAGTCGCGGCGCGGGTGCGGCGTCCACGGTCAACGCCATCGGCGCCGGCGCGGTTTCGATCGGGTCGGTGGTGTGCTGGCGGATCATGTGCACCCCGTCCGGGTCGATCCAGTGCACCACGGCCTCCTCGCCGGTCGCGGCGTCGGTGAACAGGTGCACGTCGTAATCCATGGCGTCGAGCACCTCGATCGCCTGCGCCGGAGTGCTCGTCACCAGGGCGTAGTCCTTGCGCCGGGTGATCGGGCGCTGTTCGGTGACCCGGGCCAGCGGCGGTCTGGCCGGATCCGGCCAGACCCGCGGGGTCGGATCGGCGCCGAGCCGGGCGATCTGGCGGTCCAGGCGTTCGGCCGCGAAGGTGACCGCGAAACCGCGCGGGCCGGGCACCTGCACCCGGGTGCGGGTGTCGCGGGAGTGGATATTGGCCTGCACGACCGTCGGCGCATCGGCGTCGGCCGGCGCGGTGACGCGCACGTGCGCGGCCGCGTCGAGATGGTGCCTGCGCAGTACCCGCCCGATGGCCCGCACCGCACGGGTCACGTCGGCCGGAGGTACCGCACCACGGGTGGTGACCGCGAGGTCTGGCTCGGTCGCGGTGTCCCACAGTTCCAGCGAATTCATAGGAAACCCCTGCTTTCTATTCTCGCCGTGCGGATATGCCACCATCACGCGGAGATCACGAACAGGGCCGAAAGTCCCCGATCGCGCCATAGCATTGGTCCGACGCCGCATCGGACCGCCGCTGGGGGACGGGCCGCAGCGCGCGGATCACGACAAGGAAGCCGAGATGGCCGAGCAGACCGGAGCCCACCGCCGCAGGTCCTCGGCCGCCCGCGACCCCCGATCACGCCACATCGCCGAGCCGGCGGAATTCACCGTCGCGCCGGCCGAGGCCGCACCGAAGGACCGCACCAGCCCGCCCGCCGTGCGCGGCGCCCTCTACCAGCAGCGGCTGCGCGAACTGCTGACCGAGATCAGCGACCGGGTGGAGGTGTCGGCCGATTCCCGCGGCCGGATGGACGGGTTGATCGAGGCCATGCTGACGGTCACCTCCGGGCTCGATCTCGACGACACGCTCAGCGCGATCGTCCGGACCGCGACCACTCTCATCGACGCCCGCTACGGCGCGCTCGGCGTGCGCGAACACAGCGGCAAGGTCTTCCAGTTCGTCGCGGAGGGCATCGACGACGAGACCAGGGCCAGGATCGGCCGCCTGCCCGCCGGTCATGGAGTGCTCGGCGCGGTCTTCGCCCAGCCGGCGCCGCTACGGCTCGATGACCTGACCGGTCATCCGGCCTCGGTCGGGTTCCCGGCTCACCACCCGCCGATGCGCAGCTTCCTCGGCGTGCCCGTCCGGATCCGCGACGAGGTGTTCGGCAGCCTCTACCTGTGCGAGAAGTCCGGCGGGCAACCGTTCACGGCCGAGGACGAGGTGCTGGTGCAGGCGCTGGCCGCGGCCGCCGGCATCGCGATCGACAACGCGCGCCTCTACGAGTCGGCGCGCACCCGGCAGGAATGGATCGAGGCCACCCGTGACGTCGCCACCGAATTCCTCGCCGTCGGCACCCCGGGCAAGGCCCTGGAACGGGTGGTCGATCACGCGCGGGCGCTGACCGGCTCGCAGCTGTGTTTCCTGGCCGCGGCCGGGCCAGGCGACGTCAGCGAGCTGCTGATCACGCACTGGTCCGGTCCGGACGCGCGCCGGGCCGGGCATCCCATTCCGCTGACCGGCACCGCCGTCGGCGAGGCATTCGGCCGGCGCACCCCGCTGCGCTTCGACGATGCGGGCCAGGTGACGCTCGGCATCACCCTGCCCTCCCCCGGGCCTGCGTTGATCCTGCCGCTGTGCACCCCGGACGCCACCCACGGCACGCTGGTCACCGTGCGTCGCGCGGGCGCGGCGCCGTATTCCGACGAGCTGGTCGAACTCACCTCCGCGTTCACCGATCAGGCGGCGCTGGCGATGCAACTGGCCGACGCACAGCGCCGGATGCGTGAGGTCGACATCCTGGCCGACCGCGACCGCATCGCCCGCGACCTGCACGATCATGTGATCCAGCGGCTGTTCGCGATCGGGCTGACCCTGCAGGGTGCGGTGCCGCGGGCGACCGTGCCCGAGGTCCGCGATCGACTGTCCCGGGTGATCAACGATCTGCAGGAGGTCGTGCAGGAGATCCGGACAACGATCTTCGATCTGCACGGCGGCGCCGACAGCGCGCGGCTGCAACAACGCATCGAACACGCCATCCGCCAGCAGACCGCCGACACCACCATCCGCGCCACCGTGCAGTTCTCCGGGCCGCTGTCGGTGCTCGAACCCGAGCTGGCCGATCATGCCGAAGCGGTGGTGCGGGAGGCGGTGAGCAATGCGGTGCGCCATTCCGGCGGCGACACCGTCACCGTCGATATCGGGGTGTCCGACGATCTGACCATCGTGGTCACCGACAACGGGTGGGGCGTGCCGAATCACGTCATCCGCAGTGGGCTGCGCAACCTCGAGCAGCGCGCCGAGGAAGCCGCGGGCTGGTTCACCGTCACCGCCGCGGTGGCCAGGCACTCGCGCACCGAGAGTGCCGACGCACTGCCGGGGACGCGACTGTGCTGGACCGCGCCACTGCCCTAGCCGGTGTTACGCCGGCGGCGCCAGCACCACCATCGCGTTGTTGCCGCCCATCCCGAGCGACAGCTTCGCCGTGATCCCGCCCGCGCTCGCCACCGGCCCGTCCAGCAACCGCGGATACGGTGAGGCGACGATCGGCGCGGCGGGCACGAGCGCGCGTTCGAAGCCCATGGCCGCGGCGGCGATCTCCACCGCGGCGGCCGCACCCTGGCAGTGGCCGGTCAGCGGTTTGAGGGCGTAGACGGCGGGCCGGTCGTCGAAGACCTCGGTCAGCAGGGCCCGTTCGGCGTTGTCGCACTGGCGGGTGCCGGTGCCGTGGGCATTGAAGTACTCCACCTGATCCGCCGACACGCCCGCCGCGCGCAGCGCCCGGCGCGCGCAGTCGAAGATCTGACCGTGCCCCGGATCCACCGACACCACGTGATAGCCGTCGTTGGTCATCGCGCCACCGAGCACCTTGGCATACGGGCGCGGGGCCGAGCGGCTGAGCACGAACCCCACCGACGCCTCCCCCATGCTGAAACCACGGCTGCCTTCCTGGAACGGCCGGCAGGCCTGTAGCGGTTCGGCATCGGTGACGGCGGCGCCGAGCCGCACGAAATGCTCCACCATCTCCGGTGTCGCCGACAGATCGCTCACCACGCACACCACGTCGTCGGCCTGGCCGCTGTCGAGCCACAGCTGCGCCGTGAGCAATCCGGCGTTGCCGGAACTGCATGCCGCGGACACGTTCATCGCCGGGCCGTGGAAACCGAACTCCTGCATCACCACCGAGATCGGGGTGGACGGCAGCAGCGGCAGATATTCGCGGGAACGCCGGTGGCCGTCGTCGACGATGTAGAAATCGCGCCAGTTCGCCACATCGCCGAGCACGATCGCGTGCAGCAGGCCCACCGTGCGGCCCGGCCGCCAGCCGCGGGTGCCCGCGTCCTCGATGGCCTCGCGCGCCGCCGCATGTACCGCGCGCCCGTACCGGCTGCTGCTGACCCGCGGATCGCCGCCGGACGGGACCAGCGACACCCAGGCAGGTTCATCGCGACGCGCGCCGTATCCGGGCTGCACCCCGGCTGCCGACTTGCCGCTCAGCAGCCCACGCCACAGCGCCTCGCGCCCCCATCCGTACCCGGTGACAGCACCGACACCGGCAATGGACATATGATGATCAGGTTCGGACATGGCATCGCTCCTCGGCCCGATCTTCTCCGGCCACTCGCGCCGGCCCGCCGTCGTGAAGAACCGGTTCTGTCATGATCACCGGATCGAGCCCGGGCGCAGTACCCGACACACACGAAATCCCGGCAATCGCGTCGATCATGTGAACGGCGCACATGTCGGATCCAGAATAATCCCGTGCTCCAATGACCAGCTATCGGTGGACGATCGGGGGTTCGAGGTGGGAGAGGACAGGCTCAGCGCCGCCGAGCAGCTGGCGCAGCGGTACCGGTCTCTGGTCGAACACACTCCGGACGGTATCTGCGTGCACGAACGCGGCATCATCGTCTACGTCAACCCGGCGACGGTGCGGATGCTGGCCGCCGCGGGCCCGGAGGATCTGGTCGGCCGCCCGCTGGTGCAGTTCGTGCATCCGGATTCGGTGCCAGGCATGCTCGACCGCATCTCCCGGCTCACCCGGGCGGGTGCGGCCTCCAAGCCCGCGGAGATGACGTTGCTGCGGCTGGACGGCACGCAGGTGCCGGTGGAGACCGTCTCGGTGCTCACCGTCTGGCACGACCAGGCCGCCTATCAGGTCGTCATCCATGATCTGACCGCTCAACGCGCGGCCGAGGCCGCCCAGCGCCGCGCCGAACAGCACTTCACCACGGTGGTGTCCCAGCTCGAGGAGGGCGTGGCCGTCATCGACCGCGACGGCCGGATCGAATCGGTCAATCCGGCCGCGCGGCGGATCTTCGGCATCGAGGACGCCGGCGACCTGGCCGGTGTGAGCATCGCCGACTTGCCGCTGACGCTGCTGGACACCAACGCCCAGCCGATGGCCACCGCCCGGCATCCGGTCGCGCGCACCCTGGCCACCGGCGAGACCATCACCGGCTACGTCTTCGGCGTCGACCGCTCCGACGGGCAACGGCGCTGGCTGTCGGGGTCGAGCCGGCTACTCAATCCCGGCGATCCGGATTCCTCGGCGGTGTCCTCGTTCGCCGACATCACCGAATACCGGGCCAGCAGGCGGCACCTGGAATATCAGGCCACCCACGATTCGCTGACCGGGCTGGCCAACCGGTCGCTGATCCTGTCGCAGCTGGCGGGCGCGCTGGCGGCCAGCGAGGATCTGCCGGTGTCGGTGGTGATGTTCATCGACCTGGACGGTTTCAAGGCGATCAACGACACCCTCGGCCACGCCATCGGCGACACGGTCCTGCAGATCGTGGCCCAGCGGCTGCAGCGGGCGCTGCGCGCCGACGACATCGTCGGCAGGCTCGGCGGCGACGAATTCCTGGTGCTGCTGTCCGGGCGCACCCGGCAGGCCGATCTGGACGCGCTGATCCTGCGGTTGCAGCGGACCATGGCCGAGCCGATCGTCGCGCGCGGGCATCGCATCGAGGTCAACGCCTCGATCGGGGTCACCGCGCTACGCCCGGGTGACCGGCGCACCCCCGAAGCGGTGCTGCACGACGCGGATGTGGCGATGTATCGCGCCAAACCGGCCGGCCATCGCGAGGGCCTGATCGGCCCCGCTCGACGACCGAACAACACGCACGCGTCCTGAGCGCGGCGGCGACCACGCCGAACGCGCAGTAGACTGGACGATTCCGTTTTCCGATCGTCCGCGCCTGCCACCACGCTGTCGTCCGCCCGCCCACCGGTGCCCGTTCACCCGGGTGACAAGGAGTTCGTTTTGCCCGACCGCCTCACTCAGGATCACCGCTCCCCGATCCCGGACGCCGAGACCACCACCGCACCGAGCACCGACACCGACATCGATCGGGAACAGGCGCATCTGAACGTCCTCTACGACCGCCTCGACGGCATGCGCGCATACGCCACCGAGCGGCTGCGTACCGTCCTGCTGGAGACCGGCGGCACCCCGCAGGCGCGCAGCGAACGCGAGTCGTTCACCCAGCTCTACACCGAGGACCTGGCCAAATACGATGCCGCCGAGCACGGCCTGTGCTTCGGTCGCATCGATCTCGACGGTGACGGCACCGAGGGCGAACCCGACGCCGAACGCCGCTACATCGGCCGCCTCGGCATCCTCGACGAGCACAACGACTACGAGACCTTGCTGCTGGACTGGCGTGCCCCGCTGGCCCGGCCGTTCTACCTGGCCACCACTGCCGCGCCGGACGGCGTGCTGCGCCGCCGCCACATCCGTTCGCGCAACCGCCGGGTCACCGCGATCAACGACGAATACCTGGATCTGGAAGCGGCCAGGCGCGCCGGGGTCACCGAGGACAACGGTGGCGTCGGCAGTGAGAGTGCCCTGCTGTCGGCATTGAACGCCGCCCGTACCGGCCATATGAACGACATCGTCGAGACGATCCAGAGCGAGCAGGACGCGATCATCCGCGCCGAACACAAGAGCGTGCTGGTGGTGCAGGGCGGGCCGGGGACCGGCAAAACCGCCGTCGCGCTGCATCGGGCCGCCTACCTGCTCTACACCTACCGCCAGCAGCTGGCCAAGGCCGGTGTGCTGATCATCGGGCCGAACGCGACCTTCCTCGACTACATCGGCCAGGTGCTGCCCTCACTCGGTGAGACCGGCGTGCTGCTGTCGACCATCGGCGACCTGTATCCGGGGGTGAAGGCCACCCACGAGGATTCCCTGCGGGCCGGCGAGATCAAGGGCTCGCTGAGCATCCTGGAGGTGCTCAAGCAGGCGGTGCGGGACCGGCAGGAGGTGCCGCCGGCGCCGATCGAACTCAGCTTCGACGGGTACCCGTTGACGTTGAACCGCAAGATCGTCACCAAGGCCAGGGGCCGGGCCCGCTCCTCGCGGCGGCCGCACAATCTGGCGCGCCCGATCTTCGCGTCCTCGGTGATCGACGCGCTCACCGAACAGCTCGCCGCCACCATGGGCGCCGACCCCGTCGACGGTGCCCGCAGCCTGCTCAGCAGCACCGACCTGGCCGAGATCGCCGACGAGATGCGTTCGGATCCGCAGATCCAGCGCGCGATCGGCGCGCTGTGGCCGATCCTGACCCCGCAGCAGGTGCTGGCCGATCTGCTGGCCGATCCGGCCCGCCTGGACCGGGCGGCGAGTTCGCTGGATCCGGCCGACCGCGCCGAACTGCTGCGCCCGGACACCGGCGAATTCAGCGCCGCCGACGCCCCGCTGCTCGACGAGCTGGCCGAACTGCTCGGCATCGACGACGCCGAGGAACGTGAACGCGCCCGCCGCCGCTGGCGGGCCCAACTGGCCGAGGCCCAGGACGCGCTCGACATCCTCACCGGGTCCGCGCCGCAGGATCTCGAGGACGAACTCGATCCGGAGATCCTGATGGCCTACGACCTGATCGATGCGAGCCAGTTGGCCGAACGGCAGCAGGTGCGCACCCGCCAGACCACCGCGGAGCGGGCGGCCGGTGACCGGACCTGGGCCTACGGCCACGTCATCGTCGACGAAGCGCAGGAGCTGTCGGAGATGGCCTGGCGAATGGTGATGCGCCGCATCCCGAACCGCTGGATGACGGTGGTCGGTGACGTCGCCCAGACCGGCGATCCGGCGGGCGCCTCCACCTGGCAGACGGTGCTGGAGCCGTACGTGGCACGGCGATGGAAGCTCACCGAACTCACCGTCAACTACCGCACGCCCGCGGAGATCATGGACGTGGCGGCGCAGGTGCTGGCCGCGATCGATCCCGAGGCGCAGGCGCCACGCTCGGTGCGCGAGTCCGGGCATCCGCCGCAGGCATATCGGTGCGAGGAGTCGGCGCTGCGCACCGAGCTCGCGCGACTGCTGGCGGGCGAGCGGGGGCCGGGCACGACCGCGGTGATCGTGCCGCACGCGCTGGCCGACGAACTGGCCGGACTGGCGGCGGAATCGGTTCGCGTGCTGACGGTGCACGAGGTGAAGGGCCTGGAATTCGACGCGGTGTATCTGGTCGCGCCGGAGCGGATCATCGGTGAATCACCGCGCGGGCTCAACGATCTGTACGTCGCGCTGACCCGCGCGACCCAGCGACTGACGGTGCTGCACAGCGCGGAACTACCCGACGTGCTGAGCTCGCTCGGGGCACGCCCGGCCGGAGAATAGTGCCCACACGCGTGGTCGCCGCCGGTGCGGCGGCGACCACGCGGCTGGTGTCAGCGAACGGTGTGCACGATGAGGACGTCGGAGCGCGACTTGCGCGCGACGTCCGAGGGCACCGAGCCGAGCAGTCGCCCGGTCAGGGTGTTGAGGCCGCGGTTACCGACGACGAGCAGATCGGCCTGGGTCTCCTTGACCAGATCGAGCAGCGATTCGACGGGCTCGCCGACGATGGCGCGCTCGACGATCTCCTTGGCGCCCGCGGCGGTGGCCCGGTCGCGGGCGGTGCGCAGGATCTCGTTGGTCGGCGCGGAACCGCGCACCTGATAGGCCTCGTCCTTGAGCACATCGGCGGCCGCGGCGACCTCACGGTCATCGGTCGGGTAGTAGGCGCAGGCCACGATCAGGGTCGAGCCGGCGGCCCCGGCCAATGCGGCGGCCCTGTCGACGGCGACATACGACGAGTCCGAGCCATCGGTACCGACGACAATGGTCCGGTAGGCGGTCATCTCTCCTCCAACTGTGCGGGTCGGACGCCTGCGTCAGGTTTTTCGTCCCGGCGTGTCGGGGCTTCGGCGCGGCGACTGGGTCGACCATAGCGGCAATACGCCCGGAATTATCAGAATTCGCAACACATCACATTCGGAGTGTTCACGCGGGGCGGCAGCGGCCCGGCCTGCGCGAATGCCGCAGGGCCTGCCCTACCTGGGCCGACCCAAACCGAGGCCCGCAGTTCTGTGATCTGCCACAACATCGGCGAACGGCGTTGCCGCCCTGGGACATTCATCACATCGCCGCGACCGGAACAGGTCCGGCCCGTTCGTGATCACGAACGGGCCGGTGGTCTGGCGGGTACCGGGGCTCAGGGCCACTGCCGGTAGTCGGCCCAGAAAATACCCAGAATCGCGCCGATGATGTCCATGCGTTCCCTTTCACTGCGGATGCGGACCGCAATATTAGCGCGTGTGCCCGGTCACATGCTGAAAAGCGGCCCGGTGATGGTCAATCCCAGTTCGTCGGTGTGGGCGAAGAAGGCGAACAGCATCAGTGCCGCGCCCGCCAGCGCGAGATCCTTGTTGAACTGGATCATCTCGCTCTGCTTGGTCTCCGGGTCGGTCTCGGACCAGAACCCGTGCATGAGCACAGCGGTGGGCAGCAACATGATGAACAGCAGCAGCGCACCGAGATCGGCCCAGATGCCGAGCAGCACACTCAGGCCGCCGAGCACCATCAGCACCCCCGATCCGAGCACGCCCGCCTTGGGCGAGGGCACGCCGCGGCTCTGCGCGTAGCCGGTCATCGCCTCGGTCTGGGTGAAGTGACCGAAGGCCGAACCGAGAAAGAGCACGACGAACAACACCCGGCCGATCAACACCACGACATCCATGTCCAGCTCCTCGTTTTGCCGGTGGGTAGATGGTGCGTAATTCAACCACTCGTCCTGCCGGTGTTCGGGCAGAAATGATCTATCGGAACTGTTCCGGTATCTCTGTGCCGCGCGGGAGCATTTTCGCGGTGACCTCGTTGCGGGCGCGGAGGGTGTGTTTGGCGTATTCCGCCGGCGCCATTCCGACTTCCGCGGTGAATTCCCGGGTGAAATGCGCTTGGTCGTAATAGCCGAGTTCGGCCGACAGTGCCGCGAGATCATCGACCCGGCCGCGGGCGAGCAGGTCGGCGGCATCCTGTAGCCGATAGCGGCGCAGCACCCATTTCGGGCCGGCGCCGACATAGCGTCGGAACAGCCGTTGCAGGGTGCGGATCGAGACCGCGTAGCGCTCGGTGACCTGATCGACGCGGGTCAGGTCCTGGTCGGTGGCCATCGCCTCGACGATGCGCAGCACCAGGTCGTAGTTCGGGTCGGGCGCGGACAGCCCGCGCGCGAAGAACGATTCGACGATGTCGCGGCGGCCCTCATCGGAGGATTCGGCCAGCACCGCGCCGGTGAGCCGGTCGACGTCGGGCAGCACCTCGGCCAGGGCGACGCTACGGTCGCGGAATTCTCCGACATCGAGTCCGGTGAACGCGCCGAATCCGCCGGCTCGGAACCTGATCCCGAACGTTTCACCCGCGCCGGTCAATTCGCGGACGAACTTCGTCGTGCAGACGCCGTTGACGAAGCCACCGGTCCTGGTCTCGGACCGTTCGAAGGTGACGTTCACGCACGGGAACGGCAGCACCTCCGCGATATACGGCGGCCGGCCGCGCAGGTCCCAGCGCACCGTCCAGTACCAGTCGATGACCTCGGCCAGCTCTGGGCCTACCGGCAGTCGGCGCAAGGTCCGGTACCTGGCTTGCTCGTCGGGATGCAGGATCCCTTTGCGGCCGGCGAGGGCACCGCGATCACTGCGCTCGGCCATGGTGTCGCTTTCTTACAAGATCGACCGCGCCGCGCGGCCGAAGATGAAAGACATGACAAGCACTGTGCATCCGATTCCCGAGGGCTACCACTCCATCACCTGTTTCCTGGCCGTCGCCGACGCCAACAAGGCGATCGACTTCTATTCCGAGGTCTTCGGCGCCGAGGTGATCACCCGCAACGACCTGCCCGACGGTCAGCCCGCGCACGCGGAACTGAAGATCGGCGATTCCACGCTCCAGCTCGGTATGCCGATCCCGGACAACGGGGTACTCGCCCCGACCGGCGACTGGGTGCACACCTCTATCGTGCATTACTGCCCTGACGTCGACGCGGCCGTCGCCCGTGCGGTCGAGCGTGGCGCCCGCTGCGTGGAGGAGCCGCAGACCTTCGTCACCGGCGACCGCTTCGCTGTGATCATCGACCCGTTCGGGCACCGCTGGGCAGTGATGACCAAGGTCGAGAACGTCTCGCGGGAAGAGGCCGAGCGCCGCGTGAACGAATGGATGGCGACCCAGGGCTGAGCGCGGCATCCGCGCCGTGGCGCCGACCGCGAGCGAAGCGGCGGTGCTGCGGCGCTGCAGCGGCCCGACCGCACCCGGCATCGTCGGAGCAGCGACACGCTCAGCTCAATCCGGCCGCATCCATTCCGCGCAGTTCCTTCTTCAAGTCGGCGATCTCGTCACGCAGTCGACCGGCGAGCTCGAATTGCAGTTCGCGCGCGGCGTTCATCATCTGGTCGGTGAGCTCCTTCACCAGGTCGGCCAGTTCGGCGCGCGGCATGGACTTCACGTCGCGCCCTTCGATGACGCCGGCGCTGACCGCCCGCCCCGGTTCGCCCTGGGCGCGGCGGCCGCGGCTGGCGTTGCGGCCCGAACCGCCGACGGCGACCTCGTCGTCGGCCTCCTGGTACACCTGGTCGAGGATGTCGGCGATCTTCTTGCGCAGCGGCTGCGGGTCGATGCCCATCTCCTCGTTGTAGGCGATCTGCTTGGCCCGGCGGCGTTCGGTCTCGTCGATGGCGTGCCGCATCGAATCGGTGATCTTGTCCGCGTACATGTGCACCTCGCCGGACACATTGCGGGCCGCGCGGCCGATGGTCTGGATCAGGCTGGTGCTGCTGCGCAGGAACCCTTCCTTGTCCGCGTCGAGGATCGCCACCAGCGACACCTCGGGCAGATCGAGGCCCTCGCGCAGCAGGTTGATGCCGACCAGCACGTCGTACTCGCCCAGGCGCAGTTGCCGCAGCAACTCCACTCGGCGCAGGGTGTCGATCTCCGAATGCAGATACCGCACCCGGACACCGAGGCCGAGCAGATAGTCGGTGAGGTCCTCGGCCATCTTCTTGGTGAGCGTGGTGACCAGGACGCGTTCGTCGCGGTCGGTGCGCTGGCGGATCTCGTGCACCAGATCGTCGATCTGGCCCTTGGTCGGTTTGACGATCACCTTCGGATCCACCAGACCGGTCGGGCGGATGACCTGCTCGACCACCTCGCCCCCGGATTGACCCAGCTCGTAGTTGCCGGGAGTGGCCGACAGATAGACCGTCTGCCCGATCCGCTCGGCGAATTCTTCCCAGGTGAGCGGCCGGTTGTCGATGGCCGACGGCAGCCGGAACCCGTATTCGACGAGGTTGCGCTTGCGCGACATATCGCCTTCGTACATGCCGCCGATCTGCGGCACCGTGACATGCGACTCGTCGATGACCAGCAGGAAATCCTCGGGGAAGTAGTCGAGCAGCGTCGCGGGCGCCGACCCGGCCGGACGCCCGTCGATATGGCGCGAATAGTTCTCGATGCCCGAGCAGAACCCGACCTGACGGATCATCTCCAGGTCGTACTGGGTCCGCATGCGCAACCGCTGGGCCTCGAGCAATTTGCCCTGCCGTTCGAATTCGGCGAGCCGCTGCTCGAGTTCGGCCTCGATATCGTGAACCGCCCGCTCCATTCGGTCCGGGCCCGCCACATAGTGGGTGGCCGGGAAGATCCGCAGCGTATCCACCTGACGCACCACATCACCGGTGAGCGGATGCAGGTAATACAGTGCGTCGATCTCGTCGCCGAAGAATTCGATGCGGACCGCCAGCTCCTCATAGGAAGGGATGATCTCGACGGTATCGCCGCGCACCCGGAACGAGCCGCGGGTGAAGGCCATGTCGTTGCGGGTGTACTGCACATCGACCAGCAGCCGCAGCAGCGCATCGCGATCGACCTCGGTGCCCACCTGCAGCTGTACCGAACGGTCGAGATAGGACTGCGGGGTGCCGAGGCCGTAGATGCACGACACCGACGCGACGACCACCACATCCCGGCGCGAGAGCAGGCTCGATGTCGCCGAATGGCGCAGGCGCTCGACGTCGTCGTTGATCGAGCTGTCCTTCTCGATATAGGTATCGGTCTGCGCGATATAGGCCTCGGGCTGGTAGTAGTCGTAATAGGAGACGAAATACTCGACCGCGTTGTGCGGGAGCATTTCGCGCAATTCGTTGGCCAGCTGCGCGGCGAGGGTCTTGTTCGGCGCCATCACCAGCGTGGGCCGCTGCAGCCGCTCGATCAGCCACGCGGTGGTGGCCGACTTACCGGTACCGGTGGCGCCGAGCAGCACCACATCGCGCTCCCCCGCCTTGATGCGGCGTTCGAGCTCATCGATGGCGGCGGGCTGATCGCCTGCGGGCTGGTGCGGGCTGATGACCTCGAACCGGCCACCGGCGCGTTCGATCTCGCCCACCGGACGGAACTCCGAATGGGCCAGCGGGGTGCCGCCCTGTTCGTCGGCCGGGATCTCGGTTGCGAATGCCATGTTCACCAGGGTAGGCGCAGCCACCGACAGATTTCGGCCGGCGAGAGCCGCGCCACGACCCGCCTGGACAACAGCACCGCCGACGGTAGATTCTCGGGACATGACTCAGGCACCATCCGTGCACGTGCACCGGCCGAAGGTGGAGTACTTCAACGTCGCCGACCTCACCAACACCGATCCCAAGGGGTTCGTCCGGCCGGTCGAGAACTACCGCGTCGAGCCGTGGGGCCTGTACATGGCGCGCACCGCCGATCATCCGTCGTTCCACTACATGGAGTCGTGGCTGCTGCCGGAGCTGTCGATCCGGGCGACGGTGTTCCACTACACCGCCGCGCACCTGCGCAACCAGGACTACTACATCGACATCGGCGAGTTCACCGAGGTCGAACCCAAGAAATGGCGGTCGGTGGACCATTATCTGGACCTGCTGGTGCGCACCGGACGCGATACCCGCCTGCTCGATGTCGACGAGCTGCTCGCCGCGCTGCAGGCCGGTCTGGTGGACGCGGCGACGGCGGAAAAGGCGATCGCGACGGCCACCGCCGCCATCGACGGTATCGCCGCGCACGGCCATGACCTGCTGGCCTGGACCGCCTCGCGCGGGATGCCCCTCAGCTGGCTGTAGCGGCGATCAGGCCCGGCCTGCGTGCCACTGCGTGATCCTCGGATAGGCCCGGTCGAACCACGGCTCTTTCACCGCCAGGTAGGCCACCATCGCCTCGTCACCGGACAGGCCCGCCGCCTTCGATTCGGCCTCACCCTTGACCCGCGCGTACTCCTCGCGGGCGGCCGCATCGGCACGCAGCCAATCCCGGAAAACCAGCGCGAACTGCTGGCCGGGCGAGCCCGCGACACGCAGATGCACATTGGCCGGACGGCCCGGATCGGCGCTGCCGTGGAACCTCTTGGCCCACAGCTCGGTGTCGGTGGCGCCGGGGTCCGACTCCGTCGGCTTCGGGTTGTCGTGCACGATGCGGGAATTCACCGGGAACCCGGCCGCACCCAATGCGTCGCGAAGGCCGTCGGCGGCGGCGAGATCGGCGACGGTGATCTGGATATCGATGACGTCCTTGGCCACCAGCCCCGGCACCGACGTCGACCCGATGTGATCGATGCGCGAGGCCGCCGCGCCGGCGACCACCCACAGCCGGGCGATCAACCGCTGCGCCTGCGCCGCCCACTCCGGGTCGGGCGCCAACAGCCGCAGTTCGGGCTCGGCCACCCGGGCCGCGCGCATATTGCGCTCGAAGGGCACCAGTCGCTCGTCCCACAGCCGGTGCACCGCGGATTCGATGGCCTCGGCCGGTCCGTTGTTGTCGAGCAGGACGTCGGCGACGGCACGGCGCTGCTCATCGGTGGCCTGAGCCGAAATGCGGGCGCGCGCATCGGCTTCGGGCACGCCGCGCAGTTGCACCAGACGCCGGATCCGGGTCTCGGCGGCCACGTCCACCACGATCACCAGATTCATCAGCGGAGCGAGGCCGTTTTCCACCAGCAGCGGAATATCTTGCACGACAATGGCATCCGGCGCGGCGGCGGCCAGCAGTTCGGTGGTGCGCCGGCCGACCAGCGGGTGGGTGATCGCGTTCAACCTGGCACGCGCCTCGTCGTCGCCGAAGGCCTTGGCCGCCAGCGCGGGCCGGTTCAGACTGCCGTCGGCGGCGAGAATATCGGACCCGAAGGCCTCCACCAGTGCGGCGAGCCCCTCGGTGCCCGGCGCGACGACCTCGCGCGCGATCGCGTCGGAGTCGATCACCACAGCGCCGCGTTCGGCGAGGATTCGCGCCACGGTCGACTTGCCGGCACCCATGCCTCCGGTGAGGCCGATTCGTAACATCCGACCAGTTTCGCATCCACCCGGCCGAGCGCCCATTCCGCACCCATCCACGAGCAGCGCCGCCACGAACCATTGGGTGCGGGCCGACGACGCCCCGCGTGAATCGGGGCCGGAAATCCGCGGCACCGCACGGAATCGACCCTCGCTTTCGCGATCGAATTGCCGACCGTGCTGGATACCCACTCCCGCATCCCTTTTCACCACCCTGCACGGCAATTGCCCGTTCCGTGACGCGGCCGAGACCATCTCGCAACATTTCCTGCCGAAGTCGGTTTCCAAGCGATAACTTTCCGACACGCCGGGCAATTACTTCGGCAAAATACACTGCCGACGTCTTCGGGTCCGCTAATCTTCGCCGTGGCGATCCAGGCCAGAACCATCAAGCAAAGGAAGAGCATTGGGCACCAGTAACAACCAGACGGGTCGCCACCGCCTGGGAATGGCGGGAGGCGTGCACTGCATCGAAATCCCCGCCGTCGCGGCTGCGCTCGCCGAGCATCGCCGCACATGGTTCACCTCGTTGATCAGTCCGGCTCGGCATAGTTTCGCCGCCATGCGCCGGCGTTCCGCGACGCCCTCGGTGCGCTGGGTTCCCGCCACCGCGGGCTGAGGCCCACTTCCACGACAGTGGCCCGGTCCTCGCGACCGGGCCACTGTCGTGCGCGTCGGCCGCTAATCCCGCGGCACCCGGGACGACAATCCCAGCGAATGCACCAGATCGAGCATCTCGGCCCGGAACAGCTTCGCCGGGTCCTGCGATTGCGGACGCAGATGGCCGTACACCTCGAGCGCGACCAGCCCGTGCATCCGGCCCCACATCCGCAGCGCGAGAGCCAGTCCCGCGGGCGGTAGATCGGGGAAATCCGCACGCACATGGTCGACCAGGTCGGCGTCGAAATCCGTCCACGCGTATTCCGGATCGGCATCGCGGCGCAGGTCGGCGCGATGCGGCCAGGCCGCGGCGGCCAGACCCACCAGACCGGTACATGCCCGCAGCTGAGCCGCGGCGGCCGGGCCACCGGGCGGTGGCTGGTAGCCGGGGACCGGATCGCCGTAGATCAGCCGGAACTCGGCCGGGCGCGCCACCGCCCACTGCCGCACCGTTTCTCCCCACGCGATGATGCGCGCGCCCGGATCGTCGACGGAGATCGCGTCGCGTGCCGCTTCGACCTGATCCAGCAGCGCCATGTAGACCTCGGCGATCAGCGTCGAGATGAGCTCGTCCCTGGTGGCGTAGTAGCCGTAGATGGCACCGGCCGTCATGCCCATCTCGCGAGCGATGGCACGCAGCGTCACGGCGTCGGGACCGCCCTCGTCGAGCAGTCGCAGCGCGACCGTCTTGAT
>NZ_BAFY01000103.1 GCF_000308555.1 Nocardia cyriacigeorgica NBRC 100375 | reverse complement strand
GCTGGTGCTCATGGAACAGGGCGATAGGGTCGCCGACGGCGAACGCATCGGCAAGACGATCATCTTCGCCCGCAACAACCGGCACGCCGAGTTGATCGTGCAGCGGTTCCGGGTGCTCTACCCCGACCTGCCCGGCGATTTCATCGAGATGATCACCCACAGCGTCAGCCACGCACAGAGCCTGATCGACAAGTTCGAAAACCCCGCCAAGGCACCGCATATCGCGGTCTCGGTCGACATGCTCGACACCGGGCTCGATGTCCCCGCGGTCGCGAACCTGGTGTTCGCCAAGGCGGTGCGGACGAGTTCGAAGTATTGGCAGATGATCGGTCGCGGCACCCGGCTGTGCCCGGACCTGTACGCACCGAACCAGGACAAGCAGCGGTTCCTGGTGTTCGACCTGTGCCAGAACATCGAATATTTCAACCAGGACCTGCCCACCGCCGAGGGCCGCACGCAGGCGTCGATGAGTGAAAGGCTGTTCGAAGCCCGCGCGGACCTGCTGCGCGACATCGATAAGCTCCAGCCACCCGGCGAGCGGCCGGCGGAGATCCCGGGCGGGGAGCCTGCCAGCCTTCCAGATGTGCGCTGGCAACTCGCCGAACGGCTGTGGGTGGAAGTGGCAAGCATGAACACCCAGAACATCGAAGTGCGTAAGGAACTGCCCCACGTAGAGAAGTTCGCCGAACGCCGCAACTGGGACATCGTCACACCCGAGGTCCGGATCGAGGTCAGCAACCTGGCCGGGCTGCCCACGCAGTTCAGCGACGACGATCCGAGCCCGGCCGCCAAACGCTTCGACCTGCTCGCACTGCGCTTGCAGCTGGCCCAGCTCACCGGCGACACCACCTTCGACAAGCTCCGGGAGAAGGTCCAGGAGATCGCCTCGGCGCTGCTGAACCCCAGTCTGAACAACATCACCGCCATCCGGCAGCGCCACGAGTTCATCGAGGACGTCGCCGGGGATGCTTGGTGGGACGACGTCACCGTCCCGATGTTGGAGACCATGCGCCGCCGGCTGCGGGGACTGGTCAAGGCGATCCCCCCGAAGGACGCCCAGAACCCGCTCTACACCGACTTCCGGGACGAGCTCGGCGAGGTTTCCGACATCGAGATGACTGTACTGCCGGGCGGCGGCAAAGGTATGGCGCGTTTCGAGTCGAAGGTGCGCACGTACCTGCGCAGCCACGAAGACATGCTCGCCGTGCAGAAGCTGCTGCGCAACAAGCAGATCACCTCTGCCGACCTGGCCGAGCTCGAACAGGTCTTCCTCGACAACGGCTTCGGCACGGCCGAGGACATCGAGCATGCGGCCGCCTCCTACGGCGGCCTCGGGCTGTTCCTGCGCTCGCTGACCGGCCTCGATTCAACCACGGCTACTGACGCCTTCGACGAGTTCCTCACCGGCCGCACGCTGACCGCCAACCAGCTTCACTTCCTCAAGTTGCTCATCGACTACATCACCAAGAACGGTGTTATCGATGTGGGTGCGCTCTACGAGCCGCCGTTCAAATCGGTGGCGCCGACGGGACCGGAGGATATCTTCAGCGAGGAGGAGGTCGACCGGATTGTCGCGGTGGTCAAGCACATTCGCACCACCGCATTGCCAGATGCGGCCGAGCGGCATGCGGCCAGCGGATAGGGCAATGGCAGGTCGCGGCGCGATCTGCAACCAGGTCGGGCAAGTGCTCAATCAGGTCTGTTCACGTACGTTCAGGGCACGCAATGTCAGCCAACAGCCAGTTCAGTTCCATTCGTCAGCGGCGATCACGCTGACAGTTGGTCATGACCTCCCCACAGACGGCCCATCGGATCCCTGGCGATGATCAGGCCAGTCGCTCGATCTCCGCGGCCAGTTCGGCCCCCGTCATCGGTTCCCGCGCAATAACCGCGATGGTGTCATCGCCAGCGATGGTGCCGACGATGTACGGCAGCGAGGCCCGGTCCAGGGCGCTGGCGAGGAAATGCGCTGCGCCGGGTGGGGTGCGGAGGACGGCGAGGTTGCCGCTGGCGTCGGTGGAGACCAACAGGTCGCCGAGGAGTTTGGAGAGGCGGCCGGTGCCGCCGGTGACGCCGCGGACGGGGCTGCCGTCTTCGGGGACGACGTAGACGCCGGCGCCGCCGTCGGCGGCGCGCAGTTTCACCGCGCCGAGTTCGTCGAGGTCACGCGACAGGGTGGCCTGGGTGGTCTCGATGCCTTCGGCGGCGAGCAGGGCGGCGAGTTCGGTTTGGCTGCGCACCGAATGGGCCGACAGCAGGGCGACGATGCGGGACTGGCGGCCGGCCCGGGTCGCGGCGGTGGCCGGACCCGGGGCGCCGGTGTCGGAGCTGGGCACACTCATCGTCGGCCGTTCTGTCTGTCGAGCAGCCACACCAGCAGCGCCTTCTGGGCGTGCAGGCGGTTCTCGGCCTCGTCCCAGACCACGCTCTGCGGGCCGTCGAGCACCTCGTCGGTGATCTCCTCACCGCGATGAGCCGGCAGGCAGTGCAGCACAACGGCATTCGGCTGCGCCTTGGCGAGCAGGCCGGCGTTGATCTGGAAGCGGCGGAACGGGCCGACCCGGTCGAGGCCGTCGTTCTCCTGGCCCATCGACGTCCAGGTGTCGGTGACCAGGGCGTCGGCACCCTCGGCGGCGATGCGCGGATCGTCGGTGAGCGTGATGCTCGCACCGGTCTCGGCGGCGCGGGCCTGCGCGGCCTCGACGACCCACGGCAGCGGCGCGAAACCCTCCGGCGCGGCGATGGTGACGTGCAGGCCCGCGGTGACACCGCCGAGCAGCAGCGAATGCGCCATATTGTTGGCGCCGTCGCCGAAGTAGGCGAGCTTGCGTCCGGGCAGCGGGCCGAGGTGCTCGGTGAGGGTGAGCAGATCGGCGAGCACCTGGCACGGATGGAACTCGTCCGACAGCGCGTTCACCACGGGAACCGTTGCGGTGGCGGCCATCTCGTCGAGCCGAGTCTGTTCGAAGGTGCGCCAGACGATGGCGTCGACATAACGCGAGAGCACCCGCCCGGTATCGCCGAGGGTTTCCTCGCGGCCCAGCTGGGTGTCACGTCCATCGACGACGACGGCGTGCCCGCCGAGCTGGGCGATCCCCAACTCGAAGGAGAACCGGGTGCGGGTGGAGTTCTTCTCGAAGATCACCCCGACCCCGCGCGGACCCTCCAGCGGACGCCGCGCGAACGGCGCGCCCTTGAGTTCGGCGGCCAGCGCCAGCACCTCGGCCTGCTCCGATGGCGTCAAGTCGTCGTCGCGCAGGAAATGCCGCACGGCGGTGGCCGGGGTCGAGCCGTTCACGGGGGTGGAATCGGACAGCGTCATGCGGAGGCTCCCTTCGCGTCGGCTGCGGCGAGATCGAGGATCTCGGGCAGATCGGCGACGAAGTTGTCGGATTGGGTTTCGGCGAGCACCAGCGGCGGCGCCAACCGGATGACGTTCGGCTTGGCCGGATTCACCAGGTAGCCGGCCTCCCGCGCGCGTGCTTCCACCTGCGGCGCCACCTCGTCGGTGAGGACGATGCCGATCAGCAGCCCGGCGCCGCGCACGTGATCGATCAGCGGATGCTCGAGCAGCGCGATGCCGTCGCTGAGCCGCTTGCCCAGCGATTCCACATGAGCCAGCAGGCCCTGCTCGTCGATGGTGCGCAGCACCGCGAGCGCCGCCGCCGCGCAGACCGGGTTGCCGCCGAAGGTCGTGCCGTGCAGCCCGGGGGTGAGCAGTTCGGCGGCCTTACCGGTGGCCAGGACAGCACCGATCGGCAGACCACCGCCGAGGCCCTTGGCCAGGGTGATCACATCGGGGACGATGCCGAAGGCCTGGTGGGCGTAGAACTTTCCGGTGCGTCCGATGCCGGTCTGCACCTCGTCCAGGATCAGCAGGGCACCGTGCTTCGCGGTGATCTCGCGGGCCCGCACCAGGTAGTCCAGCGGGGGCACCACGACACCGCTCTCCCCCATCATCGGCTCGAGGAAGACCGCTGCGGTGTCGGCGTCGACCACCCGCTCGAGCGCGGCGGCGTCACCGTAGGGCACGTGCACCACGCCGGGCGGCATCGGTTCGAACGGCGCCCGCTTGGACGGCTGCCCGGTGAGCGCGAGCGCGCCCATGGTGCGGCCGTGGAAGGCTTCGTCGCAGGCGATGATCTTGCGCCGGCCGGTGAGCCGGGCGATCTTGAACGCGGCCTCGTTGGCCTCGGTGCCGGAGTTGCAGAAAAACGCTTTGCTGTCGCCGGTGCGGCCGTCGCCGAAGTGGTCGAGCAGCCGTTCGGCCAGTTCGATCACCGGCTCGTTGCCGTAGATGTTGGAGACGTGCCCGAGCGTGCCGAGCTGGTGGGTGACCGCCTCCAGGATCGCCGGATGGGCGTGGCCGAGACTGTTGACGGCGATGCCGCCGAGGAAGTCGACGTAGCGTTTGCCGTCGGCGTCGTAGACCACCGCGCCGGCACCGCGCACCAGCACGATGTCGGGGGTCTTGTAGTTGTGCATCAGCGCGGCCGACCACCGCTGCTGAAGTTCCGCTGTGCTCATGCTCCGGCTCCGTTTTCGTTCGTCTGCCCGGGCGGCGCGGGGGTGACCATGGTCCCGATGCCCTCACCGGTGAACAGTTCCAGTAGCACCGAATGCGGTACGCGCCCGTCGATGACGTGCGCGCTGGGCACCCCGCCGCGGACCGCACGCAGGCAGGCTTCCATCTTGGGCACCATGCCCGCATCCAGGCGCGGGAGCAACTCGGCCAGGGCGTCGGCGTCGATGGCCGAGGTCAGCGACGAGCGGTCCGGCCAGTCGGTGTAGAGGCCCTCGACATCGGTGAGGACCACCAGCTTCTCCGCGCCGATCCCTTCGGCCAGCGCGGCCGCGGCGGTGTCGGCGTTGATGTTGTGCACGATGCCGTCGGCGTCGGGGGCGATGGTGGACACCACCGGGATGCGGCCCGCGCCGATGAGATCGAGCACCGCGGCCGGGTTCACCTCGGTGACGTCGCCGACCAGGCCGATGTCGGTGGCCTCGCCGTCGACGTCGACGGTGCGGCGGGTGGCGGTGAACAGGTGCGCGTCCTCGCCGGAGATGCCTACCGCGTACGGGCCGTGCGCGTTGATCAGCCCGACCAGCTCACGCCCGACCTGGCCGAACAACACCATCCGGACCACGTCCATGATCTCGGGGGTGGTGACGCGGAACCCGCCGCGGAACTCACCGGTGAGCCCGAGCCGCTTCAGCATGGCGTTGATCTGCGGACCACCGCCGTGCACCACCACCGGGTGCACGCCGACGGTGCGCAGGAACGCCATGTCGGCGGCGAAATCGCGCTTGAGCCGGTCGTCGATCATGGCGTTGCCGCCGTACTTCACCACCACGATCTTGTCGTGGAACTTTTGCAACCACGGCAGCGCGCCGGCGAGGACGTGGGCCTTGTCCAGCGCCGAGAGGCTGTGCAGGATGTCGCCGGTCATGAGCTGTAGGCCGAATTCTCTTCGACGTAGCCGTGCGAGAGGTCGGTGGTGCGGATGCTCGCGGTGCCCTCGCCGAGCCGCAGGTCGATGAGCACCTCGATATCGGCGCCGGACAGGTCGATCTCGCGCGCTCCCGGTGCGCCCATGCCGTCCACGCACACCGGCTGCCTGTTGAACGACACCGAGATCACGTTCGGGTCCAAGGTGATCGGGGCGATGCCGACGGCGGCGAGCACCCGTCCCCAGTTCGGGTCCGAGCCGAACAGCGCGGTCTTGACCAGGCTGTCGCGGGCCACCGCGCGGGCGGCGATCAACGCCTCGTCCTCGGTGACGGCGCCGGTGACGGTGACGACCACCCGCTTGGTAACACCCTCCGCGTCGGCCATCAGCTGGGCGGCCAGATCGTCACAGACCGCGAGCACGGCGGCGTCGAGTTCGTCCTGGGTGGGGGTGACCTCGCTGGCGCCGTTGGCCAGCAGCAGCACGGTGTCGTTGGTGGAGCAGGACCCGTCCACGTCGAGCCGGTCGAAGGTGAGGCGGGTGGCCTTGCGCAGCGCCTGATCCAGCTGTTCGGCGGTGGCGTGGGCGTCGGTGGTGAGCACTACCAGCATGGTGGCCAGCGACGGGGCGAGCATGCCGGCACCCTTGGCCATGCCGCCGACGTTCCACTTGTTCTTGTGATGGAACGACGCCTCTTTCGGCACCGTGTCGGTGGTCATGATGGCGTAGGCGGCGTCGGTGCCGCCGGACATGCCGCCGCCCATTTCGTGCACGATCTCGGTGACGGCCGGAATGAGCTTGTCCATCGGCAGCCGGTCACCGATCAGTCCGGTCGAGCAGACCGCGATCTCGCCCGCGCCGGTCTCGGTGCCCCAATTGCTCAGCGCGGTGGCCAATTCCTCGGCGGTGCGGTGGGCGTCCTGGAAGCCACCGGGCCCGGTGCAGGCGTTGGCGCCACCGGAATTGAGGATGACCGCGCGCAGCGCACCGGACTTCAGCACCTGCTGCGACCACAGCACCGGCGCGGCCTTCACTTTGTTGCGGGTGAACACGCCGGCCGCGGCGTATTCGGGTCCCTCGTTGAACACCAGCGCCAGATCGGGATTGCCGTTGGCCTTGATCCCGGCGGCGATCCCCGCGGCGCGGAAACCGAGCGGCGCGGTCACACCCTGGGTGCGGATCAGCTTGCCGTCGGCGGTGTCGGTTGTCGTCACGGTGCCACTCCTACGGTGGAAAGTCCTGCGGTCTCCTCGATCCCGAGGGCCAGATTCATCGATTGCACCGCGGCGCCCGCGGTGCCCTTGGTCAGGTTGTCGACCGCGCCGATCACCACGAGCAGGCCCGCGGCCTCGTCGACGGCGACCTGAAGGGCGACGGCGTTGGAGCCGAGCACCGCACCGGTCTGCGGCAGCACGCCTTCGGGCAGCAGATGCACGAAAGGCTCGTCGGCGTAGGCCTTCTCGTAGACGGCGCGGGCCTCGGCGGCGTCCACCTTCACCGGTGCGGTGCAGGTGGCGAGGATGCCGCGCGGCATGGGCGCGAGGACCGGGGTGAAGGAGACGCTGACGTCGGTGCCGCCGGCCGCGCTGAGATTCTGCGCGATCTCCGGGGTGTGCCGGTGGGCGCCGGCGATGTTGTAGGCGCGCACCGAACCCATGACCTCCGAGCCGAGCAGCCCGACGTCGAGTTTGCGGCCTGCGCCGGAGGTGCCGCTCACCGCGACCACGTTCACCGCCGGCTCGATGATCCCGGCCGCGATCGCGGGGGCCAGCGCCAGGCTGGCGACGGTCGGATAGCAGCCGGGGACGGCGATCCTGGTGGCGCCGCGCAGCCGCTCACGGCCGCCGGGCAGTTCCGGCAGACCGTAGGGCCAGCTGCCCGCGTGCGGGCTGCCGTAGTACTTCTCCCACGCGGCGGCGTCGGTGAGCCGGAAGTCGGCACCGCAGTCGATGATGACCGTGGAGTCCGGCAGCTGTTCGGCGAGCGCGGCGGACTGCCCGTGCGGCAGGCCGAGGAAGACGACGTCGTGGCCGGCCAGTTCCTCGACGGTGGTGGGCGCGAGCACCCGGTCCGCGAGCGGCAGTAGATGCGGCTGGAGCGCGCCCAGCCGGGTGCCGGCATTGGATCCCGCGGTCAGCGCCCCGATGACGAGGCGCCCGGTTCGGTACTCCGGATGACCGAGCAGCAGGCGCAAGACCTCGCCGCCCGCGTATCCGCTGGCACCAGCAACCGCGACCCGCACGACGGGCCCGTCCGAGGAATCAACCATGTGATGATTATGCACGACCATGCAAGCTCATTCACGGGCAGTCCGGGAATTTCCCCCCTCCACAGTACCCGCGAATGCGCTAGGCTTAGAACATGCGTTCGAATCGCGTGTTCGACGATCGGCTGAAAGCCCTGGACAGAGCCACCGATGGTCTCCTCGCGCTCGACCTCACCCAGGCCTCCGACACCGACTTGGCCGAACTCCAGCAGCGGGTGGAATCGCGGACGCGGAATCTGGCGGGGTTCGTCGCCCGGGTGGTGGCTCATCGTCAGCCGGGTGACCGCGCGGAGTAGGCGTCTCGCCGCCGCATCCTCCTCGCCGCGCCTGGTCACTCTGTCGCGCCCGGCGCCCGGTCTACGGCGCCTCGCCGCGGCCGGTCACTTCATCGCGCCTGGACTCCGCGTCCCGCGGTACCTCGTCGCCACGGGCACCCACCCACCGCGCCAGCAAGGGGAACAGCAGTACCGTCGTCGCGCCGGCCGCGACCATGGTGGATGCCAACCCCTGCTCCATCAGCCCCGTGCTCGTCGCGACCTGGGTGACGGCGACGATGATCGGCAACCCGGTGGCGGCGTAGAGGGCCAGCTGCACGCGCTCCCGGGATGTGGCGAGGTTGGCGCCGTGCTGGACGAAACGCTCACTGAACCACACCGGCACCCCGCGGGCCACCGCGATCGACAGCACGAACAAGGCCCAGGTGACCGGTTCGTCGGCGACCGCGGCGACATCGATCCCCATGCCGGAGACGACGAAGAAGATCGGGATGAGCACGCCGTAACCGATGGTCTCCAGCGAGGAACCGATCTCCGGGCGTTCACCGCCGACCAGTTTGCGCAGGATGATGCCCGCGGCGAACGCGCCGAGCACCACATCGAGCCCGAACTCCTCCGCCAGCGTCATCAGCACCAGCAGCAGCAGGAACACCACCCGCACCGGCAGTTGAGCGGTCCCGGCCGACAGCTCGGTCAGCAGACGCCCGACGGCGGGCACGCGGTCGAGGATGTGCTGGTGCATCAGGCCGATCAGCGCGGCCGCGATCGCGAACAACACCAGCACCACGATCGCGGCGCCGACATTGCGGCTGGTCAGCAGGATCGACATGGCCACAACGGGGCCGAGTTCGCCGACGGCGCCGTGGGCGAGCACCGCCCGGCCGAGACCGGTGTCGAGGATGCCGCGCGCCTTGATGATCGGCAGCAGGGTGCCGAGCGCGGTCGAGGTCATCGCGATGGCCACCGCGGCGACGGCGGTGAACTTGACGTCGCCGGCGACCAGCGCGACGAACAGCATCGCCATGAGCAGGCACGCGACCCAGGTGAACCAGGCCGTGCGCCCGGACTTTCCGCCGAGCAGCCGCGGATCGAGTTCGTAGCCCGCCAGCAGGAACAGCATGCCGAGCCCGAGTTCGCTGAGCAGATCGACGCCGCCGCCGGTATCGGCCAGGCCGAGCGCGTGCGGGCCGAGCAGCACCCCGAACAGCAGCAGGATCACCACATCCGGCACGAACCCGCGCAGCAGGCGCGCGACGAGCGGCGCCACCACGGCCGCGGACGCGATCCAGAACAGCGACACGATCGGTGACGGGCTCGCGGTCTCGACTGCCTCGGCCAGGTGCACCATCGGGTCATCGTGGCACGGCTGAGCGGCCGCTCACGGGTACGACACCGCGAGATATCGGCCGCCCGCACCGCTCGCGGTCTCGGTCGCGAAGTTTTTTCTCCGCACTGTCGATCCGGGGGCACGCCGTTCGTGTAGGTGATGAGACCGTGCATCGGCCGGTCCGGAAAGGAGCCGGAAATGAGCAAGATCATCGCCGTCGTCTGCGTGACCTTGGACGGAGTCATGCAGGCACCGGGACGCCCGCAGGAGGATCCGAGCGACGGGTTCGCCCACGGCGGCTGGGCATACCGCTTCGGTGACGAGGTGCAGGCCCGCGTGATGGCCGAGCACATGTCCGCGCATCGGGGCGCCTTACTGCTCGGGCGCCGCACCTACCTGGATTTCGCCGGATACTGGCCGCACCAATCCGGCAATCCGTTCACCGAGGTATTGACCAAGACCGACAAGTACGTCGCGTCGTCCACCTTGACCGAGCCCCTGCCCTGGCAGAACTCGATCCTGCTCGACGGCGACGCGGTCCAGGCGGTCCCCCGGTTGCAGCAGCAGCGTCCCGACCTGGATCTGGTGGTGCTCGGCAGCGGCAATCTCCTGCAATCGCTGATGGCGCACGGTCTGGTCGACGAGTATCTGCTGCAGATCCATCCACTGGTGCTCGGGAGCGGGCGGCGGCTGTCGACGGACGGACCACGCTCGGCGACCTCCACCTGGTCGACTGCGTTCCCACCACGACCGGGGTGCTGATCGCGACCTACCGCACCACCGAGAGGAGCTGACGATGCCGCACTACCTGCTGGGGATCTACCAACCCGATACCGACGAGGTGCCCGGCAATCTCGACGAGATCATGCGCGACCTCGAGGCCCTCAACGACGAGATCCGGGCCGCGGGGGCGTGGGTCTTCGCGGCCGGGCTGCACGCGCCCAGCGCCTCGACGGTGGTGCGGGCGCAGGGGTCCGACACGCTGATCACCGACGGGCCGTACATCGAGGCCAAGGAGCACATCGGCGGATTCACCATCATCGAGGTGGCCGATCTGGACGAGGCGCTGCGGTGGGCGGGCCGGCTGGCCGCGGTGGTGACCTTGCCGATCGAGGTGCGACCGCTGGCCGAGGGGTAGCGGTGCGTTCCGGCGAGCTTCACGACGACGACCGTGCGGCACCGCAGGTGACCGATGGGCAGATCCGGGAGGTGTTCCGCGACAACTACGGCCGTGCGGTGGCCTCGCTGATCCGCGTCTTCGGCGATATCGGCCTCGCCGAGGACGCGGTGCAGGATGCGTTCACCGCGGCGGTGGCGCGCTGGCCGGAGGACGGGCTGCCGCCGAGCCCGCCCGGCTGGATCATCACCACGGCCCGCAACCGGGCGATCGACCGGCTGCGCCGCGACGCCTCCCGCGCCGACCGGCACGCCCAGGCCGCGCTGCTGCATGCCCGTGACGAGCCGGCGCCACCGGAGCCGGTGCCCGACGACCGGCTGCGGCTGATCTTCACCTGCTGTCATCCGGCGCTGGCGATGAACGCGCGGGTGGCCTTGACCTTGCGGCTGCTCGGTGGGTTGAGCACCGCCCAGATCGCGCGTGCGTTCCTGGTGCCGGAGCCCACCATGGCGCAGCGAATCGTGCGGGCCAAGAGCAAGATTAGCGATGCCCACATCCCCTACCGGGTGCCAGGCACCGACGAGTTACCGCGGCGGGTGACCTCGGTACTCGCGGTGATCTATCTGATCTTCACCGAGGGCCACACCGCCACCGGCAGTGCGGAATTGGTGCGCGCCGAGTTGTGCGCGGAAGCGATACGGCTGGGCCGTGTGCTGCGCGAATTACTGCCGGACGAGCCGGAAGTGCTCGGTCTGCTTGCGCTCATGCTGCTCACCGAGGCCCGCCGCCCGGCCCGCACCGACGCCGACGGCACACCGATCGCCCTGGCCGAGCAGGATCGCCGCCGCTGGGATCGCGCGCTCATCGCCGAGGGACACGCGCTGGTCCGGGAATGCCTGCGCCGCAACACGCCAGGGCCCTATCAGATCCAAGCCGCCATCCACGCCGTGCACACTGATGCCGCCACCGCCGACGCCACCGATTGGGCGCAGATCGTGCAGCTCTACGACCAGCTGATGACGATCGCGCCGAGCCCGGTCGTCGCGCTCAATCGGGCGGTGGCCGTCGCCGAAACCGACGGCCCGGCCACCGCACTGGCGCTCATCGAGGATCTGCCGCTCGCGGACTACCACCTCTTCCACGCCGTCCGCGCGGACCTGCTGCGTCGCGTCGGCAGCACCGCCGACGCGCACACCGCCTACGACGACGCCATCCGCCACACGACCAACGAGGCCGAACGGCGCTATCTGATCCGCCGCCGCGACGAGCTGTCCCCGCGGTGTGATCCGGGCCGGTGAGGTTACTCGGGTGCCGCGCCGACGTGCTTGCGGAGAAACGCCTCGAGTGGAGTGAGCACGGCCTGCGGATCGTCGACGAACGGCCAGTGCCCGAGACCTTCCAGGATGTGGATCTCGGCGTCGGGGAAGAAGGTTCGCTGCTGGGCGGCGAAGCGCACCGGAATGTAGGGGTCGCCGTCGCCCCAGATCACGCAGACCGGCAGGCCTTCGGCCGAGAGCCCGGAGTCCTTCTCCGGGAACGCGCTGCTGGGGTCGCGCGAATTGCGGTAGAGCCGCAGCACGGCCCGCTTGTGCGCCCAATCGGAGTAGCGGGCCACCCGCTCGACGTAGCTGCGCGGGATGGGGCGGGGATTGTCGCGGCTGAGCGCGATCCGCATGGCGCGTGGGCTGCTCATCAGCTGGAACAGTTCACCGAGGACGGGTGTCTGCCAGATCTTGGCGTATCGATGCCAGCGGTAGCCGTCGAGGACACCGCAGTTGATCAGCGACAGGCTCGCCAGTTTCTCGGGATGGTCCAGCATCCACCGCATACCCCACGGGCCGCCGAAATCGTGCAGCACCAGATGCACTCGATCCACACCCAACTGGTCGAGCAGCAGGCCGAGGAACCGGGCATGCCCGACCACGCTGTGCTCGAACGATCGCGGACGTTCGGACTGCCCGAAGCCCGGCATGTCCATGGCGATCACCCGGGCGAACCGGGCGATCGCGGGAGCCAGTTCGGCCCAGTCGTCCATGGGTCCGGGGTTGCCGTGCACGAACACCACGGCTTCCCCGCTCCCGCCTGGATCGCTGTCGTAGACGGCGCAGTCCACACCGTCGACCGTGTGATGGGTGACCTCGAGTACCGCTGTGGTGTCAGTCAAGTGCGCAGCTTCCTTGATCGTTGCCCCCGCCAGCTGCGATGCCACTGGCTACGCGGCGAATCCTACGCCGACGCGCGCCGGCGGGCCGGGGCTTCGACCGAACAGGGTGTGGCACTCAGTCCTTGTGCACGACGCGCTCCCCCTCGCCCGGCTTCCAGATGGTGATCTCGAGGCGATCGTCGACGACCTCGACCGACGACGCGGTCGTGAGATCGGCGACGAAGAAGTGATCGAACTCCTGATCACGGAGGTCGAAACCGCTGTCGTCGAACAGCTTCTGCGCGAACCGGGCGTGCACTGTGCGGTCGGTGATATCGGTGACGCGGCCGAAGAGTTTGGCATCGCCGTCGGAGACATTGGTGTCGACGGTGGCGGTGTGCAGGCAGAACCGCGGATCGCGGGCCAGGTCCTTGAACTTCGTGGTGTTCGGCATGCCCACGATCACCAACTGGTCCTCGAAGATCATCGGCTCGACCGGGCTGATCCGCGGGAACCCGTCGGAGCGGAGCGTGCCGAGCATGCAGAGGTTGCCGGTGGCTTTGTGCCGGCGCAAGAAGATCGTGGAGATCCGTGGCGCTTCTTCGGTGAACTGGCTCCAAGTGGTCATATCCCGACGGTACGAGCTATTGCTGACATCTTCTGTCAGGGTTTGCCGTTAGTCTTTGGGGTGTGCGGGCGAGTCGGTTGGTGCAGTTGCTGTTGCTGCTGCAGACGCGGGGCCGGTCCACGGCGGCGCAGCTGGCCGCTGAACTGGAGGTCTCGGTGCGCACGGTGTACCGCGATATCGAGGCGCTGTCGGCCGCGGGGGTGCCGGTGTACACCGAGCCCGGACGGGCGGGCGGGGTCGAGCTGGTCGACGGCTATCGGACCAGACTCACCGGCCTGACCAGCGACGAAGCCGACGCAGTACTGCTCGCCGGGCTGCCGGGCGCCGCGGCCGATCTCGGGTTGGGCACGGTGCTGGCGACCGCGCAGCTCAAGGTGCTCGCCGCGCTGCCGCCGGAACTGCGCGGGCGCGCCACCCGCATCGCCGACCGCGTGCACATCGACGCCCCCGGCTGGTTCCACCGGCCCGAGGAAACGCCCACCCTCGCCACCGTGGCCGACGCGCTCTGGCACGACCGCAGGCTGGCGGTGCGGTATGCCCGCAAGGACCGCACCGTCGACCGCACGCTGGATCCGCTCGGGCTCGTGCTGAAGGCGGGCACCTGGTATCTGGTGGCCCGCGACGGCGATGCGGTGCGGTCCTATCGCGTCGGACGCATCGCGTCGGCCACACCGAACGGCGAAACCTTCGACCGCCCGGCCGATTTCGATCTCGCCGCGCATTGGGCCGATTCGGCCGACGAGTTCGCCCGGTCGATGCTGCGGGTTCGCGCCCGCTGCCGGATCGCGAATACCCACCTGAGCCTGCTGCGCTTGATGAACGATCCCGCCGTCGTCGCCGAGGCCATGGCGTCGGCAGGTCCACCCGACGCGGACGGCTGGGTGGAGCTGACGGTGCCGTCCGAATCCTGGGACGTGCTGGTCACCGGGCTGCTCCCGCTCGGGGAATTCGCCGAGGTGCTCGAACCGCCGCAGTTGCGGGCTCGGTTCGCCGCAACGGCTGCCGGGATGCACGCGCTGTACGGGTAGTCACCGCCTCACGCCGGCGGTTGCCAGGTGAGCGCGGGCGCGAACGAACCGAGCATCGCGCGTCCGGGAGTCAGCCGCAGGACCGTGTCGCGGAGAAGCACCGTCGGTGCCGAGGACAGCTGGGCGAGGACGCCGATGCGGTGCGAGCGGCGCGCGATGTCCTGGGTGCGTGGACGACGGACCCGGTCGTATTCCGCCAAAGCCGCAGGCACGGAATCGATCCGGTCGAGCAGCGCCGCCAGAGTGACGGCGTCCTCGAGGCCCTGGTTGGCGCCCTGCCCCATATTCGGCGTCATGGCGTGTGCCGCGTCGCCGAGCAGCGCGATGCGGCCGAGGACATAGCTCGACAGCGGGGGCAGTTCGTAGATGTCGTGGCGCAGCACCGCCGCCGGGTCGACGGCATCCAGCAGTGCGGGGATCGGGTCGTGCCAGGTGCCGAAACGCCGTCGCACTTCGGCATATTCGCCGTCGGGGCCACGCAGCCCGGGGGCCGAATCGGCGACGCCGAACATGTAGACCCGGTCGTCGGGCAGGGCGATGACGCCGAATCGTTCACCGCGGCCCCAGGTCTGGCCGCCGTCGTGCAGGGCGGGCACCGGATGCGCGGTGATCATCCGCCAGGCGGTGTAGCCGGCGTAGCGGGGTGCAGGCGCGCCGGAAAACACCGCGTGCCGAACCGCGCTGTGAATCCCGTCGGCCCCGACGACGAGATCGCCGGTGGCAACGCCTCCGCTGTAAGCCACCTCGACGCCGCCGTCGAGATCGTC
>NZ_BAFY01000104.1 GCF_000308555.1 Nocardia cyriacigeorgica NBRC 100375 | reverse complement strand
AGGAAATCGCCTTCGATCAGCGATTGCGGCAATCCCTCGTAGAGCGGCAGTTCGGCGGCGAACCGGTCGACCACCGCGATCGCCCGATCGTGCAGCATCGCCAGCGCGGTGTCGGAGATGTGTGGCTGCATCGCGCGCTTCCTTCGCTCCGTCGCGGGGATCTGTCCGGGCGCCCATGCTACGAGTGGGTGCGGTGCTGCGGAGCGTATCGGTGCCGAACGGGCCGCCGGTGAGGATCCCGCCTCGTCCTTGCGGGGGCCGGGTCCAGTCGTGTCGCTTCACCGAGAGGACTTTACATAGTTAGATGCGAATATCTAAGTAACCACATCGATCACACTCGCCTGTCAGCTTCCGCCCGTCTGGACCGAAACTCAGTGCGCCCCACCCAATTCCAGCGCCACCACGCCCAGGATCACCAGCACGATCCCGCCGACCTGCACCAGACTCAGCCGTTCGTCCAGGAACAGCGCACCGATGACCGCCACCGCCGCCACCCCGACAGCCGACCAGATCCCGTAAGCCACCCCGACCGCCATCCCCCGCTTCAAGGCTTGCGAAAGGAAGGCGAAGGCCGCGCCGTACCCGATGACGACCACCACCGACGGAACCAGCTTGGTGAAGCCCTCGGACAGTTTGAGCGATACGGTCGCCGAGATCTCGGACACGATCGCCAGCGCCAGAAACAGGAAGGTCATGGCCGCAGACTAGCGAACGGCCCCGCTCCCCTCCCCCGGGCCACGAGACCGGTTCGCACGCACCGGCTGTCGGCACGGCGAGCCGCCGCCCGCCTCGCACGCCGCTACCGAACGGGATTCAGGACACCCAGGCTCGAGCCTCGGCCGCGGCGGCACGCACCTCGTCCAGCTGCTCGGCGACCCGCACGCCGGCCGTACCGCCGCGGGAGTTACGCGAGGCGATCGAACCGGCGACGGTCAGCACCTCGCGCACCTGCGGGGTGAGGGCCGGGTCGACCGCGGCGAACTCCTCATCGGTCAGCTCGTCCAGGCCGACGCCGCGCGCTTCCGCGGCGCGCACGCACGCACCGGCGGCTTCGTGCGCGACCCGGAACGGAACACCTTGGCGCACCAGCCATTCCGCGATATCGGTGGCGAGGGTGAAGCCCGCGGGCGCGAGCTCGGCCATGCGTTCGGTGTGGAAGGTCAGCGTCGAGACCAGACCCGCGATGGCGGGCAGCAGCAGTTCGAGCTGCGCCACCGAGTCGAACAGCGGCTCCTTGTCCTCCTGGAGATCGCGGTTGTAGGCCAGTGGCTGCGCCTTGAGCGTGGCCAGCAGGCCGGTCAGGTTGCCGATCAGGCGGCCCGCCTTGCCGCGGGTGAGTTCGGAGACGTCCGGGTTCTTCTTCTGCGGCATGATCGACGACCCGGTGGACCAGGCGTCGGCGAGGGTGATGTAGCCGAATTCCGGTGTGCTCCAGATGATCACCTCTTCGGCCATCCGGCTCAGATCCACCCCGATCATGGCGAGCACGAACGCGGCCTCGGCGGCGAAATCGCGGGCGGAGGTGGCGTCGATGGAGTTCGCGGCGGCGGCAGCGAAATCGAGGTCGGTGGCGATCTGCTCGGGATCCAGGCCCAGCGAGGAGCCCGCGAGCGCACCGGAGCCGTACGGCGAGACAGCGGCGCGCTTGTCGAAATCACGCAGCCGGTCGATGTCGCGCAGCAGCGGATGGGCGTGCGCGAGCAGCTGATGGGCCAGCAGCACCGGCTGCGCGGCCTGCAGGTGGGTCTTGCCCGGCATCACCGCGTCCGGATGCGCGGCGGCCTGCGCGACGAGGGCGTCGACCACCTCGAGCAGCCCGGCCGCGATCCGGCGCACCGCATCACGCAGCCACATCCGGAACAGCGTCGCCACCTGATCGTTGCGGGACCGACCGGCCCGCAGGCGGCCACCGAGCTCGGTGCCCGCGCGTTCGATGAGGCCGCGTTCGAGCGCGCCGTGCACGTCCTCGTCGGAGTCGGCGGGACCGAACGCGCCCGAGGCGACGTCGGCGGCGAGCTGATCGAGGGCGGCCAGCATGCCGTCGAGGTCGCTGTCGGAGAGCAGCCCCGCCTTGTGCAGCACCCTGGCGTGCGCCTTGGAGGCCCGGATGTCGTAGGGAGCCAGCGCCCAGTCGAAATGGGTCGATTTACTCAGCGCAGCCATCGCCTCGGCCGGCCCGGACGCGAATCGGCCGCCCCAGAGCGCACCTTCGTTGGTCGCACCGCTCTGCGTCATGGTGTGCTGTCTCCTCCGGGTTCTGGTTGCGGGTGCCCGGCGCTTCGGCCCGCGCCGGGCACATCGGGCACTACGGTAACCGGCCGGACACCGCATGCCCGTGCTGGGCGCGGTCCCGGCAATCGGCGGCCGACACGGCGATGCCGGGCCCTGCCCTCCGGCAGCCGGCCCGGCATCATCCGGTCACGGAATTACTTCTGGTTGAGATCGCGGCGCGCGGCCACCTTGGACGACAGGCCGTGGATCTGCACGAAGCCCTTGGCCAGCGACTGGTCGAAGGTGTCGCCCTCGTCGTAGGTGGCCAGGTTGAAGTCGTAGAGCGACTGCTCGCTGCGGCGGCCGTTGACGACGACGTTGCCGCCGTGCAGCACCATCCGGATATCGCCGGACACGTGCTCCTGGGTTTCGCCGACGAAGGCGTCCAGGGCGCGCTTGAGCGGGGAGAACCACAGGCCGTCGTAGACCAGCTCGCCCCAGCGCTGCTCGACCTGACGCTTGTAACGGCCCAGCTCGCGCTCGATGGTGACCGCTTCCAGCTCCTGGTGCGCGGCGATCAGCGCGATGGCGCCGGGCGCCTCGTAGATCTCGCGGCTCTTGATGCCGACGAGCCGGTCCTCGACCATGTCGAGGCGGCCCACACCCTGGCGGCCCGCCCGCTTGTTCAGCTCGACGATGGCCTCCAGCACGCTGACCTGGCGGCCGTCGATGGCCACCGGCACACCGCGTTCGAAGGTGACGATCAGCTCGTCGGGCGCTTCGAAGTTGACCGTCGGGTCGGAGGTGTAGTCGTAGACGTCCTTGGTGGGCGCGTTCCACAGATCCTCGAGGAAGCCGGTCTCGACGGCGCGGCCCCACACGTTCTGGTCGATGGAGAACGGCGACTTCTTGGTGACGTTGATCGGCAGCGCGTTCTCCTCGGCGAACGCGATGGCCTTCTCGCGGGTCCAGGCGTAGTCGCGCACCGGCGCGATCACATTGAGGTCGGGCGCGAGCGCGCCGATGCCGACCTCGAAGCGCACCTGGTCGTTGCCCTTACCGGTGCAGCCGTGCGCGACGGTGCTGGCGCCGTGGAACTTGGCCGCCTCCACCAGGTGTTTGACGATGAGCGGGCGGCTGATCGCTGACACCAGCGGGTAGCGGCCCATGTAGAGGGCGTTGGCCTGGATGGTGGGCAGGCAGTAGTCGTCGGCGAACTCGTCGCGGGCGTCGACCACGATGGCCTCGACGGCGCCGCAGTCGAGCGCGCGCTGGCGCACCACGTTCATGTCCTCGCCGCCCTGCCCCAGGTCGATGGCCACGGCCACGACCTCGGCGCCGGTCTCCTTGCCGATCCAGCTGATGGCCACGGAGGTGTCCAGCCCACCGGAGTAGGCGAGTACGACGCGATCGGACATGATCTGGTGCTCCTAAGTCTGTGTGGGTCTGCGCGGCTGCTCGCCGGCAGCATGCTGGTCGCCGGTTCGGCTCGCGCCTGGAAATGATTATGCATGATGATGCAATCTCATTCATAACCGGGGTCGCGATGGCCGCTGCCTGCGCAGATTCTGCCCGAAGAGCCTTGGCCCCGCCTCTCCGCTGTGGAAATGTAGGCCGTGTCCATGCGCATCCATGCCGAAGGACCGACACCATGTTCACCAACATCATCGAACCACTCCGCGACCTGGCCGAACAGAACCGCGACCTGATCGGTTTCGTCGTGATCAACCTCGGCAACGCCGCCCTCGGCCTCGCCAAGCACGGACTCGACGTGGCGACGCCGCTGTTGCAGCAGTTCTTCTCCGAGTATCCGCCGGGCCGCAACTACTGAGGGTGATCCGGCGCGGCGCCCGAGGGTCACCGCGCCGGATCGCATACCGACACAGTCCGCGCTGCGGCGGGCCGGATACTCGGCTGTCAGCGCGGGCAGTAGGCCGCGGTCGCCATGGCAGCGAATCGCAGGAACCCGTCATCGGTGCCCGACACCTCGAGCAACGTGAAGTTGCGGCCGTCGTCACGGCGGTAGGCGTAGGTGACATAGCCGAGCAGCTGCCCGCCGTGTCCCCATATCCGGCCGCCGCAGGGCAGATCGAACCGCTCGAGGCCGAGGCCGTAATGGAAACCGGAGCCCATCGGGACAGTGCGGCGCATCTCGGCGAGCGTCTTCTCGGAGAGCAGGCGGCCGCCGAGCAGAGCATCGAAGAAGGTAGCGAGGTCGGCCTGGGTGGAGATCATCTCGCCCGCGGCCCAGTCGAGGGTTTCGTTCTGTTCGGTGACCTCGACCCGGCGGCCGTCGATGTCCGAGGCGGCGCGCAGGGCGGGGTCGGGCACTCGCGGATTCGATCCGGGCAGTGAGGTTGCGTTCAAGTCCAGCGGACGCAGGATGCGGCGTTCGATCTCGGAGCCGTACGGATTTCCCGTGACCGCCTCGATCAACAGTCCCGCGACGATGTAATTGCTGTTGGAGTAGCGGAACTTCGCGCCGGGCGCGAAATCCGGTGGACGGGTGAAAGCCTGCTGGAGGAGTTCGTTCGGGCGGTAATCGCGGAACCGGTCGTCGCCGCGCCAGCGGTTGGTCGACCAGCCGGGTGTCTTCATATAGTCCGGAATACCGCTGGTGTGCTGGAGGATCTGGCGGACTGTGATCCGGTCGCCGTCGCGCACGACATCCGGAAGGTACTTCTCGATCGGCGCGTCCAGCTCGACCAGGTGTTCGTCGACCATGTGCAGGACGACGGTGGCGACGAAGGTCTTGGTGATGCTGCCGATCCGGAAATGCTCGCCGCCGGTAACCGGCTCCGAGGTTCCAGGCGTGCGGGTTCCGGCCGTCCACGTCGTGCCGTCCACCGTCAATACGGTCGCCGATGCTTCGGTGGGTGCGTTGACGAGCATCTCCATGGTGTGCTCGCGGGCCGAGGCGCCGCCCGACGTCACGATGGTCAGCAGTGCCGAGATCATCACAAGCGCTACGACGGAGAGCCATCGTGCGGGTCGAATCACTGTTTTCACACCGGAAACGCTAGGAACGCGCGTCCTCCTGCGCGCTGCGGTCGGCCGCCGGATCGCATGCGGTTTTCCGCAGGGTCAGGGCTGCACACGTCCCGAGTCCATGCTTTCGAGATACAGCAGCACCGCACCCACCCGCCGGCTGCGCTCGGTGTCCTTGGGCAGTTCGAGCTTGCCGAAGATCGCGTTGACGTGCTTTTCCACCGCGCTCACCGACATGTGCAGGCGGTCGGCGATGCCGGTGTTCGTCAGTCCCTGCGCCAGCGCTTCGAGGACCTCGCGTTCGCGGTCGGTGAGGGCGGCGATCGGGTCGGCGCGGCGCATATTGGTGAACAGTTGCCGCACCACTTCCGGATCGAACGCGGTGCCACCTGCCGCGACCCGCTCGAGGTCGGTGAGGAAGGCATCGACATCCGAGACCCGGTCCTTGAGCAGATAACCGATACCGCCGAGCCCGCTGGTGAGCAGGCTGGTGGCATTGCGATGCTCCACGTATTGCGAGAGCACGAGCACGGCGAGCTCCGGATGCTCGTCCTTGAGACGGCGGGCCGCGTCGATGCCCTCGGTGGAGAAGGTCGGCGGCATCCGCACATCCAGCAGCACGAGATCGGGCACCTCGGCCGCCACGGCGTGGTCGAGTTCGACCGCGTTGCCCACCGCGGCCACCACCTCGTGCCCCTCGTCGGCGAGCAAGCGAGCCAGCCCCTCTCGTAGCAGGGCAGAGTCCTCGGCGATCACGATGCGCACGGAATCCTCGCTTCCACAACAGTCGGCCCTCCCGGCGGGCTCTGGACCGATAGTGTGCCGTCGAGCGCGGCGACCCGGCGGCGCAGGCCGGTCAAGCCCGACCCGGACGGCTCGGCTCCACCGCGGCCGTCATCGGTGGCGGTGAGGGTGACGGTGTGACCGTCGGCCGCCACTCGCACCGACACCCGGTCGGCGCCGGAATGTTTGGTCGCGTTCGTGACTGCTTCGGCGGCAACGTAATACAGGGCGGCCGCGACATCGCGCGGTGGTGGTGTATCCAGCTGTAGATCCAGGTCCACCGGCAGAAATGTGTGCGCCGACAGCCCTTCCAAGGCGGCGACGAGACCGTGCTCGTCGAGGACGGCAGGGTAGATGCGCCACGCCACCTCACGCAGTTCGGTGAGCAGGGTCTGGGCCTGATCGACCGCGCGGTCGAGTTGGGCCGCGAGCCGCTCGTCGGCGCGTTCGGCGGTGCGCCGGGCCCGGCCGATCTCCAACGCGAGTGCGACGACACGTTGCTGGATGCCGTCGTGCAGGGCGCGTTCGATGCGGCGCCGCTCGTCATCGATCGCGGTGACCACGTCGGCGCGGGTGCGCTGGAGTTCACGCAGCCGGTACTGGGCCGGATCGCTGCCGAGGGTGCGCAGCGCCAGCCGGATATCCCACTGCCCGACGATCATCGCCAGGCGAATCGCGAGGTAGAACGCGATCGCGGCGACGATGAGCGCGGCGAGGCCGTCGGCGGCCGGGATGCGGCCGCGGACCAGCAGCACGAGCCCCCACCCGGCGTACCCGGTGCTCGCGATCAGCACCGCCGCCACGGCGAGACCGGCCAGCGGACCGTAGGCCAGACGTACGAGCAGGTATCCCGACGGATCGCGGTCCGGCAGGTCGCGGACGACATCGGCGCCGAACCAGCGCAGCAACCGTGCGCGATCACGCCGCGCCGCATCACGCAACGCATCCCGGCCGCCGCCCGCCAGCACCGCGACACCTGCCACTGCCGCAGCCGCACCGACGACCACTCCCACCACCGCACGGCATGAACTCTCCAACGAGTGCCGAAGGTGCGCGATCACGATCCGACCCTAACGGGCGCGCACGGACCGGACGCGACGCACCACGAACAGCCCGGCGGCCGCGATCACCGCGACGATCACCAGCTTCTGCAGGATGTCCGCGTACGGCTCGACGCGCGTCCAGTTCTCGCCCAAGGCGTATCCGGCGAGCACGAATGTCGAGTTCCACAGGGCACTTCCGGCGGCGGTCAGCACCAGGAACCGTCCCAGCGGCATGGCCTCGACCCCGGCGGGCACCGACACCAGACTCCGCACGAGCGGCACCATCCGGCCGAGGAACACTGCCTTGTCGCCGTGCCTGGCGAACCACTCTTCGCTGCGCTCGAGGTCCACGGCATTCACCAGCGGCAACCGATCGAACAACGCGTACATTCGCCGGCGCCCGAAAGCCTGCCCGATCAGATACAGCAGCAGCGCGCCGAAAACCGAACCGATGGTGGTCCACACGATGGCCGCGGCCAGCGAGATCTCACCGCGCGAGGCCGCGAACCCGGCCAGCGGCAGGATCACCTCACTCGGAATCGGCGGGAACAGATTCTCGGCGGCCACCGCGAGCCCCGCCCCCGGCGCACCCAGCTGCTCCATCAGGCGCACCGCGAGGCCCGCGAGGCCGCCCAGATCGCCGGTCTCGGTCTGTGTCATGGCGTGTACGAAGTTCATACCCGGCACGATATGAACGACGAACACGCAGGTCACTGCGGTTATCCACCGGTTTGCGCGGGATCGGGGTGCGGATTACCGCACCCCGGCGGCTACGGCGTCGGCGGTGTGTACGTGACTTCCCGTGCCACCGCTTGATCCACCTGCTCGGGTGTCAGCAACGGCACCGTATGCGAGATCGCGGCACCCGACGCCGCGGTGCGGATGGCGAGCGCGGCAGCCGACACCTCGTCGGGCGCGTCACCGATCACGAACAGATCATCCTCACCGAACGCGAAATAGCAGGCCTCGACATGCCCGCCCACGCTCTCCACCATCTCCGTGATCGCCGCCCGGCGGGCACTGCCGCCCTGCGCGAGCAACCCGGACGCCCCCTCCTGGGTGTAACTGACCCGCCACAAGTACTTCGGCATAACGCGACGCCTCCTTCTCGCAGGACGATCCCGGCCAGTCCCGACCCTAGGTCTCGGCCTCTGCCCCAGGCTGACTTGCGGCGATGCCGTCACCCCACTGATGCGGCACCGTGACTGTGGTGATACCGATCGGCGGCATCAAGCCGGCTGATCCTCGTACCAGGTGCGCAGCCTGTTCAGTGCCGCCTGCAGCGTGCCGTCGCCCAGCGCCGCAAGGATGACGCCGTCGTTGAAACGCTCGGCACGCACGACGGCGGTGAGCACGCGGGCGGCATCGGCGACCGGGGCTGCTTCCAAGCCCCGACCACCCGGGTACACGCTGCGCAGCTTCCACTTCATCCACGGGAAGCTCACGATCGCATCGACCTCGTACAGGGACTCGACGACCCGATCGACCGACTTGCTGTAGTCGACGTGCGGCATGCACAGCGAGCCGTCAGTGTTCTCGAACCGCATAGTCCCGTGCGACGCCTGGTCCTCCACGAGGAGTTGGTCTACCGCAGACCACAGCCGTTCCCACGCTTCCCGCGGCGCAGCGCGCAGGGCGGCTTCGATGGCGGGATCGTCGCTCGGGTCGGGACGATAGGGGTTGGCCAGAGCGTCGGCCTCGGCTTGTCGGCGGTCGCGATCGAACTCCGCGAACTGAGCGATAATCCTGGCCTTCTCCTTCCTGGAGTAGCAGGGTGGAAAATGCCATGAATTCTTGTCTGAGCGTCTTCTCCACCATCCAGCCATGCCAAGAATCCCCCGATTTCTCAAACCGTCTCTACGCCAGGCAGATTACCAACCCATGTCAGCCGAGACGCCACACCGCGACGTCAGCCGGGCGACTGTATGGGCCGGTGCAGTGATGTCTCGGCCGACTATTCATCCGGCAATCCGCGGCCGGCGCCGCCCAGCGGCTCCGCCCGCCCCATGCGATCGTCCGATCATGCCGCGGTTGGCTGGGGTTGTGTTTGTTGGCGTCGCCATTGTCGGTGTTGTTCGCGGTCGCGTTCGTGGCGCAGGTGGATACGTGAGAGTGCTTGGGCGAGTAGTTCGCTGGCATTGTGGCGGTGGTTGATTCGCGGCTTCTGTTGCGGGTCGATATGCGGTGGGGCGATCCACGAGGTACGCCCGGCATACGCGGAGCGAGGCCCTTCGATCCGGGTTTTCCATCCGCCGGGGCCATCGTGGATCAACGCGTGGCAGGCATCGCAGGCGAGGGTGAGATTCTCGATGTCGGTGCTGCCGTTCTTGCGGTAGTCCAGCACGTGGTGGACCGCGCACATACTCGCGGGCGCGTTGCATCCAGGGCGGGAGCAGCCCTTCAGGGCGGCGATCAACGCCAAACGCTGATCCCGGGACGCGAGCCGCTTCATCCGCCCGAGATGTAGTGGGAGCCCGGCGTGGTCGAACACCGCCAGCCAGGGTTGTGACCTCCCGGCCAATTCCAGGGCGTCCCGGATCGGTACGGTGCCGCCGGTGGCGGTGGTCGCGACTCCGGCTTCGCGTTCCACGTCGCCGACAGACATCGTCAATATTGTTGCGACCGGGACTCCGCGGTGGGTGCCGAGCTGTTCGCTGATGACGCCGGATGCCAGGAGCGCTTCGAGTGCGTCATGGTTGCGTTGGGCGGGTGTGCGGTGGTCGCGGGCGGCGGCCTCGGCAAGCACCGCCGGGTCCACCGAATCGGTGTCGCCGGGGCTGGTGGGGTCGTCCGGATTGCACATGCCCGGGCGGGCGTACTTGGCCAGCAACGGATCCAGCAAAGCGCGCAGCACGGGGTCGACCTCGCCGCGGATGGGGCTCATCCCGTCGGGGCGTTGACGGCCGATGGTGATGCCGCGCATGCGGGCTCGGTCATGGTCGGTGGTGAGGCGGCCGTCGGGGTCGAGGTAGGCGAGGATTCTGTCGCCGACTTTGCCGATATCGTCGGGGGAGCCGGTGCGGGCGAAGTCGGTGAGGATCTCCTCGGCAGCAGCGCGGTCATCGGCGGACGCGCCACGCGGGACACGGTTGATCGCTGCTGCGATACCGCGAGCGTGATCGGCGGAAATATCACCGGCGGTCAATGCTTGCGCGGTATGTGGCAGCCGCGGGTCGACCGGTTCACCGGCCATGTCGTGGAAGGATGCGACCGATTGCGCTTGGTGGACGCGGGCGCCTGCGTCGGCGCTGGCAAGGTTCAGCGTTTCCATCAGGAAGCGTTTCAACGATTTCGACCCATAACGGGCGGGCAGGGACCGATCGGAGGCTTCCATGAGCAGGCGGTGGCGGACCATGGTCAGCATTCGCGTGCAGCGCTCCACGTCGCGCATCAGACCAATGACGCCATCATCGGTGATCGGTGTGAGGGGTTCGTCGAGCAGATCGGTGACGGCGGCATGCAGTGCCGCTGCTGCACTGTCTTCGCCGATTCCCCCACTCGAACTCATGTTCGAATCCTAACCCAAGCAACGCCCCAGAATCAGCAGAAACCGCATCTGATATCCACATCTTCACACTGGACAAATGCCCGAAACCTCTTGTGGAACAACGAAGTTTCGGCAGCGGGGCCGTCGCCGCAGCACTCCCGGCGGCCCAGCGGCAACACTTCAAGACTGAGCCGACTCAGCCGGAGACCTCGCGGCGGCGCTGAGGTGCCACGACGCAGGGCAGCGACGCCCGGTCCGACGCCCGCTTCGTCGTTTCCGGCCCCTAGCAGTCGGCCCATTCGCGACGGTGGGTCCGACGACGCATGGCACGTCGATGATGCGGCGCGAGTACGTCTGCCACCGAAACGGGAAGGTGCCGATCTGATCGGCAGGTCAGACCGCGACGAACTCTCCGTCACGGACACCCGCCAGGAAGGCGCGCCACTCCCCCGCGGTGTAGTGCAGGGTGGCGGCGGAGCCGGTGAGCGTGACCGAGCCGTCGCGGTGACGAGTGATCGCCGGGGCGCCGGCAATGGCGTGCGAGGCGTGGGCGCAGGCCGCGGCGAGGAACGCCGGCCAAACGGAGGCCGGCAGCGTGATGACAGGCTGGGCCGCGGGGTCGTTCGCGGGGTTGCGCAGGTATTTGGTGTCGCGGATGAGTACGGATTCGCTGGTGTAGGCAACCTCTACGCACTCGCCCCCGTTGGTCCCGCTGTAGCTGGACTTACGCCACGCGAGAGCTATGGTCTTCATTCAGGGCACTCCGAACTCATTCATGCAGCTTATCGATGCGCTCGGTGATCGCATCTATGGACTCGGACGTCGATAGCGCGGCGCTACACAGACGGTCCGCCATCATTCTATAGAGCCGCACCTGGTCCTGATCCTGCACGTACAGCGCGCCTGCGGCGTGCTCCAAGTAGCCGATACCTTGCGCCGCGTCGAAGTCCAGCAGGGTGAACTCGTCGTCCAAACCGTCATGGACTGCGACACGAGTCGGCATGATCCGCAGTTCGACGTTGTCGCGCTGCATGAGGTCGAGCAGGTGCCGAAGTTGCCCCAGCATCACTCTCGGTCCGCCGACCATCCGATCGAGCACCGATTCCTCGATGACGGCCCGTATATGCAGGGGATGGTCATCATCGGCCAGTCGCTGCCGCGCCATCCGGCTCCGAACCGCCTGCGGCGCGTCCATCAACGCGATTTGCAGGCTGCCTTCCAGCAGGGTCCTCGCGTACTCCTCTGTCTGCATCTGCCCGGGGATGGTCTTCGACCGGTAGACAAACTGGCTCGTGGCCAAGCCTTCCAACCCGACGAAGGTCCTGAACCAGTCCGGAAGGACATCGGAGAACGGCGCCCACCAGGTCGCCCGGTCCGCTTGCCCGGCCAGCGAAGCGATTCGGTCGATGTGCTCGACACTTGCGCCGTACGCCTTGAGCAGCGCCGTCGTTTCGTGCGGCTTCTGTTGCGTTTTGCCGGTCTCCAGATAGTTGATCTTGGGCTGATTGCAGCCGAGCACCCGCGCCGCCTCCGCCTGCTTCATCCCCGCGCGTTCACGCGACACTCGCAGGTCATGTCCAATCAGGAACCGCAGCGCGGCGGGGTCAGAACGACGGTCCGGCACTTCATCCTCACAATCTGGGCGTCAGCTACATCGGACACCCTCGCATAGCACGCGACCAGAGCATCGCACTTCGATACAGACATGCCAATTACAGCCATCTACATCAATTTCTGTATATATACAGCCAATCATGGCTATGCTCTTCCGCGACCAGGTACATACCTTCGAACAGGCAGGTAGACGACCTGCCAGAGCGGTGACGCAGATGACGACTCCCACGCTCGACCACGCCTCCCCCGATCACCACATCCGCACAGCCGTGCTCCGCTACCGCCGCGACTTCGGCATGCCCGCCGAGCTCGTCGACGGGCATGCGGCCCTGTACACGACCCAGTCGCTCGCGGCGGTGCAGATGCCCCCTCGGCTCGCTTGGAGTGTCCGGCAGGCGCTGCGGGATGAGCCGTCGGTGCCGGTCATCGGGGTGTCGAAGGCGAACTCGCATTGGATATTCCTGGCCACGCCGGACGGCCGGGTCGGGGTGCGCACGCTCGATGCGGTGAGCCGGCGCGGGGTCGCGACCATGCCGGCCGGGTCAAGGATTGTCCTGCCGGTGCCGGAGATCGAGTTCGACCGCTACTGGGCGTGCGCTCCCAGCCCCGGCCCGCTGACCTTGCCGCGACGGTCGGCGGTGCTCGCTGCGGCCCGCGAGGTCCTGGAGATGTGGGCGTCCACCCGGCCGTGCGGGTATTGACGATGCGTCCCGAACCGGCGATTTTCGTCGGCGGCGACGAGCTGCTCACCGCTATCCGCGGGCACCATGTGTCGGGCCATCCGGTGGCGCGGCTGGCGAGTCGGCTGGGCGCGGCGCACCGCAGCGAACTCGACGCCACCGCCGACCCGGCGGATCTGCTGTGGCGGCGCACCGGGCTCATCGCGGCCATCGACTTGTGGCTGACCGCCCGGCTACCCGTCCCGCGCCCCGGCGCGCCCCTGCACACCGAATCTGCGGGCACCATGATCGACCGGATCGCCGGCGCGCAGGTCCACGCCTATCGGCTACTGATGACCGTCCCGCCCGCCGACCCGCGCGTGCACAGCGCCTGGCATCGGCTCGCCGAACTCGTCACCGGATACACCGATTGCGCCACCGAAGTCGTTCGCGGACAACGCCGTCTGCCGATCCTTGGAGACCACTGGTGAACACCGCCCTGCCCCGCAAAGAACTGCTGCTCGCCGCCTGCCGCGGCCTGCCGGCCCGCGACCACCCGATCCTGGATGCCGCGGGCGAGCTGGCCGCGATCCACCAGGCACGCGAACAGACACCGGCGACGGGTTCGGCCGCACTGGACCGGCACCGCAGCCGCCTTCGTGTCGCGATCGACCTCTGGGTCGCGGTGAGTGCCCGACCCGGTTCCGGCGGGATGCACGGGGTGGGCCGGTTGGTCGACGATATCGCCGCGCTCACGGTCGAGGCCTACATCATGCTGGCCCATGCACCCGATGCACTGGTGTATGACGCCACAGTGCGACTGACCGAGCTGGGCGACATGTATCAGGACCTCGCCGACCAGCTCGCATCCACCACTACGCCCGCAATCTTCCGGTAGCGACGAGTCGATTCCGCATCGGCGGTGCCCGCCCGGCGACATCGCAGCTTCGGCCGACGCTGAGCTGGGTATCGCTCGATGCACTCCGAATACCTCACTCCCGCGAAATCTGTCGGCGCCCTCGGCTAACGTTCCCGCCATGATCACTGGGGAACTGCGGAGCAAGATCGACCGGTTGTGGGATGCGTTCTGGTCGGGTGGCATCTCGAATCCGCTGGAGGTGATCGAGCAGATCACCTACCTGATGTTCCTCAAGCGCCTCGACGACCTGCAGACCGGCAAGGAACGCAAGGCCAACCGGAGTGGGCGGCCGATCGAGAACCCGATCTTCGACGCCGACACCGAGCCGCTGCGGTGGTCGAAATTCCGTGAGCTCGCACCGGAGCAGCTGCTGCGGACCGTGCGCGATGACGTCTTCCCCTGGTTGCGGCTGCTCGGCGGCGAGGAATCCACCTACGGCGAGCATATGAAGGACGCCCGGTTCACCATCCCCACGGCGAGCCTGCTCACCAAAGCCGTCGATATGCTCGACGAACTGCCGCTCGCCGAGGGCGGCGACGTCAAGGGCGATCTGTACGAGTACATGCTGTCCAAGATCGCGACAGCCGGCCAGAACGGCCAGTTCCGCACCCCGCGCCACATCATCGAGCTGATGGTCGCCATGATGGCGCCCGGCCCCAGCGACGAGATCTGCGACCCAGCCTGCGGTACCGCGGGCTTCCTGGTCGGCGCCGCCGAATACATCCAGCGCACCCACCGCGACGCCCTACTCGACTCCGCGCAGCAGGATCACTTCCACCGCAGCATGTTCCACGGCTTCGACTTCGACTCCACCATGCTGCGCATCGCCAGCATGAACATGCTCATGCACCAGATCGAGCACCCCGATATCCGCTACCGGGATTCGCTCGCCGAATCGGTGTCGGGCGAAGAGGGCCGCTACTCGATGATCCTCGCCAACCCGCCCTTCGCCGGCAGCCTGGACTACGAGACCACCGCGAAGGGCTTGCTCCAGGTGGTGAAGACCAAGAAGACCGAGCTGCTGTTCCTGGCGTTGTTCCTGCGCCTGCTCAAGACCGGAGGCAAGGCTGCCGTCATCGTTCCCGACGGCGTGCTGTTCGGATCTACCAAGGCGCACAAGGAACTACGCAAGATCCTGGTCGAAGAGCACGGACTCGACGCCGTGGTGAAACTGCCCTCCGGGGTGTTCAAACCGTACGCGGGAGTGTCGACCGCGATCCTGTTCTTCACCAAGGACGACGAAACCGACCACGTGTGGTTCTACGACGTTACTGCCGACGGATTCAGCCTCGACGACAAGCGCAATCCGCAGCTTCCGGACGAAAAGCTCGGTGTCGCTGCTGCTCTCACCGAGGACGAGCACGTGAAGAACAACCTGCCCGACGTGCTGGCCCGCTGGTCCCGGCGCACCACCAGCGAACGCGAACGTGAACGCACCGAGCAGAGCTTCTGTGTATCGAAGGCGGATATCGCAGCACAGGAGTACGACCTCAGCCTCAATCGGTACAAGGAGATTGTGCACGAGGAGATCGAGCACCGGCCGCCTATGGAGATCATCGAGGAGTTGGAGTTGATCGAGGGGGAGATTCAGCAGGGTATGTCGGATTTGAAGGGGATGCTGGCATGAAGCTGGAAAGACTCGATTCCGTTACCACTATCATCATGGGGCAGGCTCCACCTGGCGAGTCTTACAACACTGACAGCGATGGTTGGCCTTTGATTGCAGGTGCTGGCGACTTCAATCAAGGGTCACCTGCCCCGAAGAAGTACACAACAAAACCATCGAAGCTGTCACGCTCCGGCGACATTCTTCTTGGAATCCGCGCGTCGATCGGTGATAAAGTCCTGGCCGACAAGGAATACTGCATCGGTCGAGGAGTCGCTTCACTGCGCCCCAACGATTGCATCGACATTCGATACCTGTGGAATTGGCTGGGCTTCTCGTCCAACGAACTCGCAGCCAAGGGAAAGGGCGCGACTTTCAAGCAGGTCAATAGCCAAGACATCGCCGAGATGATGATCCCAGTCCCTCCAATCGCCCAGCAGCGGCGGATCGCGGAGGTGCTGGATCATGTGGATGCGCTCCGGGAGAAGCGGCGGAAGTCCATCGCCCTCCTCGACGACCTCGCCCAATCCATCTTCCTCGACATGTTCGGGGATCCTGTTGCCAATAGCCGTGGGTGGGATATTGGAACCGTGGGGCACTTTGTTGAGAAGTTCGAGAGCGGCAAGAGCTTGGCCCCAGGCCAGGATGGCTCCGAGTCCGCGTTTCGGGTCCTGAAGGTCAGTGCAGTAACGTCAGGAACATTTTATCCAACGGAAAGCAAACCTCTACCAGCCGAGTATCGTCCACCGGATTCACACATCGTACGGCCGGGCGATCTCATCTTCTGCCGCGCCAATGGTAATCCCGACTTGATCGGCGTGACAACGTTTGTCGACCAAGTCGAACCAAGGTATGCCCTACCAGACAAGCTCTGGCGTTTTGTATGGAATGAAAGCAGCCAGGTTGAACCGCGTTTCGTTCATGGCTTGTTTTCACAGCCAGGGTTTCGCGAACAAATCCGACGATCGTCGACGGGAAATGGCGTCAAGAATATCTCGCAATACAAGGTTCTTTCACAACCAACGATCCTACCTCCACGGCAACTGCAAAGAACCTTTGCGCGTACCGTCGCCGCAATAGACGCAAACAAGCTACGAATGGTTGGTCAGCTGGACGCCCTCGACACCCTCTTCTCCTCCCTCCAGTCCCGCGCCTTCCGTGGCGAACTCTGGCAAGATGACCTGAAAGATCTGTAAGGGGAGGGATTTTCGTGACCGAGAGCAACTTCGACTTCCTGCTGGCCGAGTGGCCGGAGCTGCACGGCGAGGCCGTCAGGGCGGAGCGCAGCGCGGTCGGTGATCCCCGGGTGGCGTGCTTCTTTGCGCGGCGGGCGCTGGAGCTGGCGTTGAATTGGCTGTTCAAGGCCGATGATGCGCTGCGCATGCCGTACCGGGATGATCTGAGCGCCAGGATCAATGAGCCGACGTTGACACAGGTGGCGGGGTCGGCGATCGTCACGAAGATGGATGTGGTGCGGCGGCGGGGGAATATCGCCGTGCACCGCAGTACCGAGATTCCCGCGCAAGATGCGGTGAATGCCGTGTCGGAGCTGTTTCATGTGCTGTATTGGCTGGGGCGCACGTATGCGCGCACCGAGGCGGGTAAGCCGTTCGATGGGCAGCGGTTCGATACCTCGCTGATTCCGCGGCCGGTGCCGGCGGAGGTCCGGCGCAAGAAGCAGGCCGAGATCCGGCAGATGGCCGACGAGTTCGCCGCGCAGCAGGCGGAGCTGGCGGCGGAGCGGCGGCAGCGCAAGGAACTCGACGACGAGGTCAAGCGGCTGCGGGCCGAGGTGAAGGCAGCGAAGGCGGCCAATGCCACGGTGCCGGATCACCACGATTACAACGAGGCCGAGACCCGCACGAATTACATCGACCTGTTGTTGCTCGAGGCAGGGTGGACGTTGTCGGGGCCCGACGACCGCGAGTATCCGGTCAGCGGAATGCCGACGCCCAGCGGCAAGGGCAGAGCCGATTACGTGCTGTGGGACGACAATGGCAAACCGCTGGCGGTGGTCGAAGCCAAACAGACATCGAAAAGTGTGGAATCCGGCAAGTACCAGGCGTCGCTGTATGCGGATGCGCTGGAGCGCGAGCACGGGCAGCGGCCGGTCATCTTCTACACCAACGGCCACCAGACCCAGATCTGGGATGACGATTTCTACCCGCCCCGGCCGGTGCAGGGCTTCTACACCAAGGACCAACTGCGCACGCTCATTCAGCGCCGGGCCAAGCGCAAGAGCCTGTCCACCGAACCGATCAACGAGGCGATTGCGGGCAGGCACTACCAGAAGCGCGCCATCGGGCGCATCAACCACGCCTTCGAGAATGATAAGCAGCGGCAAGCGCTGCTGGTGATGGCCACCGGGACGGGTAAGACCCGCACGGTGATCGCGCTGGTGGATCAGCTGATCCGGGCCGGCTGGGTGAAGCGGGTGCTGTTCCTGGCCGACCGGCAGGTGCTGGTGTCGCAGGCGACGAATGCGTTCAAGACGCATCTGCCGAGCGTGCCGACGGTGAACCTGCTCACCGACAAGGACGCCAACGCGCGCGTCTACGTGTCCACGTACCCGACGATGCTGAACCTCATCAACCAGATCGATGACACCAAACAGCGCCCGTTCGGGCCCGGATACTTCGATCTGGTGATCATCGACGAGGCGCACCGCTCGGTGTATCAGAAGTACGGGGCGATCTTCGAGCACTTCGACTCCCTGCTGGTGGGTTTGACCGCGACACCGAAGAACGAGATCGACCGCAATACCTATCGGCTGTTCCACTTGGAAGAAGGGGTGCCGACCGATGTCTACGACCTGGAACAAGCCGTCGCCGAAGGCTATCTGGTGCCGCCGGTGGCGAAATCGGTGCCGTTGAAGTTCCTGCGCACCGGCATCCGATACGCCGAGCTCTCCGACGAGGAGAAGGAGTATTGGGAAGACCTCGAATGGCGCGAGGACGCTGACATCCCGGATAGTGTCGACGCGCACGCGCTCAACAAGTTCCTGTTCAATCACGACACCATCGACCAGATGCT
>NZ_BAFY01000105.1 GCF_000308555.1 Nocardia cyriacigeorgica NBRC 100375 | reverse complement strand
TTCGGGTCGTGCGCGCCGGGTTGGTAGCGCGTTCACCAGACAAGACGGAGCCGTCTCGCGGAATTCATCGCAGGTGCCGAGAATTTTTTTCCACGACCCTCGTGCAGGGCATCGGCCGAGGTCAGGCGCTACGCTCCGCGCGCGGAGCTCGCGGACTGCGCCGATACGCCGACACCGCAGGGGAATCCGGCAGCCACAACCGCCACGGGCGGTCGGCGGCCAGGCTCACGCCGACTCTCGGGCCGACGGCGATCGCGGAGGGGTCAAGGGTCGGGCCGAGTTCGAGCCGGATCGGCGACTCGGGGTCGAACAGCCGAGTTCCGTAGTCGTCCAAGGTGATTCCGAGAGCGCTGCCGAGATTGCCGGGCCCACGCGCGAGATCATGCCCGTTGCGGGCGGCGGCGCGCCGAGCCCGGGCCACGTCCTCGCCGGCGACCACCTCACCGGAGCGGATCAGCACGGCGCTGGCTACGCCATCGGGACCGCTGGTGACGTTGACGCAGGTGTGCATCCCGTAGCTGAGGTAGACGTACAGCACGCCGGGTGGCCCGAACATCACCGCATTGCGCGGGGTGCGCCCGCGGCCGGAATGGGCGGCCGGATCGTGCCAGGGTCCCGCCGGGTCTCCCCCGTAAGCCTCGACCTCGACGATCCGCACTCCCACCGGACCCGACCACAGTGTCGCGCCGAGCACCCGGCGCGCGGCCGCGAGCGGTTCGACGGCAAGTTCCTCGGCACTCACACCTCGGATTCTCTCAGCCGGGTGCGGTCGGCTCCTGCGGCGACCCGATGTCGGGGTCGGGTCAGGGTGGATCCAAGGCCTGGGTCAGGGACGATCCCGGATGTGCCGACGGGCTGGTAATCCCTAGCGTCGGACTATGTTTCGCAGGTCGCGGCCGGTGCGCCGGCTGACAATCACCGTCGTTTCGGTGCTGTTGGTGGCGGCGGTCGCCATCGGCGTGGGAGTCACGCTCGTGTATCAGCGGGCCGATGTCTCGACGGTCGGGCGTCTGGATTTCACCGGCGAGTTGCCGATTCCGCCGTTGGCCGATTCCCGGATCGCGGCCGACGGGACGCGGGTGTTCGACTTGCGGATGCAGGCCGGTCGTACGGAGTTCCGGCCGGGCCGTTTCACCGAGACCTGGGGATTCAACGGCGACCACCTCGGCCCCACGCTGCGAGCGGCACGCGGTGAGACGGTGCGTGTCCGGGTGCGCAATGCGCTGCCGGATGCGTCGACGGTGCACTGGCACGGCATGCATCTGCCCGCGGCGATGGATGGTGGACCGCATCAGATGGTCGCGGCCGGCGCGTACTGGGCGCCGCAGTGGACGATCGATCAGCCGGCGGCCACTCTCTGGTACCACCCGCATCCGCACGGCGAGACCGAATCGCATGTACGGCGCGGGCTGGCCGGCATGTTCATCCTCGACGACCCGGCCGAGGCCGTGACGCTGCCGGGGACCTACGGGGTGGACGATGTGCCGGTCATCGTCCAGGACGTGAAGTTCCGCGGCGACGCGTTCGACGGCAGCCACGCCATGTTCCGTGACGTCGGGTTTCTCGGCGACCAGACCATGGTCAACGGCTCGCTCGCTCCGTACCACGTGGTCGGCGACGAGCTGGTGCGGCTGCGCCTGCTCAACGCCTCCACCGCGCGCACCTACACCTTCGGTTTCTCCGACGATCGCCCGTTCGCGCTCATCGCCACCGACGGTGGCCTGCTGGAACGGCCGGCCGAGCTGAACCGGATCCGGCTGTCGCCGGGTGAGCGGGCCGAGATCGTGGTCCGGTTCGAGCCGGGCGCGTCCACCGTGCTGCGCAGTTACCCGCTCGACGCAGGCCTGAGTTTCTGGACCCAGCGCTTCAGCGGCGGCGACGACACTTTCGACCTCATGGAATTCCGGGCGGCCGACACGTTGCGGCCCTCGCCCCCGCTGCCCGCCACGCTCGTGCGGCCGGGCCGCCTCGACGTCACGGGGGCGACCGAGCGTGCGTTCGACCTCAGTTTCGGTTCGATCAACGGGCAGGCGATGGCGATGGATCGCGTCGATTTCGCGGTGACGCGCGGCAGCACCGAGATCTGGACGGTCCGCAATGTCGACGGGATGCCGCACAACTTCCACGTCCATGATGTGCAGTTCCGGGTGCTCGAACGCGACGGGTCGCCGCCACCGGTGGAGCTGTCGGGGCCGAAGGACACGGTGTTCTTGCCGCCGGGTGGTTCGGTGCGGCTGGCCCTGCGCTTCGACGGGCTTGCCGATCCGGATACGCCGTACATGTATCACTGCCATCTGCTCTGGCATGAGGACACCGGAATGATGGGCCAGTTCGTGGTCGTGGAGCCCGGTGGGGTCGCCGGGAAGCCGCCTGTTCATGGGCATTGACCATGCGTTTTCCGGTTCCTGATTGCGCTTCACCAATCGACGGCGCAGAATTCATCACACAGTGAATTCAACACTCGATGAATTGAGGCGGCCATGTCGCAGACCCCGTCACCGCCCGCCGTCGAAGTGGACGGCCTCACCGTTCGCCGCGGTCGGCGCGAAGTGCTGCACGAGGTGTCATTGACCATCGCGCGCGGATCCATCACCGGCCTGCTCGGCCCCTCCGGGTGCGGGAAGACCACGCTGATGCGCAGCATCGTCGGCACCCAGATCGTCGCCGCTGGTGACGTTCGAGTGCTCGGACTGCCGGCGGGATCGGCCGCGCTGCGCAGACGCATCGGCTACGTGACCCAATCCCCGAGCATCTATTCCGACATCAGCGTGCGCGACAACGTCGCCTACTTCGCCGCGCTGTACGGCGCCGACCGCGGCGATATCGACGAAGCGCTCGGGGCGGTGGGCCTGCTGGACTATCAGCACCAGCGCGGCGACGAGTTGTCCGGCGGGCAGCGCACGCGGGCCTCGCTGGCGTGCGCGCTGGTGGCCGCGCCGGAACTGCTCGTGCTCGACGAACCGACCGTCGGGCTGGACCCCGTGCTGCGGGTCGATCTGTGGAAGCAGTTCCGCGAGCTCGCGGCCGGCGGCACCACTCTGCTGGTGTCCAGCCATGTCATGGACGAGGCCGACCACTGCGACCAGCTGCTGCTGATGCGCGAGGGCAAGGTGCTGGCCCAGCTCAGCCCCGACGAATTGCGCACCCGCACCGGCGAACAGAACCTGGAACAGGCCTTCCTCGGCCTCATCACGATGGGACAGACAGCATGAGCACCGTCGTCGACCGCGTCCCCGCCCGCCGGATGACGCTGCGCCCGTATCTGGCGACCACCAGCCGCATCCTGCGGCAGCTGCGCAACGACCATCGCACGGTCGCGATGATTCTGGTCGTCCCCGCTCTGCTGATGACGTTGCTGTACTTCATCTACCAAGACACCCCGAAGGCGCCGAACCAGACCACCACACTGTTCGACCGGGTCGGCATCAGCATGCTCGGCATCCTGCCGTTCATCGTGATGTTCCTGATCACCGCGATCGCCATGCAGCGCGAACGCACCTCGGGCACGCTGGAGCGGCTGCTCACCACTCCGCTGTCGAAACTCGACCTGCTCGGCGGCTACGGCACCGCCTTCTCCTCGGCAGCCGCGGCGCAGGCGGTGACGGCATGTCTGGTGTCGTTCGGGCTGCTCGGGCTGGAGGCGGCCGGGAATCCGGGCTGGGTGGTGCTGATCGCGGTGGTCGACGCGGTGCTCGGCGTCGCGCTCGGGCTGCTGGCCAGCGCCTTCGCCCGCACCGAATTCCAGGCGGTGCAGTTCATGCCGGTGGTCGTCGCACCACAGATCTTCCTGTGCGGGCTGCTGGTGCCGCGCGATCAGCTGCCCGGCTGGCTGGAGGCGATCAGCAATGTGATGCCGTTGAGCTACGCGGTCGACGCGTTGCAGCAGGTGTCGGTGCATGCCGAGCCGACCGCGGCGATGTGGCGGGATCTGGCGGTGGTGGCCGGTTTCGCAGTGGTGGCGCTGGTGCTCGGGGCCGCGACCTTGCGGCGGCGCACCCCGTGAGCGGCACCGCGGCCGCGGCCGACGACGACAGCGCCGATATCGCGGCATCGCCGAACATGCGGGCCGGCCGGACGGGGCGACGACCTGGACGATCCGGCGCCAAGGAGGCGATCCTCGAGGCGGCGCGAACGCGATTCGCCGACACCGGATTCGGCAAGACCTCGATCCGGGCGATCGCGGCCGACGCCGGCGTCGATCCGGCGCTGGTGCACCACTACTTCGGGACCAAGCAGCAACTGTTCGCGAAAGTCGTGGAGATGCCGGTCGATCCGGAGATCACCCTGCGGGCGATCGACGCGGCGCCGCTGGAACAGCTGGGCGAGACGATCGTGCGGGCGGTGGTATCGGTGTGGGACTCGCCCGCCGGCGCGGGCGTGGTGGCGATGGTGCGCAGCTTCCTCGGCGGTACCGGGCCGTCGCTGACCCGGACCTTCCTGCTCGAGGTGGTGCTCGAACGGATCCGCTCGCGCATCGCGACGCCCGAGGACGACGGCAGGCTGCGGGTGAATCTGGCCGCCTCGCAGATGGTCGGGCTGCTGGTGGCGCGCAAGATCGCGCTACTGGAACCGATGGCGTCGTTGCCGCTACCGCAGGTGGTCGCGCTCATCGGGCCGACGGTGCAGCACTATCTCACCGGCGATCTCGGCGGGCAGCTGCGTCAGGACGGGGTTCAGGATTCGGAGAACTGAGCACTGAACCGCTCGTGTTCGGCGTCGTCGACGTCGCGGGCTTCGTCGATGAGCAGCACCGGGATGCCGTTGTCGATCGGGTAGGCACGGCGCAGGCGCAGGTTGTAGAGCACGCTCGCGCCCTCGTCGGTGCGCACCAGATGCAGTGGGCCCTTGTCCTGCGGGCAGGCGAGCAGGCTGAGCAGGGTGGGGTCGACGGTGGTTTCCTCCGGCATGAGGGCTAACCTACCCGCTGCCGGAACGAGATATGACGGTGGCCGAAGAAGCTCACCACCGCAACGAATCCCATCACCACCACGGCGGCCGGTTTCTCCGGGAAATCGAGCACGGTCACGGCCAGTTCCAACAGCACCACGTTCATCAGCAGCCCACCGGAATTGACCGCGACGAAGGCGAGGAAATCGCGCACGAGTTGCCCGCGCACTCGGAAGACCAGCGTCCGGTGCAGCACGAAGGCGACGACGACACTCACGCAGTAGGCCGCCACCACGGCCACCGACGGCGGAACACCGTCGCCGAGCACCGCCAGCCACGCCACGGTGAGCACGATGCCGAGCACGGTGTTGAACCCGCCGACGACGGCGAAGGCCAGCTCCTGGCGGCGGACCAGGCGCAAGAGCGGACCGGGATCAGCGGTATCCGACGAATCGGTGTCCGGGCCGGAGACCCGACGCACATGCTGGGCCTCGGGCGGGGTCGGCGGGTGGGTATCGGCGCCGGTAGACCGATCGGGACCGAGCACCGACCCGGTGAGCGGTGATGCGGCAGTCTGCACGGCATCCGGTTGCGGGCCGAGGCCGACGGGGCTCGCCGGGCGCGGTTCCGGACGGCCGGTGGTCCCGCTCACGGTCGGGCTTCCACCAGGTCGGGCCGCTCGGATTCAGGCGTTTCCGGTTCCGCTGACGAATCCGCGGCCGGTTCGTCCGCGTCGCGGCGACGTCCACGCAGATACGCCCACTCCAGCACCGCGAGCCCGACCAGCCCGGCGACGATGGCCGCGCCGCCGATCTTCCAGCCCGGCGGCCGCCAGCTCAGCACAAGTTCCGCGCCCTGTGTGCCCGGCGGGATCTCCACGGCGACGAAGGTTTTCGCGACGACGCTGATCGGCACGTCGCGGCCGTCGATGCTCGCGCGGTAACCGGGCCAGCCGAGGCGCGCGAACACGACCTTGCCGCCCTCGGCGGAATCGACCCGCACGCGGCTGGTCAGATCCGTCTCGCCGAGTGAGGTGGCGGTGACTCCGTCGGTATGGGCGATGCGGCCGTCGACGGTGGAGACCGGTCCGTTCTCCCGTTCGAGCACCCAGATGTAGTCCTCGTGGCCCGGGTAGTCGACCCATCTCCAGCCGGCGGGCGCGGGCTGTGCGCGCGCGTCGGGGAACAGCGCGCGCTGCACAACGACCCGGTCGATCTTCATCAGGTCGACGATGGTGCGCCCGGTCTCCGGTTCGGTGGCGAAAGCACGACGGTAGGCGTCCGGGCAGACGCTGGTGTCCCAGCGCATGCACAGCAGTTCACCGAAGTAGAAGTGCCCGTTCGGGGTGTAGCCGCCGACGTAGGTCAGTTCCAGGTCCTTGGCGTAATTGCCGAAGACGAGCGAACCGTAGGCTTCGTCGAGGGTGTTCTGGCCGGGCTGGATCAGGCCGCGTTCGCCCAGTTGCAGTGTGGTGCCGCCGAAGTCCGGGAAGGCCGCTTTCGCCTCGTTTCGGTCGGCGGGCAGGTTCCAGCTCATCGGGGTCGGCTGCGCGGCCCGCACTTGGAGATAGGCGATCGGCGCGACCGCGACGATGCTCAGCGCGCAGGCCAGGGCGGTGCCGCGAGTACGGCCAAGCCAGACCACGGCGGCGCCGAGGGCGGCGACGCCCAGCGCCGAAACGATATGCCAGACCGCTTCCGAGGGCGCGGCCGCCAGCGAGCGCAGCAGCAGCACACCGATCAGCAGTCCAGCGCCGATACCGCGGCGCCGCCACCCGGCGGTGGTGCCGTAGCGGCCGAGCAGCACACACACCAGCAGCAACAGACCGAGCGCCACCATCGGCAGCACCCGCGCCGGCCACCGCAACGGACCCATCGTGCCCGGGCCTGCGGTCCACAGCAGGGCGGCCACGGTGAAGATGCCGAGCGCACTCAGTTCCCTGGCCGCGCCGGCCGCACGGCGCCAATCGATGAACGCCAGCGCCGGGATCAGGAACCAGGCGATGTAGACCATCGGCAGCGGCTGCACGAAACCCCACCACGAGGTGAACGCGGGCAGGGTGCTCGGCAGGCTGGCGTTCAGCGATTCCGACCACGGCACCGTCAGGAACGGGTCGTTCTTGATCTCGTCTGCCCCGCGCCAGGTGACGTCGGCGGTGAGCAGGCTTGGCAGATACGTCGCCAGACCGGCCAGCGCCGCGCATCCCGCGACCAGCGCGAGCCGCAGCGACGGGGCCCAGCGCCGCTGGTAGACCATCTCGCCGATGATCACCGCGGCGATCATCACGCCCGCCTCGACCGCGGGGAAGATGTACTGCACCGAGATCGCCAGGTACAGGAACACGAATACCGGGATCGGGCCGCTGCGTCCGCGCGCGTATCGCACCCCCGACGCCCAGGCGTGCACCAGCCAGGCCGTCCCGGTGAACGCGGTCATCCAGCTGGCGGCATCGAAGAACAGCAGGAATCCGGTGAACGGGAACGACACGCCGGCCACCGCGGACCAGGCCGGTCCGGCGCCGTAGGCCAGGGCGACGCGATACACACCGAGGCCGAGGATCACCGCGAAGATCAGCTTGACCATGGTGGCGTACAACCCGATGTCGGGTACCGAGGGCGCGATCAGATCGATCAGCAGCTGCGGCGGGTTCAGCAGTCCCGCTTCCTCGATGGTGTAGTTGCCTGCCAGCCAGTGCTCGGGCACCATCGCCGGGAAACGGCCTTCGCGCAGGTAGCTTCCGGTCATCACCCACAGCGGGGCGTACTGGGATTCGGTGTCGTCGGTGTAGAAATGCCGGGCATTGGCGGCGAGCACCGCGAGATAGGCCACGACCACCCCGGCCGCGGTGATGATGCCCCACCTGAACACGTCCGACCGGGTACCGGCTCGACTTTCCACCACGAGTTCCAGACCATACATGCCCGGAAGCGGCCGGTCGCGAACCCGATGACGCACCGCCGAATCGGGTCGGCGGCGAGGCCGCGACCCCGTGTTATTGTTCACGGCGGCTCGGGCTCACCCATCCGTGACGAGTACCGGCACGTGCACCGTCATCGAAAGTCGATCTCGCCAATGCCGATTCCTCCCCAGCCGGTTCCCACGCAGCCGCCGGCGTCAACTCCTGCTACCGCCGCGTCGGCTCGGGAGTCGGATTCGGCCAACGGCCGCGCTGCCGCGCGTTCGGTCTCGGTGGTGGTTCCGGTGTACCGGGGCGAGCACACGATCGCCGCACTGGTGCGCGAACTCGATCTGCTGTCGCGGCCGACGCTCACCCCCGACGGCATCACCTTCGTCGTCGACGACATCGTGCTGGTGCACGACCACGGCCCCGACCGCTCCGACGTCGTCCTCGAACAGTTGCGCCGCGACTACCCGCAGGTGCGGGTGGTGTGGTTGAGCCGCAACTTCGGCCAGGACGCGGCCACCATCGCCGGAATGTCGGCGGCGCGCGGCGAGTGGATCGTCACCATGGACGAGGACGGCCAGCACGATCCCGCCTGCATCGCCGCGTTCCTCGACGCCGCCCTGGCCGGGCGCGCCGACCTCGTCTACTCCAAACCCACCAACACCCGTCCGCACGGCTTCCTGCGCAACCTCACCTCGCGCGGCGCGAAAATCGTGCTGGCGACGGTGTTCGCCTTCCCCGATTCCACCCGGTTCGAAAGCTTCCGGCTGATCCGCGGCGATATCGGCAGACAGCTGGCCGACGTCGCCGCCAACGGCGTCTACCTCGATGTCGCCCTGACCTGGGTGGTCGGCACCACCGTGACGGTCCCCGTGACGTTGCGCGCGGAGGGCCGCGAGGAATCCGGCTACAACTACCGGCGGTTGTTCTCGCTGTTCTGGAAGATGGTGCTGTGCACCGGCACCCGCGGGCTGCGATTGGTCAGTCTGCTCGGGATCACCCTGGCGCTGGCCGGCGGAATTCTCGCGGCCGTCATCATCTACACCGCACTGACCAGCGATAACAACGATCCGGAGGGCTGGGCTTCGATCATCGTCGTGCTGCTGCTGTGTTCGGGTGCGGTGCTGTTCTCGCTCGGGTTGATCGCCGAATATCTCGGTGTCGCACTCCATATCCTGGTGGGCAAACCGCTGTACCTGACGGTCGCCGCCCCGCCGCCGCGCCGCGACGAGATCACCGCCGACGCACGCGAGGGGGCCGCGCCGTGACCACCGACCGCATCATCTTCAGCAGGCCCTACCGCGCGGCCGCCGAACTGGAGAACCTGCGCGCCGTGCTGGACTCCGACCACAGCCACGGCGACGGCCGGTTCACCAAGGCCGCGACCGCCAAGATCAAGGCCATCACCGGCAGCCCGCACGCACTGCTGACCACCTCCTGCACGCACGCCCTCGAATTGGCCGCACTGCTGCTGGAACTGGGCCCCGACGACGAGGTGATCGTCCCCAGCTTCGCCTTCACCTCCGCCGCGACCTCCATCGCCCTGCGCGGAGCGACCTGCGTGTTCGTCGATATCGACCCCGAGACCGGCAATATCGACCCGGCCGCGGTCGCCGATGCCGTCACCGCCCGCACCAAGGCGGTGCTGGTGATGCATTACGGCGGGGTCGCCGCGGAGATGGGGCCGCTGCTCGCTGTCGCCGCCGAGCACGGGCTGGAAATCATCGAAGACAACGCGCACGGTCTCGGTGGGACCTGGCGTGGTCGCGCGCTCGGCACCATCGGCACCCTCGGCACACAGAGCTTCCACGACACCAAGAACGTGCACTGCGGTGAAGGCGGGGCGCTGCTGCTCTCGGATGAGATCCTGATGGGCCGCGCGGAGATCATCCGCGAGAAGGGCACCGACCGGGCCCGGTTCCTGCGCGGGCAGGTGGACAAATACTCCTGGCAGGACATCGGATCCAGTTATCTGCCCAGCGAACTCAATGCCGCCGTGCTGGACGCGCAACTGGCCGAGTTCGATCGCATCCAGGCCGGCAGGCACCGGGTGTGGAACGCCTACGCGGCGGCGCTGCCGGACTGGTCGCGCCGCAACGACGTCCGCGTGATGCGGGTGCCCGGCGATCGCGAGCACGCCGCGCACCTGTTCTACCTGCGGTTGCCCACCGAAGACTCGCGCGACGCCCTGATCGGGCATCTGGCCGGGCGCGGCATCGTCGCACCGTTCCACTATGTGCCGCTGGATTCCAGCCCGGCCGGCTTGAAGTACGGCCGCACGCCGGTGCCGTGCACCCGCAGCGCCGAATTCTCCGCCACCATCGTCCGGTTGCCGCTGTGGCCGATGCTCGAGACGTCCCAGATCGAGCGGGTGGTCGACGCGGTGCAGGCCTTCACGGTCTGAGGCCCCGGGGCCTCGAGAAACAGCCCCGGGCACGCCAGGCTCAGCCGAGTAGTTCGCGCGCCGCGGCTTCGGTCAGCACCTCGTAGGACTCGGTCTCGCGGTTGTACCACCAGGTGCCCGGCCCCGGCTGCGGTCGCCCCGCCGCCTGCACCGCACGGGTGGACGGCCGGTAGGAGGAGCTGCGCGGGATCTCGTCCACCACGTACACCAGGTCGGGTCGCTGCCGGTAATCCAGCGCCTGCAACGCCTCGGTGACGTCCTTGGGCTCCAGCCGGAAACCCTCGCGCACGCTGACCGCGGCGACCGCGAGCGTGCGATCCCCGACCGGCAGCCCGTAGGCGACCTCCATATCGACGGCGGTGATGTCGTTGAGCACGTCCACGATCGGCTGGGTGAACACCGGCCCGCGCGGGGTGAGCATGACGGTGTCGGTGCGGTCGACCAGCCAGTAGTCGCCGTCGGAGTCGCGGCGGAACAGATTCTCGGTCGGCATCCACGAATCGCCGGCGGTGAACACACCGCGCAGGCCGCCGCGCGAGAGATCGACGCCCTCGGAGGCGGAGCCGATAAGCAGCCCCACCTCGTTGTCGGCGCAGCGGCGGGCGAAACCGGATTCGTCGACCTCGATCTGCTCGGTCACCGGGTCGTAGGCCACCAGTTCCACCCGCGCCGTGCCCGGCACCGGCCTTCCCTTGCAGCCGGGCTTGCTGCCCGAGACATGCGCAAGCACCACATCGCCTTCGATGGAGGCGTAGAACTCGAGGACCCGGGCGGGCGCGAATTGTTCGGTGGTGCGCCGCCAGAGCCCGGCGGGCATGCCGGATCCGATGAACAATCGGATCGGATGCCGGTGGCCGGCCGGGAAGACCTGCGCGTCGAGGATGTCGCGCAGCATCGTCCAGGTGTAGGTGACGACGGTGACGCCATAGCGGTGCACCTCCTCGGCGAAGCGCGCCGGATCCAGCGACCGCGCCAGCGCGATCCGGCTGCCGCCGGCGATCGCACCGCCCAGGCTCACCAGCAGCCCCGACGAATGATGCAGCGGCGCCAGGCAGTAGACGGTGTCGCGGCGGTCGAGGTCGGCCGCCGAGGCGGTGCCGAACGCCGACAGCGCCCAGCGGTGATTGGTGATGTATTTGATATCGAGCCGGTCGCCGGTGCCGGTGACCAGCACGAAGGCCAGCTCACGTGCCAGCCCCGGGTTCGGGCGGTACCAGGCGGGCATCCGCACCTTCGCCGGGTCGACCTGCTCGAGGTCGATGACGTCATCGCCGAGCGGGATGTCGAGCCCACGGGCGTCACCGCCGCCGAGCACCAGCACCCGATGCCCGGTCTCGGCGGCGTGGCGCAGGTTCTCCGGATCGGAGATGAGGATCTTGGTGCCGGTCTGCTCGAGCGCGCCGCGCAGTTCGCTGCCGGGTGCCAGCAGCACCGCGACGGCGCCGAGCCGCGACAGCGCGGCCACCGTGACCAGCGCGCTGGGGCGGGTCTCCATCACCACGCCGACCCGGGTGGCCGGCCGGATGCCGACCGAGATCAGGCCGCGCACCACGTTGTCGATGCGGACGTCGACGGCGGCATTGGTGTGCACCCGGTCGTCGAACAGGAAGCATTCCCGCAGCGGCGCCCGCTTGCACTGTTCGGCCATGAGTTTGCCGAGTGAGATCCGGGTGTGCGGCTGGATCATGCCCAGGCGGGTCAGCCGGGGCAGGGCGCGCGCGGCCTCGCCCGCCAGCTCCAGCGAACCGCGCACGGTGTTACCGGCGATGCCTTCGAGGGCACGTCCCATGCCGGTTCCCGCCTCGGCGAGCGCGGCCGCGGTGTGCACGACGCGGGTGGCGGCGGTGCGTGGACGTTTGCTGTCCACGTGCTCCGACATCCGGTGGATCTCCTCGGGCAGTGCCGAGCTGCCCTCCACCCAGCCGATCCAGTCCCGCACCATAGGCCAGGTGTGGTTTGTCGCCACGCTGCCGGCGACCAGGCCGAAATGCCCGGCCAGCAGCGTCGCCTCGTACACCTCGGCGTTCGGCGCGGCCCGGACGATGCCGCGCACGGCGGCGGGCTGGCCGATGTCGTCGACCTCGCCGACGAAGGCCAGGATCGGGCATTTCAGTTCCGCGAGTGAGATCGGCTGATCGCGGATGACGAACCCGCCGAGCATCATCCGGTTGTGCGCGACGAACTGTTTGAGCAGATCCGCCGCCGCCGGGCCCGCGTAGCCGACCCAGCCGTCGCTGTTGAGGAACCGGCGCTGACGCTCCTTGGGCAGCAGTGCCTCCCGGTCGTGCAGCTGGCGCAGGAAGTCGATCCGCGATTTGGCCGTTTTCACCGGATCGAGCATCTGGAAGCCGATGCGCACCATCGAATCGGTGATCGGCAGCCGGGTCACCACGTGGTCGGCCAGGAAATCGGCGACATCGGAGGCGAGGCCGTAGGGCAGGCCGAACGGCATGCCCGCGACGATGTCGACCGGGCTGCCGAAGGTCACGATGCTGGACACGCCCTTGCCGTAGCGGAAGGCGGTGGTCTGGTAGGCGAACATGCCGCCCTGCGAGTACCCCATCAGGTGCACGCCGGATCCGGTGGCCTCGCAGACGGTGTCGATGGCGCTGTCCACGGCGAGGACGTGATCGGCGAGATCGCGTTCCCAGCCACCCTCCTCGATCGCCGGCGAACCGAAATCGACCACCCAGCAATCGATTCCGGCGTTGTGCAGGATGCCGACGGCACCGCCTTCGGCGTTTACGTCCCAGATGTCGGCATTGACCATCAGCGGCGGCACCAGCACCGCCACCGGGCGCCCCGGCGTGGTGTCGTCGGGGAAGTAATGGCGCAGCCGGTACATGCGGCGTCGCTCGACCACCTCGAACGGCGAGGACTCCACATCATGACTCAGCCCGCCGAAACGGATCACCTCCAGACCGTTCTGCGCGGTCGCCATCAACCGCTGCACCGATCCGGCCATCTCTTGCACACTCAACTTCACGATCCGCTCCCAGCCCTACCCTGAAACGTGACGCCCATCACACACCCCGATGTGTTCGAACGAGCTTCCCATACCGCGACCTGATCATGTGTCTGCTGTGATGTGTTCCATCATGGACCGCTGCGCGCAGGGACGCCGCAAATGCCGCAGATATGGTGGGTTGGTGACCGAAACCCTCGCTCAGCGGATCGACCGCGAGACCATGGACGTCGAGCTCGTCGACGATGCCGGGCGCGCGGTCGGCGCGTGCCAGGTGGCGCAGGCGCATCGGGCGCCGGGCATGCTGCACCGCGCGTTCTCGGTCCTGCTGTTCGACCGGTCCGGCCGGGTGCTGCTGCAACAGCGCGCCCATATCAAGACCCGGTTCCCCGGCCGCTGGTCCAACACCTGCTGCGGCCATCCCGCGCCGGGTGGCTCGGTCACCGAGGCGGCGAGCGTGCGGCTCATCGAGGAGATGGGCGTGCGCGCCGAACTCCGCGAGACCGGCGTCTTCCGCTACCAGGCCGAGGACCCGGCCACCGGGCGGGTCGAGCACGAATGGGATCACGTACTGATCGGGTATCTGGACAGCACGCCGCGTCCGCATCCGGCCGAGGTCGCCGACTACGCGTGGGTCGACCCCGACGAACTCCGCACCGCGCTCGTGTCGAACCCGGACAGCTACAGTCCGTGGCTCGGCGGAGTCTTGGAGATCGCGACCGGGTCGGGTCAGGGCATCGGCTGACGCGTCACCGGACCGGGCGTCAGCGGACGTCCGACGGGGTGGGCGGCTGCGTGCGGTCGATCCTCGCGAGTGCGCGGCGGTCGGTCTTACCGGTGGTGGTGCGCGGAATCTCGTCGACGAAGACGACATCACGCGGCACCTTGAATCGCGCGGAACGTGACTTCACATAGGCGCGCACGCTTGCCTCGTCCAGTTCGCCGGACCGGACGATGAACGCCGCCAAACGCTGACCGAATTCCTCGTCCTCGACCCCGATCACCGCAGCCTCCGCGATCGCCGGGTGCGCGTACAGCAGGTCTTCGATCTCACCGGGGAAGACATTCTCGCCGCCGGACACGATCATGTCGTCGTCGCGGCCGTCGATGAACAGCCGGCCTTCGCTGTCGAAATGCCCCAGATCGCCGGTGCTCATCAGCCCGTCGATCATCTTCTTGGATCCGCCGCCGGAGTAACCGGAGAACGCGATGGCATTGCCGACGTACACCGTTCCGACCTGCCCCGGCCGGTCGAGGCGGGTGCCGTCCTCGCTGTAGAGCCCGACCCGGATGCCGACCGGCGGTTTGCCGACGGTGCCGGGTGCGGCGATCCAATCCTCGGGCGTGGCGATGGTCGCCGTGCCGGTCTCGGTGCACCCGTAGAAGTTGTAGATCACCGGCCCGAAGACCTCGATCGCCCGGTCGCCGAGCGAGGGCGCCAGCGCGGCACCGGCGGTGAAGATGACGCGCAGCGCACTCGTGTCGAACGTCGCGAGTTCACCAGGGCCGAGGTCGAGAATCCGCCGCAACATCGTCGGCACGAGAACCACGCCGTCGCAGCGGTGCCGTTCGATCTGCACCACCGCGCGCCGGGCGTCGAACCGGCCGTGCAGCACGACCGTGCAGCCGAGATTGAGGGCGAGGATGAACTGCGAGAGCGCGGTGCCGTGGAACAGCGGCGCGCACAACAGCATCGTCGCACCCCGCCGCCACGGCACCCGGTCCAGGAATTGCGCTGCGGCCAGCGGTGACTGCACGGTACGCGGCGCACCCTTCGGCGTCCCGGTGGTGCCGCCGGTGAGCAGGACGAACCCACCCGGCCGCGCCGGGACCGGCGGTACGGCCACTGCCTCGCCCGCGGGCGGCGGTGCGGGCAGGTCGAGGCTCGTCACCGAATCCGGCAGCGCCGCCACCACATCGGCGAACTCGCCGGAACTCACGATCGAGGTGACCGATTCACGTGCGGCGACATCGGCCAGCTGGGTGCCGCTGAACCCGGTGTTCATCAACACCAGGCGCGCACCGATTTTCGCGACGGCGATCATGGTGGCGACCAGGAAACGGTCGTCGCGACCGAGCGCGGCGACCACACTGCCGGCGCCCAGGCCGCTGCCGCGCCAGTGCGCGGCGATCGCGTCGGTCCACCGGTCGAGTTCGCCGTAGCCGACCGCACCGGCCGCATCCACCAGGGCCACCCGGTCCGGTGTCGTCCGCGCCGCCGATCGCACCCCTCCGGCGATCGGACCGAGTGTGCGCACGGTCCTGGCGGTGCGCGCGACCCGCAGCGGATGGCGCAGATCGATGATCCCGGCCCGGTGGAGCACCGCCACCTGACGGCCCGTCACCGTCACGGCATGCGCGGCGCTGGTCACAAGTGTCATCGAATGGATCTCTCGTCTCGCCGGTCGGGTCGGCCGCGCCGGTCCCGGCACCGCGATGGCCGGCCCGGATGGTCGCGGCGCAGGGCGACCTCGTGTACGCCTTCAGCACATCGCAGGACAGGCTGCGGCGACAATTGACAATCGCTCGAAAACCGCACGCGCCGATTGGGCATACGACCAATCGAGGTCCGGCGTGGTCACTCGGTGAAGTGGCCGCCCTGGATGCGCCGAGCCGTCCGCGCGGCGGCGAGCTGTACCGCGCCTGCGGTCGAGGCCGGATCGAAGCCGGTGAGTTCGTGGATGCGGGAGAGCCGGTAGGTGACGGTGTTGCGGTGCACGTAGAGCGCCCGCGCGGTGGCCAGTTGGTTGAAATCGGTGTCGAGGTAGAGCTCGAGGGTCCGCGCCAGTTGCGGCTGATCGTCGAGTGGGTTCAGCACCGCCGCGAGGTCGGCGCACGCCGCACCACTGCGGGCCAGCGTGTATTCCAACGGTAGCTCCCGCAGCAGGCATACCCGCCTGGGCCGCTCCAGGCAACGGCCGAGTTCGGCGAGCACCCGCGCCTGCGCGAACGCACCGGGAATCCCGGCTCTGGTGCCCGCTCGCGCGACACCGGCCCACCATCCGCAATCGGTGCGGGCGGCGAACTTCGGCAGCAGATCCGTCAGCGCGGACGGCACCTCCGCGCCGGCAGTGGCGGTGTCCCACGGCAACAACGCCGTCCACCCGCGACGGTCCATCCGGACGAACGAGCCGGCCGCGGCGTCGATCGCGTTGCGCAACTCGGTCAACGCGGCCGGATCGCCGTCACCGACCCGGAACACCACCACGTGAAAGGCCGTGCCGATCGGCGTCGGCGAACCGGGCAGCCACTCCCCCGGATCGGTGCCGTCGAGCAGTGCGTCGGCCACCACACGCGACCGTTCCCGCTGCTCCCAGCCCGGGTCGTGGGCGCCGTCGGCGGCGGCCACCGCGATCCGGCCGGTCACCGTCAGCAGGTATTGGATCAGCGGTTCGGTGACTTCCCGCAGGATCTCGACATCCTCGGCCGAACCCGACTCCGCCAGCTGCGTGCGTAGCACGGACGCGCCGATGCGGTAGTTGGTGAGCACTTCCGCCAGCGGTGCGCCGTCCCGGACCCGTGCCACTGCCAGGTCCACGATTTCCTTGGTGTCGGTTTCGTCGGGCAGTCTGCC
>NZ_BAFY01000106.1 GCF_000308555.1 Nocardia cyriacigeorgica NBRC 100375 | reverse complement strand
ACTCCAGGTTCTAGCTGGGGCTTCTGTGAGGCAACTTTTCTATCTTAGCCAGTCCAAGACTCGGAGTCAAACACCGGCTGAACCTGCTTCGTCAGGCGCTCCTCGTCCTACCTCGTTTCCCAGGCCCTGTGGGCTCCGGGTCGGTGTCCGTGTCGCTCTGACGTTGAATAAGTTACGCGGCGGAGAACATCACGTCAAATCGCCACGTCAGCGTGCTGTTCATGCTGGTCAGGGGCTCGCCGGCGGGCTTGGAAACGGCCTGAATCACACGGATGTGACTCAGGCCACCAAGATCAATTTCCGCCGGCCCGCAGGACGCCGGCGAAGTTGCGCTTGCCACGGCGCAGCACCAGCCACCGATCGTGCAGGTAGTCGCCCGTTCCTGGGGTCCACTCGATGTCGGTGACGCGCTCGTTGTTCACCGAGGCACCGCCCTCGTTCACCGCGCGACGGGCCGCGCCGCGGCTCTCGCACAGCCCGGAAGCCACCAGCAGATCGACGATGGTGTTCGGCTGACCGGGGGCGATCTCGGCGACGGTGCCGTCGACGGCGGCCTCACGCAGCGCCGCCGCGAGGGTCGGCTCGTCGAGCTCACGCAGATCGGCGCGACCGAACAGGGCCTGGCTGGCCAGCTGCACCGAGCGGGTGTGCTCGGGGCCGTGCACCAGGTCGGTCATCTCCGCGGCCAGCCGACGCTGAGCTTCCCTGGCGTGCGGGCGTTCGGCGGTGGCCTGCTCGAGTTCGGCCAGTTCCTCGCGGTCGAGGAAGGTGAACCAGCGCAGGTAGCGGACGACGTCGGCGTCGGCGGTATTCACGAAGTACTGGTACCAGGCGTAGGGGCTGGTCATCTCCGGGTCGAGCCACAGGCTGCCGCCACCGGTGGACTTGCCGAACTTCTTGCCGTCGGCCGAGGTCACCAGCGGGACGGTGAGCGCGTGCACGTGGGCGCCGTCGACGCGGCGGTTGAGCTCGACGCCCGCGATGATGTTGCCCCACTGATCCGAGCCGCCGACCTGGAGCACGCAGCCGTGGTTGCGGCGCAGCTGTAGGTAGTCGTTGGCCTGCAACAGCATGTAGCTGAACTCGGTGTAGGAGATGCCTTCGCCGTCGAGCCTGCGTTTGACGGTGTCGCGGGCGAGCATGACGTTGACCGAGAAGTGCTTGCCGATATCGCGCAGGAAGTTCACGGCCGAGAGTTGCCCGGTCCACTCCATGTTGTTCACGATCATCGCGCCGGTCGGCGAGTCGTCGATGTCGACGAAGCGTTCGAGCTGCGAGCGGATGCGGTCGGCCCATTCGGCGACGGTGTCGGCGGAGTTCATGGTGCGCTCGCCCACGTCGCGTGGGTCGCCGATGAGGCCGGTGGCGCCGCCGGCCAGCACGATCGGCCGATGACCCGCGCGCTGGAATCGCTTCAATGCCAGTAGCGGCACCAGGTGACCGGCGTGCAGGCTGGCCGCGGTGGGGTCGAACCCGGCGTAGAGGCTCTGCGGGCCCTCGGCCAGCGCGGCGCGCAGGGCGTCGAGGTCGGTGGACTGCGCGATCAAGCCGCGCCAGGTCAGTTCGTCGATGATGTGGCCGCTCACGCCGTCTCATCTTTCCGTACGGCGGTCCGGTGCCGATGCGCAGGTCCCGGCGCAAATCGCGCGACCGGCCGCAGGCGTACCGGCCGAAGACGGCGACGGCCACCTGGTACGACGCCAGGAGCGTCGCGACCAGATGGCCGCCGGACCGATCACCGCCAACCCGACACATGATCGATCGCCGAAAGCACGACACGGCGATCGGTGGTTACCGATCGCCGGTCGTGCTCAGGGTCGGGTCATCGCGAGAGTGCGGTGCGCAGCTCGGCGATGGTGGCGCGGCGCTCGTAGGCGATCCAGGCGAAGATCGCGGCCAGCACCAGCGGGAAGATCGACATCTCGGGGGCGTCGGCGATGAACGCCTGGGTGGCGGCTGCCAGCACGGTGAGCACGCTCAGGCCCGCGGCGGCCAGTGCGCTCAGCTTCGGCACCATCAGCCCGATACCGCCGGCGACCTCGACCACGCCGATGAAGATGAGCAGCCCGATCGGGATGGTCAGGTTCGCCGGCGCGTTGTCCACCAGCGACTGCGGCATCACGAGCTTCGGGCCGCCGGAGGCGATAATGAAGAAGAGGCCGAGCACGATCTGCAGGGTCCACAGGACGCGGTTGCGGACGGTGCCGGGACGGTAGGAGACGGCGGGGGCGGCGATG
>NZ_BAFY01000107.1 GCF_000308555.1 Nocardia cyriacigeorgica NBRC 100375 | reverse complement strand
AGAGGTTGTCAGCGTTCCACCCATGAGCTTCCGCAGCTCCACGATTGGGAACTAAACGGTCTCTGCCACAACCACATTCACCTGTGTGAAGCGTCGTGGAGAAGTGCTCCTTAGAAAGGAGGTGATCCAGCCGCACCTTCCGGTACGGCTACCTTGTTACGACTTCGTCCCAATCGCCGATCCCACCTTCGACGGCTCCCTCCCACAAGGGGTTAGGCCACCGGCTTCGGGTGTTACCGACTTTCATGACGTGACGGGCGGTGTGTACAAGGCCCGGGAACGTATTCACCGCAGCGTTGCTGATCTGCGATTACTAGCGACTCCAACTTCACGGGGTCGAGTTGCAGACCCCGATCCGAACTGAGACCGGCTTTAAGGGATTCGCTCCACCTCACGGTATCGCAGCCCTCTGTACCGGCCATTGTAGCATGTGTGAAGCCCTGGACATAAGGGGCATGATGACTTGACGTCGTCCCCACCTTCCTCCGAGTTGACCCCGGCAGTCTCTCACGAGTCCCCGCCATTACGCGCTGGCAACATAAGATAAGGGTTGCGCTCGTTGCGGGACTTAACCCAACATCTCACGACACGAGCTGACGACAGCCATGCACCACCTGTACACCGACCACAAGGGGGCCTACATCTCTGCAGGTTTCCGGTGTATGTCAAACCCAGGTAAGGTTCTTCGCGTTGCATCGAATTAATCCACATGCTCCGCCGCTTGTGCGGGCCCCCGTCAATTCCTTTGAGTTTTAGCCTTGCGGCCGTACTCCCCAGGCGGGGTACTTAATGCGTTAGCTACGGCACGGATCCCGTGGAAGGAAACCCACACCTAGTACCCACCGTTTACGGCGTGGACTACCAGGGTATCTAATCCTGTTCGCTACCCACGCTTTCGCTTCTCAGCGTCAGTTACTTCCCAGAGACCCGCCTTCGCCACCGGTGTTCCTCCTGATATCTGCGCATTTCACCGCTACACCAGGAATTCCAGTCTCCCCTGAAGTACTCAAGCCTGCCCGTATCGACCGCAAGCTTGGGGTTGAGCCCCAAGTTTTCACGATCGACGCGACAAGCCGCCTACAAGCTCTTTACGCCCAGTAATTCCGGACAACGCTCGCACCCTACGTATTACCGCGGCTGCTGGCACGTAGTTGGCCGGTGCTTCTTCTACAGGTACCGTCACTTGCGCTTCGTCCCTGTCGAAAGAGGTTTACAACCCGAAGGCCGTCATCCCTCACGCGGCGTCGCTGCATCAGGCTTTCGCCCATTGTGCAATATTCCCCACTGCTGCCTCCCGTAGGAGTCTGGGCCGTGTCTCAGTCCCAGTGTGGCCGGTCGCCCTCTCAGGCCGGCTACCCGTCGTCGCCTTGGTAGGCCATTACCCCACCAACAAGCTGATAGGCCGCGGGCCCATCTCGCACCGATAAATCTTTCCACCAAACACCATGCGATGTAAGGTCATATCCGGTATTAGACCCAGTTTCCCAGGCTTATCCCAGAGTGCGAGGCAGATCACCCACGTGTTACTCACCCGTTCGCCGCTCGTGTACCCCGAAGGGCCTTACCGCTCGACTTGCATGTGTTAAGCACGCCGCCAGCGTTCGTCCTGAGCCAGGATCAAACTCTCCGTTGAAGACTCTCGAAACACCCGAAGGTGAATCAGAAATATCTAACCAGAGTCCGAAAACCCAGCAAAACAAAACGCCAGCAAAAGTTTGCTGACATTCAAAATGTCCGACCCACAACACACGGGGGTATGAGGGGCCGGAACCAATAAAATATTGGCACTGACATTCATCGACACACTATTGAGTTCTCAAAGAACACACGCACACACATCC
>NZ_BAFY01000108.1 GCF_000308555.1 Nocardia cyriacigeorgica NBRC 100375 | reverse complement strand
TGGCAGCGACTGCGCTCCGGAATGCGCCGACAGCCGGAACTCGACCTCGTCCACCCCCGTCGACCCGGCATGCAACTCGGCATCCCCGATGGTCAGCGGCGCCGAATCCTGCGGAGCCGCGGGCACCGGGCGCACCACCACCTCGAGCCGGGCCTTACCCATGGCCAGCCCGCCCAGCTCGGCGCTCACCGCCTCGGCGAGCTTGCCCGCCGCCTTGGTCCGGGCCGCCGTGAGCTTGCTCGCCGCCGCACGCACCTTGTCCGCGGCCACCTCGACCTCTTTGGCCAGCGAGGCGAGCGTCTCCTCGGAGACGTCCAGCGACTCCAGCCGAGCCCGCGACTCCTCGGCCCACGCGATCACCCCGTCGATATCGGGTGCGTATTTGCGGGTGAGCGTTTTGAGTTCGGCCTGACGCGTCAGCATCGAATCCAGCGCGCCCGGATCCGACGGCAGATCCGACAGATACCCGCTCAACTCGGTGATCAGATCCACCACCACCGCGATCGCCTCGCCCAGCCGCGGCGCCAACGCCGCCAGAGCCGGGTCCTCGGCCGACTCCAGCCGGGATCGCGCCGTACCCAACGCATCCAGCGCACCGGAACTGGTCTCCGGGGTGTCGGCGGGCCCGGCCAGCGCATCGTGGGCGGTGGACGCGGCCTCACGCAGCGAATCCAGGTCGCTGAGCCTGCGGATCTCGGCGACGAGGCGTTCGTCCTCACCGGGCTCCGGTGCGATGCCGTCGATCTCGGCCAGCGAATGCTTGAGCCGGTCGGCCTCGAGTGCCAGTTCACGACTGCGCGCGGTGCGTTCGAGCAATTCGGTGCGCGCGTCGAGCCAGGCCCGGCGATGCTGCTGGTATTTACGCAGCAGCGGGCCGACGGTATCGGCGGCGAACTGGTCGAGCGCACTCAACTGCTGATCAGGGCGCTGCAATCGCAGCTGATCGTTCTGCCCGTGCACCGTCAGCAGCGGGGCCGTGAAATCCGACAGCACCGAGGCCGGAACTCCGCGCCCGCCCAGATGCGCCCTGGACCGGCCGTCGCTGCCGACCGTGCGGATGGCGATCACGCTGCCGTCGTCGTCACGGTCGGCGGCGGCGGCCTCCAGCACCTCGGCGACCTCGGCGCGCGCTGCCTCGTTCACGTCATCGATGGTGAACCGGCCCTCCACCACCGCACGGGAAGCGCCGAGCCGTACCCGCCCGGCATCCGCGCGCGCCCCACTCAGCAGATGCAAGCTGGTGACAACCATCGTCTTTCCGGCGCCGGTCTCACCGGTCAGGACCGTCAGGCCCTCATGGAATTGCGCGGTCGCCGTGGAGATGACGCCGAGTCCGTCAATCCTGATCTCTGTCAGCACGTGTGCTCTCCGTTCGCCGTCGGCCACGCCAGCCTGTCACGGGCAATTGGAATTTGCGCACCATCCGGTCGGCGAACGGCGCGGAATCCAACCGCACCCACTGCACCGGTTCGGCGCCGCGGACCGCTTCCACTCGACCACCCCTCGGCAGGGCGAGGGTGCGCCTGCCATCCAGGAAAACTATCGCATCGTGGCCCGTGGCAACGGATTCGACCGCGATCCGGGAATCCGGGCTGGTCACCAGCGGACGGGCGAACAGGGCGTGCGCGTTGCTGGGAATGACCAGCAGCGCTTCCAGTTCCGGCCACACCACCGGCCCGCCCGCGGAAAACGCGTAGGCCGTCGACCCGGTGGGCGTGGCGATGAGGATTCCGTCACAACCGAATGCCGACACCGGCCTGCCGTCGACCTCGAGCACCACTTCCAGCACACCCATCCTGGCGGCGTTCTCGATACTGGCTTCGTTGAGCGCCCAACCGCTTTCGACCACCTCGTCGTCGACGCGGACCGAGACGTCGATCGTCATCCGCTGCTCGACCCGATAGTCGCGGCGCACCACCTGCGCCAACGCCTCGTCCAGATGTTCGGCCTCGGCTTCGGTCAGGAAACCGATGCGGCCCAGGTTGATTCCGAGCACCGGCACCGACGCGGTGCGCGCCAGTTCTGCCCCGCGCAGGAAGGTGCCGTCGCCGCCGAGGGCCAGCACCATTTCACAGCCGAGTGCGGCGTCGGGCTTGTGTTCGACGACCCGCACCGGATAACCGCCGCCGGCACTCGAATCCGCCTCGAACTTGGTGCTGTAGGCCTCGTCGGCCAGCACGCGCAACCCGATGCCCGCGTCTGCGAGGATCTTGGCCACTCGATGCGAGGTTTCGATGATCTCGGCCCGCCCCGGATGCGAGACCAGCAGGATCTCCCGCCCACCGCTCTCGCCCGTCAGCGCGTTCACTGTGGACCCTCCTCAACCGCACGTTCGACCAGAGCCGCGACCGCCGCTTCGTCGTAGTCGAAGGGTCCGTCGTTGCGCAGCCACAGGAAATACTCGACATTGCCCGACGGCCCCGGCAGTGGACTGGCCACCGCCGCCAGCGTGCGCAAACCCGATCCCGCCGCCACCGAGGCCACCGCGCGGACCGCTTCGGCGCGCAGTGCCCGATCGCGCACCACACCGCCGGAGCCTACTCTTTCCTTGCCCACCTCGAACTGCGGCTTCACCATCGGCAGCAGGTCCGCACCCGGCGCCGCGCAGGCGGCCAGCGCGGGCAGCACCAGCGCGAGCGAGATGAACGACAGGTCGCTCACCACCAGCTCGACCGGTCCGCCGATGACTTCGGCGGTCAGCGTGCGGACGTTGGTGCGGTCCATCACCTGCACACGTTCGTCGTTCTGCAGCCGCCACACCAGCTGGCCGTAGCCGACGTCGGCGGCGACCACTTCCCGAGCCCCGCGGGACAGCAGCACATCGGTGAACCCACCGGTCGACGCGCCGGCATCCAGGCAACGCTTGCCGGTAACACTCAGACCCGCTGGTTCGAACGCCTCGAGCGCCCCCAGGAGTTTGTGCGCACCGCGCGAGGCCCACGACACCTCGTCCGGCTCTTCCCGCACCAGTAGCGGTGTTCCGGGTTCCACCGCCGTCGCCGGTTTCACCGCGACGGTGCCATTGATGAGGACGCGGCCCGCGCCGATCAGCTCGACCGCGTGTTCTCGCGATCTGGCCAATCCGCGGCGTACCAGCTCGGCGTCCACTCGTGCGCGCCTGGCCACCTCAGATCTTGTCCACCGTCGCCAGCGCCTGCACCAGCACCTCGTGGGCCTGTTCCAGGATGTGCGCCCGCCGGGTGAGGTCGGTGCCGCTGTCCGGATCACCGTCGCCGAGGCCCGCACCGGCGCCGAGTTCGTCCAGTAGTGCGTCGATCTCGGTGCGGATGCGGTCGGGATCGGCCGGTTCCGGACGTCCCTGCGCACCTGGCAGATGCTGACCGGGCAGCGGCGCGCCGGGACGGGGGCCGGGCACAGGCGGACGGGGCGTGGGAGTACTCATCGTGGCGACAACGCTATCGGATTTCGGAACGGGACGCGCGTACCGTCACGGCACGACCAGGATTGTCGCGCAGGGTGTCGGCGAGATCACCGCCACTCGCGGGTAGCGGCGGCTGGTTCAGCGCGTCCAGGGAGGTCGCGACGTAGGTGGGCCACAGCTGCTCGGGCCATTCGGCGAGGTCGGCCAAGGTGCTGACGCCGGTGAGCACCAGCAACGAATCCAGCTCCACGCGTACCGCCCCTTCGATATCGGTATCGAGCCGATCACCGACCACCAGCGCATCCCGGGTACCCGCCCGCACCAGGGCGTCTTCGAGCAGCGGTGCGTACGGCTTACCGGCGACGATGGGCTCGCGATCGGAAGCGGCCCGCAACGCCGCCACCATAGAACCGTTGCCCGGCGCGAGCCCGCGCTCATTCGGCAGCGTCTTATCGGTGTTGGCGGCGATCCACAGGGCGTCGGCGCGCAGCGCGTAGGCGGCTTCGGCCAGGTCGGGCCAGCCGGTGTGCGGCGAATGGCCCTGCACGACGGCCTCCGGTGCCGAACCGTTGAACCGACGCACCGGCCGCAGTCCGACCGCGCTCACCTCGGCGGCGAGATCGTCGGTGCCGACGACGAGCACCTGTGCCTGCGGTTCCAGCCGTTCGGCCAACAGCCGTGCGGCCGCCTGCGCGCTGGTCACGACGTCTTCGGTACCGGCCGTGAACCCGAGTTCGGTCAGATGTCCGGCCACCGCCGCCGGCCCGCGGCTCGCATTGTTGGTGACATACACCAACCGCTGGTTCCCGTCCGCCAATGCCGACGGCGCCCCCTCGATGACGACCGGACCGCGATACAGCGTCCCGTCCAGATCCAGCAGCAGCGCACCGTACCGGTCCCGCACCCGCATCACTTCACTCCCTCGCACCGATCCAGCGTCACCATCGAAATCCTCCCACCCCATGCGACTCCGCGGCCGACCGGCGTCAGCGGCGGTCGGTCCGACCGCCGCTCGCACTGTAAGCCCGGGCACCGACAGATCCAGCCCGGGCCGTGCTGTGGCGTCGCTGCTCGGCGGGAGCCAGACACCATTGGTCGCCGACATGCCTGCGACGTCCCATAGGTGCCGCAAGCCCACCCGCTGGGTCGGCGGACCGTGGAACGCCGCGCTCCAATCAGGCGTCGCCGGTGAGTTCCGCGGCGCGTTCCTCGGCATCGGTTTCGCCGTCGAGGTCCGCGGCCGCCGCGTTGAGGAACCAGGTCAGGCCCTCATCGGTGCGGCCGGCGGCGACGAGGGCGTCGGCGTAGGCGTAGAACAGGCGCGCGGCGGCCGAACCGGTCCGGGCCGGGTCGAGGTCGTTGGTCTGCAAGGTGACCACGGCCTGGTCGTACTGGCCGAGGTCCATGCGGGCACCGGCCACCACGATGCGCAGTTCGGTGGCGTCGTCGCCGCGCAGCGCCCTGGCTTCCTCGCTGCGGCCCAGTTCGATGGCACGTTCGGGACGGCCGAGACCGCGTTCGCAGTCGGCCATCACCGCCAGCAGGCCGGAGCCACCGGACATGCGGCGCGCGGTGCGCAGCTCGGACAGCGCTTCGGCCCATTCGCCCGCGTGATAGGCCACCACACCGGCGGTCTCGCGCACTACCGCGATGCGGCCGGCCCGCTGCCGCGCGGCACGAGCGTGCGCCAGCGCAAGACCGGGATCGTCGTCGAGCAGTCGCGCGGCCATCACCAGATGCCTCGCGACGGTCTCCGCATTGCCCTTGTCCAGGCTGAGCAGGTCACGTCGGATGGACGTGTCGAGGTCGGAAGCCTGAACGTCGTCGGGCAGGTCCGGCTCTTCCGGCCGTGGCGGACGACGATCCATCATCCGGCCGCCCGGCGCCCGTCCCCCGTCTCCGCCACGACGCCGATCGCCGCCGGGCCGGTCGCCACGGCCCTCATCGCGCCGCTTCGGTCCGCGATCGTTCCAGCCGCGGCTACCCTCGCGCCGGCCACGGTCGCCATTGTCGCTCACATCGCCCCGCTCTCCGGTCTGTGCGGCCATCGAGGACCGCGGTTCGGCGGCAGTGTCGTCGGCGCGCGCACCGTTCATGTCCCGGCGCGAGCGGCCACCTTCGGTCAAGTCTGCCGGTCCGGCCTCACGATCCGCATCGCCACGCCGATCCGACGCCGCACCGTCTACACCGTCAGCGGTTCGGCTCGCGTCAGCCGCGGTGCCGGTGCCGGTGGTTTCTCGGTCCGCATCGTCCGCGTGCACCGCCTCGTGCGCCCGCACTACCGGATCCGCCGACGATGAGCCCTCATCCGCTGTCTGCGGCGCCGAGCCGGCCGACTTGAACACCGGGAAGTCGTGCCCGGACTCTGTCGGCGCCTGGCCTTCCCGCGCCGCACCCGTCAGTGGCGGCTGGTCACCCAACGTCGAGTCGCCGCGCAGGTGGGAGTCGTCAGCGCGGGCGGTGCCGGTCGATTCGACGCTCGGTGCCCCTGGACGAGCCGGTGGGCCGTCAGCCGAACCAGCGGGACTCCGACGGTCGCCGGCTCGAGCGGTCCCGGCCGTGTCGTCCCGCGGTTCGCTCGCACCGAGCTGTCCCTCAGCCGTCGAGCCGCCGCGACCCTCACGGTCATCGACTCGAGCCGACCCGGCTGTTTCGGCCCGCGCTTCGCCCGCACTGAGCCGCCCCTCAGCCGCCGAACCGGCGCGACCCTCGGGGTCGCTGACACGAGCAGCCTCGGCGGGTTCGGCCCCCGGCTCCTTGGACTGATCGCGGGGGCCGCCTGCTTGCTCGACCGGCGATTCGCCTTCGGCCGCGAGCGGCGACCCGGTCGGCGAAGATTCTCCGTATGCGTGCTCGGTGCCGGCAGCGCCGGCATCCGCACCCCGGTTCTGATCGTTGTCGGCAGCAGCTTCTGCGTCGATCGGCGCGAAGTCGTCAGGGCGGCCGCGTCCGCCGACGAGTTCGGCTCCGGAACGATCGCCCGCGTCGGCGTTCGGGAAGGACCGCTGCGACGGACCGTCATCCTGCCGCCGGAAACCGCCGCTGCGCCGACTCTGGGTTCCCGAGTCACCTCGCTTGGCATATCCGCGCTCGGGACGTCCGCCCTCGGACTCTCCTCGACGGAATCCACCGCCGCTCACGCCGCGGGGATCGCCTCCTGAGCGGCGGAAGCCGCCGGGACGGTCACCCGATGTACTCGGCCGCCCGCCCTCGCTGCGACGGAAACCGCCCTGGTCGGATCCCCTACGGTCGTCGCGGCCGCCACGAGAATCATCGGAGGAACGCCGGAAGCCGCCTTTGTCCGAACTCCGGTAGCGGTCGTCCCCACCACGAGTCCGATCATCACGTCCGCCACGAGACTCGTCCGAAGAGCGCCGGAAGCCGCCCTTGTCGGAGCGGTAGCGATCATCTCCGCCGCCGGGCCGGTCGTCACGTCGGCCGCGAGCCTCGTCCGGGGAACGCCGGAATCCGCCTTTGTCCTCACCGCGGTATCGGTCATCGCCACCGCGAGGACGGTCATCGCGCGATGATTGATCGCCCGACCGCCGGAACCCACCGGATCGGTCGCCGAAGGTGCCGCGGCCGCCGGACCCGGGTCGCGAATCACGGAAATCCCGGTCGCGCTCACTGCCGAAACCGCCGCGGCTGCCACGACGCTCCGATGAACCGGTTGTGTCGTCGTAGCGGCGCCGGTCGTCGGATCCACGCCGCTCGTCTCGATCGCCCGACCGGCCGTATCCGCGCCGGTCCTGCCCCGAGGTTCCCCATTCCCGCCGGTCTCCACCGCGCCGATCATCTCGATCACCGGGCCGGCTGTATCCACCCCGGTTCTGGCCCGAGGACGATCCGCGGTCGCTCCGTTCGCCGCCGCGACGGTCCGCGCCACGGTCGTTCCATGGTCGGTCGCCCGTGTCGCGCCGGGGTGCGTCGTCGCGGCGATCCCGCCACTGCGGCCGCCCTTCGGACGAGCCGCCCCGGTCGGATTCGCGCCGGTCCCGGTAGCCGCCCCGATCGTCACCGCGGTTCCAGGTGCTGCCGCGCTGCTGGGGACGGTCACTGCTGTCGTTGCGCGGTCCGCGCCGAGCCTGGCCGCCTTCCCGCGGCTGCCTGGCGTCGCGTCCACCGCGTGCGAAGCCGCCGCGTTCGCCGCTGCTGCGGTCGGCGCGATCGTCGCGCCGGCTCGTTCCGCGGTCGTCGTCTCCGCTTCGGCCCCGACCGCCGCGTTCACCCGAGGTACCGCGGTCGCCCCGATTATCGCCGCGGCCTCCGTATCCGCGCTCGGGGTCGTTGCGGCGGAAGGGTTTCCGACCGTCGTTCTGTTCCGGCACGGTGGTCCCTTTCTGAATTGCGCGCATAGGTGGCTCGGCCACGAATTCCTGACATCCGCTCGGCGTTCGCCGAGCATTTCGGCATACAAACGACGATAGGGGACCCAGTGTATGGGTCCCCTATCGTGAA
>NZ_BAFY01000109.1 GCF_000308555.1 Nocardia cyriacigeorgica NBRC 100375 | reverse complement strand
CGCGCACCACCACGCGGGTGCCGTCCACCCGGATCACGGCGTGCTGCGGGTCGATGCGCAGGCCCTGTTCGCGCACGATCATGCCGTCGACCTCGACGCGGCCCTGGGCGATCATGTCCTCGGCGGCGCGCCGGGAGGCGACGCCGGCCTTGGCCAGCACCTTCTGCAAGCGCTCACCTTCACCCCAGGGCAGTTTGGTGTGGGCGCCGGGGGCCGGCTCGACATGCTGGCGCTTGGCGGGCTTGGCGTTGCTCAGCTGCGGCGTCGAGGCGGGCTGGCGCTGCGGCTTGGCGGTCTTGGTCTTGCGGGGCGGCTGCACGCGCTCGGGCCTGCGGGCCGCGCCCTGCGCGCCGCGCTGCGACGGGGCCGCCGAGCCACCGCGCTGGGCGCCTGCCGCACCACCGCTACCGCGCCGGGGGTCCGCCCCCGTCGCGGTGCCACGCGGGGTGACGCCGCGCTGGGCCGCACGCGCATCGCGGGAGCCGATCGGGCGGCCACCCCGTGGGTGCTGGTCGTTACGTTTCCTACGGTCCGGTGTGCCATCTCGGCGAGCGGGTGTATTCACGTTGTCCTGTCAATCCTCGGTGCCGAGGTCCAGATCGTCCTCGGCGGGTTTCTTCAGCCTGGTGTAGCGGGGGTCCGTTTCCAGGCTCTCGTTGATCTCATCGATCAGGTCGACCCCCGGTAGCAGGGGCGCCAGTGGTGGCAAATCGCTCAGTGACGCCAGCCCGACCCGTTCCAGGAACAGTTCGGTCGTGCGGTAGAGCGTCCCGTTGGTCTCCGGGTCGACGCCTGCTTCGGCGATCAACCCTCTGGCCAGCAGGGTGCGCATCACGCCGTCGACGTTCACGCCGCGCACCGCGCTGACCCTGGTCCGGGTCACCGGCTGGCGGTATGCCACCACCGCCAGCGTTTCCAAGGCGGCCCTGGTCAGTTTCGACCGGGCGCCGTCGAGCAGCAGCCGCTCGACATACGGTGCGTACTCGCTGCGAGTATAGAAGCGCCACCCGTCACCGGCGAAACGCAGATCGATCCCGGAGCGCCGGGCCGACAGTTCGGCGGACATCTCGCGCAGGGTTCGCTCGACCCGTTCCTGACTGTCGTCGAGGGCCGCTGCCAGCTGTTCTACCGGGGCGGGAGTGTCGACGATGAGCAGAATCGCCTCGAGCGCCGAGCGGAATTCGTCGTCGTCGAGGGGTTCGGGGGTGAACTCTGCCACTGCCTCGGTCATCCATAGTCCTCTTCGATGGTCACCACGTTATCGGGTTGCCCGTCCTCGGGCTGCTCGCCGATCCAGCTCACCGCCAGCGGACCGAGCGGATCGGGCTGATCGAACTCGATGGTCTTGCCGCGATAGAGCTCGAGCAAGGCGAGGAAGCGCGCCACGATTTCGATCGGCGCGCCGCAGTCGGCGACCAGTTCGGCGAAGGTCGTCCACCCGCCGGCACCGCGCTCTTTGAGGCGTTCGAGCACGATCGCGGCCTGTTCGGCGACCGAGACAGCGTGCGCGTGCAGGTGGTCGAGGCCGACCGTGGGGACCGGCCGTGGCCGGAACGCCGCCGCCGCGATCTCGGCGAACCCGGCGGCGTCCACGCCGAGGGTCACCTCGGGCAGCAAGTCGGTGAAGCGGTCCTCGAGCCCGACGGCGCGCGGGTACCGGCGCAGCGCCGCCGCCTCCAGTTCCCCGAGCAGTTCGGCGACCTGTTTGAACGCCCGGTACTGCAGCAGCCGGGCGAACAGCAGGTCGCGCGCCTCGAGCAGTTCCAGATCCTCGGCGTCGGTCATCTCCCCCGACGGCAGCAGCCGCGCCGCCTTCAGATCGAGCAGGGTGGCGGCCACCACCAGGAATTCGGTGGTCTGATCGAGGATCTTGTCCGCGCGCAGCCCGGACTGCTCGGCCAGGTCCGCGGTCAACGCCTTGGTGTAGGCGATGAACTCGTCGGTCACCTTGTGCAGCGCCACCTCGGTGACGTCGAGGCGGCGCTGGCTGATCAGCGTCAGCAGCAGATCGAACGGGCCCTCGAAGTTGCTCAGCCGCAGATGGAACCTGGACGTGCGCTCGGGCTCGGCAACCGTCGCCGAGCGGGGCTCAGCGCCTGCGGCAGAACCTGGTTCGGTGCTGACAGTCGAGCCGGGCTCGGTGCTCGCGGTGGAATCGGTGGAGCCTGGATTATCGGTGCTGGTCGACAGTGCTGGCTCGGACGCTCCGGTCACCGGCCGGACCGGTGGATGACTTCCCGCGCCATCGCCCGATAGGCCTCGGCGCCACCGGATTTCGGGGCCCACGTGGTGATCGGCTCGCCCGCGACGCTGGCGTCGGGGAAGCGAACGGTGCGCGAGATCGCGGTGTCGTACACCAGATCCCCGAACACCTCGACCACCCGCGACATGACCTGCCGCGAATGCAGCAGCCGCGCATCGAACATGGTGACGACGATGCCGTACAGGCTCAGCCGCGGGTTGAGCCGGTCGCGCACCTTCTCCACGGTGTCGTTGAGCAGGGCAAGCCCGCGCAGCGAGAAGTACTCGCATTCCATCGGGATGATCACCCCGTCGGAGCAGGCCAGCGCGTTCACCGTGAGCAGGCCGAGCGAGGGCTGGCAGTCGATGAGGATGTAGTCGTAGCGCGAGCGCACCGATTCCAGAGCCCGCCCGAGGGTCTGCTCCCGGCCGACCTCGTTGACCAGCTGGATCTCCGCCGCCGACAGGTCGATATTGCTGGGCAGCAGATCCATGTTCTCGACCCTGGTCTGCATCAGCACGTCGTCGATGGCGACCTTCGAGCCGACCAGCAGGTTGTGCACGGTGAGGTCGAGGTCGTGGTGGGCCACGCCGAGTCCGGCCGAGAGCGCGCCCTGCGGATCGAGATCGACCAGCAGCACCTTGCGCCCGTATTCGGCCAGCGCCGCACCGAGATTGATGGTGGAGGTGGTCTTGCCGACCCCGCCCTTCTGATTGCACATGGCGATGATCAGGGCGTCGCCGCCGGGTGCCACGGCGGGCGGTTCGGGAACCAGACGCAACGGACGCCCGGTGGGGCCGAGCTCGACATCGTCGGGCACCGGCACCGCCTCCACGGCATTGCCCCAGACCGAGGGGGTTCCGGTGTCGGCGTCGAGTCCCGCGCCGGCGTCCGTAAGCGGCTCCGTCCCAGCACCCATCGGCGGCTCTGCCGCTCCGGCTGTCGTCACGATCCGCTGCTCCTTATACGTTCCTGCCCGTTCCCCGCCGAGCGTAGCGAGGCCGATCAGTGCACGACCTCACTTTCGGATGGTCCAGCTCTCGGTAGACGCTACCGCTAGTTCGTCCCCGAGTGCCGCGAGTCCGACCGGCGTGTTCGCGACGCCACGCCGCGCCACGGATAACAAAACGCTACCTGTTCGTTGTCATTGCCATTGCGGAGCACCGTCGAACCGGTGTCGGACGGGCTGTCGGTGTGGTCAGCCGCGCCCCGACGGGCGACGCAATCGCCGAACCGTGGACCGTCGGCGGCACGTCGCCGTAGATGGGGCAGTCGGGTCTCGCGCCGGTGAGCGCCGCCGCTCACTTCGCGCGCGGATGGGCCGTGGCCCAGACCTCGCGCAAGGTCTTGACGGTGACCAGCGTGTAGATCTGGGTGGTGGTGACCGAGGCGTGGCCGAGCAGTTCCTGCACCACCCGCACATCGGCGCCACCGTCGAGCAGATGGGTGGCGAACGAATGCCGCAGCGTGTGCGGGGAGACGCTGGCACCGATACCCGAACGTTCGGCCGCGCTCTGCAACACCTGCCAGGCGCTCTGGCGCGACAGCCGCCCGCCGCGCGCGTTCAGGAACAACGCACCGGCGTTGCCCCGGCCACGCGCGGCCAGTACAGGCCTGCCCCGCACCAGGTAGGCGTCCACCGCGGCCAGCGCCGGACGCCCGATCGGCACGATCCGCTGTTTACCGCCCTTACCGCGCAGCACCACCGCACGCTCGGGCATGTCGAGATCGTCGACGTCGAGTCCGACCATCTCCGAGATCCGGGCGCCGGTGGAATACAGCAGTTCCAGCAGCGCCCGGTCCCGCAGACCCCGCGCGACACCGTCGCCGCTGGTGCCGCAGTCGCCGCCAGCGGCTTCCAGCAGCTTCAGCACCTCGTCGTAGGGCAGCGCCTTGGGCAGCCTGCGTCCGGGGGCCGGCGGTTTCACCGCGTGCGCGACATCGGTGCTCGTCATGCCCTCGGCGGTGGCGAACCGGTGCAGTCCGCGCACCGCGATCAGCGCCCGCGCCACCGAGCCGGCCGCCAGCGGCGGATGCCCGGCGCCACCCGAGCGCAGCGCCATGGCGAACTCGGCGACATCGCTTTCGGCGACGGCGTCGAGTTCGCCGATGCCGCGCCCGGCCAGGAACGCGCGATACCGCTCCAGGTCCCGCCGATAGGCGGCGAGGGTGTTGCGTGCGGCGCCCCGCTCGACTGCCAGATGGTCGAGGTAGGCGTCCACCTCACGCACCGTCGTGGCCCGTCAGTCCCGCGCCCGGCCGGCTTGCCTGCGCAGCAGCGCAGTCGGCTGCCCGGGCCACGGCACATCCGCCGCGCGCGGGGCCGTCCCTTCGGCCCGCGTCGCCGACACCGCGAGCACACCGGCCACGGCGGTGGCGTTGACGATCTCGCCGGCCAGCGCGGCGCGCACCGCCTGGGCCAGCGGCATCCGCACCACTTCCAGATCGGCTTCCTCGTGTTCGGGTTCGGGCCGTTCGGTCTCGTAGAGCCCGCGCGCCAGGTACACCCGCAGCGCCTCGTCGGTGAAACCCGGCGACAACGCCACATCCACCAGCACCGACCACTCGTGCGCGGCCAGTCCGGTCTCCTCGGCCAACTCACGTTTGGCCGCTTCGAGCGGGTCCTCGCCGTCGATGTCGAGCAACCCCGCGGGCAGTTCCAGCAGCCGGGTGCCCAGTGGATGACGGTATTGGCGGATCAGCACGATGTTGTCGTCGTCGTCCAGCGCGGCGACGGCGACGGCACCGTGATGCTCGACCACTTCCCGTTCGACGACCCGGCCATCTGGCATGGCCACCTGATCCAGCCGCAGCGCCAGGATCGCGCCGGAATATACCGTCCGGCTGGACACGGTCTCGAAGTCGTGGCTACCCGGCACGGTGGAATTGTCGCTCATCTACGAGGCCTGATCACCCGCATTGGCCAATTCCTCACCGGGAATGTCGACCGGAAGCCGTTCGGCCGCCTTGTATTTCAAGGCCGCCGCGATCAATGCGGCGAACAGCGGATGCGGCCGGGTCGGGCGCGACTTGAGTTCCGGGTGGGCCTGGGTGGCGACGAAGAACGGGTGCTTGTCGGCGGGCAGTTCGACGAACTCGACCAGATGCCCGTCGGGCGAGGTGCCGCTGAACTTCAGTCCACTCTTGGCGATCTTGTCGCGGTAGGCGTTGTTCACCTCGTAGCGGTGACGGTGCCGCTCGGAGACCTCGGTGGTGCCGTAGGCCTGCGCCACCACCGACCCCTTGGCCAGCACCGCGGGGTAAGCGCCGAGGCGCATGGTGCCGCCGAGATCGGCTTCACCTGCCACCGCCTGCTCCTGGTCGGCCATGGTGGAGATGACCGGGTGGGTGGTGTCGGGCTCGAATTCGGCGGAGTTGGCGTCGGTGAGACCGACCGAGCGCGCCGCCTCGATCACCATGCACTGCAAGCCGAGGCACAGGCCGAGCAGCGGCAGCCCCCGGGTGCGGGCGTAACGGATGGCGCCGACCTTGCCTTCGATCCCGCGAATACCGAACCCGCCGGGGATCAGCACCGCGTCCACGTCACGCAGCGCGGCCTGGGCGCCGGCCGGGGTCTCGCAGTCGTCGGATTGCACCCAGCGGATCTGCACCTTGGCACGGGAGGCGAATCCGCCCGCGCGCAGCGCCTCGGTGACCGACAGGTAGGCATCGGGCAGGTCGACGTACTTGCCGACCAGCGCGACCTCCACGGTCTCGCGCGGGGAATGCACCCGGTCGAGCAGATCGCCCCACACCGTCCAGTCCACGTCGCGGAACGGCAGGCCCAGCTTGCGCACCACATAGGCGTCCAGGCCCTCGCGGTGCAGCACCTTCGGGATGTCGTAGATCGAGGGCGCGTCCGGGGTGGAGATGCAGGCGTCGACCTCGACGTCGCACATCAGCGCGATCTTGCTCTTGAGCGACTGCGGCACCTCGCGGTCGCAGCGCAGGATCAGCGCGTCGGGCTGGATACCGATATTGCGCAGCGCGGCCACCGAATGCTGGGTGGGCTTGGTCTTGAGTTCCCCCGACGGCGCCAGGTACGGCACCAGCGAGACGTGCAGGAAGAAGACGTTGTCGCGGCCGACGTCGTGGCGGATCTGGCGGGCGGCCTCGAGGAACGGCTGCGATTCGATGTCGCCTACGGTGCCACCGATCTCGGTGATCACCACATCCGGTTCCTGACCCTGCAGGTCCGGGCCGCGCATGGCCAGGATGCGCGCCTTGATCTCGTCGGTGATGTGCGGGATCACCTGCACTGTGTCGCCGAGGTATTCGCCGCGGCGCTCCTTGGCGATGACCGACGAATAGATCTGCCCGGTCGTCACATTCGCGTCCCGGGACAGGTCCCGGTCCAGGAAGCGCTCGTAGTGTCCGACGTCGAGGTCGGTTTCGGCACCGTCCTCGGTCACGAACACCTCTCCGTGCTGGAACGGATTCATGGTGCCCGGATCGACGTTCAAGTACGGATCGAGCTTCTGCATCGTGACCCGCAGTCCCCGCGCGGTCAGCAGTTGACCGAGGCTGGAGGCGGTAAGACCCTTACCGAGTGAGGAGGCGACACCACCGCTGACGAAGATGTGTTTGGTGGCAGTTCGCGCCTGAATCCGTGTTTGACCCACGGGTCTTCACGGTAACACGAAACCCCCGCTCACCCGTACGCCACGCCCGGTTTGCCACCCGATCGCCACGAACCGTCATCCACGCCCGCGCGCGCTGCGACCCAGGTCACGCGCGGCTCCACCTCCGCATGGCTTGAATGCTGCCATTGTGCCCGGTCAGCAACCAGAACCACCCTTGCTCCTTGTTGACCGGCTCAGCATCGGCCGACCTCGGCCGGCTACGCCTCGATATCCGGCTCAGCCCGGCAGGGCGGCGAGGGTCAGTGAGGTCGCGGTGGGCCCGGTGCCGTAGCGGCCGGTGCGGCCGGCGAGTTGTTCGGACAGGGCGAGGGCGGTGGTGACGCGGCCGAGTTCGCGGTCCAGATTGTCGACGGTGGTGACGGCGGCGGCGAGCGGGGCGTCATCGCGGACGACGGCGAGGGCGCCGGGACCTTCGGCGGCGCCGGGGCGACCGGCCAGGACCAGACCGGCGCCGCGAGCGCGCAGGGCGCCGGCGAAGCGGGCGATATTCGCGCCGCGACTGTTCTCCTCGGCTTTCGCGCCGTCGCCGGTCACGACGACGGCCAGCTGAGCCGGCTGCACGGGGGTGTCGCCGTAGGCGAGGAACCCGCCGCCGCGCAACGTCTCCAGCGCCAGGCCGCGTTCTTGGGGCGTGCTGCGCGGTTGGCCGGACGCCGGGTCCAGCAGCAGCACCAGGCCCAGCAGGTCGCCGGCTAGGCTGCCTTGGTCGACGGCGCCGGTGCGCAGTTCGGCACCCGCCGGAATGATGTTGGTGAGGGTGGAACGCATCCGGTCGCCCTCACCGGCGTCGACGAAGGCGTCGGTGAACGCGATCCGGCCGGTCACCGCGGCGCCGGCGGTCTGCACGGCGGCGACGACGCCGTCCACGTCGCCGGGGTCGGCGTCAGGGGTGGTGAACACGACGACGCTGCGGTCGGCGAGAGTGCCGCCGAGCAGCCGCGGCGCGGAACCGGCGATGAAGGCATCGGCGCCGTTCAGCTGACCGGTCAAGCGCTGATTCTGCGCGGTGAGTGTGTCGACCTGGGCGCGTAGATCGTCCTTGTCGCTACGCAGACCCGACAGCAGATCCGAGGCCAGGGTCTGCGAGCCGAGCACCACACCGAGGGCGAGCGCGAGGAAGATCGCCGCGATCGAGATCGCATGCTGGCGAAGCGAGATCACGCGCCTGCCCCACCCCATAGGTCCCGTGCCCACAGCACGAACCGGTTCCACGTGTCGGCGCCCCAATCCAGCACCTCGGTACCGGAATTGGACGCAAGCACCACCACGATCACCGCGATCAGCGCGGCCAGCACCACCAGTGCGATCGCGGTGCCGGACACCCGGTTGCGGTACAGGGTGGCCACCGCGGTGGCGTCCATCAGCGTCGAACCGACCTTGAGCCGGGTCAAGAAGGTGGCCGGGTTGCTGTCGCGGCGGCCGCGGTCGAAGAATTCGTCGAGCGAGGCGGCGGCTCCGGCGGTGACGATCAGTGCCGCACCATGGTGGTGGGCCAGCAGCAACGCCAGATCCGTCGGCGCACCCGAGGACGGGAAGGTGGTCGCGCCGATACCCAGATCCTGGATGCGTTCCAACCCCTTGGCGTGGCCGTCGGTGTCGGCGGGCAGGATCACCTCGGCACCGGATTTCAGCGTCGCCGTGGTGATCTCGTCCGGGTCGCCGACGATCAGATCCGGGCGGTAGCCGGCCTTGGTCAGGGTGTCGGCGCCGCGCCCGACGCCGACCATGATCGGCGCGTACTCCTTGATGAACGGTTTGAGCTTCTTCAGATCCTCCGCGTGCCCCGGCCCGTCACCGACGACCACCACATGCCTGCCGCGCATCTCCAGTTCCAGATCCGGCACGCCGATCCCATCGATGAGCAGCGCCGATTCGGTGCGCACGAATTCTATGGTGTTGCCGGCGAAGGCTTCCAGATGGTCGGCGAGCCCGTTGCGGGCCTCGATCATCCGCTCCGCGATGGCGGCCTCGGTGAGTTCGATGGCCTCGACGAGTACCTCGGGTTCCTTCTTGGTGAGCCGGTCGGCGTAGACGACGCCGCCGTCGATGCGGATCTTCGCGCCGTCTTTGATCTTGGTGAAGGCATCCGAGCTCACCGTGTCCAACAGCAGAATGTCGTTGGCCACCAGCACTTCCGGGCCGAGGTTGGGGTAGCGGCCGGAAATCGAGGGCGAGGTGTTGATCACGGCGACCACACCCGCCTCGACCAGACGGTCGGCGGTGAGCCGGTCCAGATCCATTTCGTCGAGCACGACGATGTCGCCGGGACCGACCCGTTTGAGCAGACGCCGGGTGTTGCGGTCCACGCGGGCTATTCCGGTGCGACCGGGCAGCGTCTCGGTGTTCTTCGACAACAGCGCCAGCATCTTCATGACGCCGATGATGGCCGCAAACCCTCAACCATTGGTGGAGGCGCGCCGCACCTGGTACCACATTCGTCACTGTGATACCAACGCACACCTCCCGCCACCGGCGAGTCGCCACGCAACCGGCCCGCAACCGTGGCCGTGTCTGCCCGGCGAAACGCCGAAGCCCCACGTAGGGTACCCGCGTGAGCACCGCGCACCTGGTCATCGCCGCGGTCGCGGGCATTGTCGTCATCATCGCCGCGATCACCTGGCTGAAGATTCATCCGTTCATCGCACTCACCGTCGGCGCGATCGGCGTGGGCATCGGGGCCGGGTCGGGCGCCGCCGACACCGTCGACAGTTTCGTCACCGGTTTCGGCTCCACCATGGGCAGCGTCGGCATCCTGATCGGCTTCGGCGCGATGTTCGGCAAACTGCTGGCAGACTCCGGCGGCGCGACCCGCGTGGTCGACACCTTGCTGAACCTGTCCGGGCCGAAACTGATGCCGTGGACGATGGGTCTGGTCGGCGCGGTCATCGGCCTGCCGATGTTCTTCGAGATCGGCGTGGTGCTGTTGATGCCGGTGATCATCCTGGTGGCCCGCCATTCCGGACTGCCGTTGATGCGCATCGCCATCCCCACACTGGCCGGCCTGTCGGCCATGCACGGGCTGGTGCCGCCGCACCCGGGCCCGCTGGTCGCCGTCGACGCGCTCGACGCCAACCTCGGTCTCACCCTGGCCTTCGGCGTGCTCGTCGCGATCCCGACGGTCGTCGTCGCCGGCCCGCTGTTCGGGACGCTGGCGGCCCGCTGGGTCGACGTCCCGGTCCCGGAGTTGTTCAGCGACGAGGACGACAACGACGACAACGACAAGAAGCCGCAGCCACCGTTTCTGGTCGCCATCGGCACCATCCTGCTGCCGGTGCTGCTCATGCTCGGCAAAACCCTCGCCGACGTCATCGCCCCCGAGTCCACCTCCGCGGCGAAAACCGTCCTCGACTTCCTCGGCACCCCTGTCGTGGCCCTCGGCATCGGCCTGCTGGCAGGCATCGTGCTGCTCGGCTACACCGCCCGGATGAGCCGCGACGACATCGCCGCGACCATGAACAGTTCACTGCCGCCGATCGCAGGCATCCTGCTGATCGTCGGCGCGGGCGGCGGTTTCAAACAGGTGCTCGTCGATACCGGCATCGCCGACTTGATCGCCGACGCCATCCAGGACAGCAGCCTGCCGGTGCTGTTTCTGGCCTGGCTGGTCGCGGTACTCATCCGGGTGGCGACCGGATCGGCTACCGTCGCTACTGTTACCGCGTCCGGGATTCTGGCGCCGGTGGCCGCCGACCTGTCCACGACCCACGTCTCGCTGATGGTGCTCGCGATCGGATCCGGTTCGCTGTTCCTCTCACACGTCAACGACGCCGGATTCTGGCTGGTGAAAGAGTTCCTCGGCTTGACGGTTGCGCAAAACCTCAAAACCTGGACGGTGATGGAATGCCTGATATCGGTATGCGGTCTGGCCGGAGTGCTGGCGTTGAGCGTGGTCGTGTGACGCCGGTCCTGGTCGTCATGGGCGTGTCGGGGTCAGGTAAGTCGACCGTGGCGCGGCTGCTGGCCGAGAAGCTGGGCTGGGACATGCTCGAAGGCGACGATCTGCATCCCGAGGCCAACGTCGCCAAGATGGCCTCGGGTACCCCGCTCACCGATGACGACCGCTGGCCGTGGCTGCGCAGCATCGCTTCCTGGATCGACACCCGCCAGTCCGCCCGGCGCCCGGGCATCGTGACTTGCTCGGCGCTCAAACGCAGCTACCGGGACGTGCTGCGCCGCGACGGGGTGATCTTCGTGCACCTGTCGGGCAACACCGAGCAGATCCGCGACCGGATCGGGCACCGCGCGGGCCATTTCATGCCCGCCTCGCTGCTGCAATCGCAAGTCGACACGTTGGAACCGCTCGAGCCCGACGAGAACGGCATCGTCGTCGAAATCGGCCGCCCGCCAGAGGAAGAGGTCGCCGAGGTGATCGCGCAGCTGCCGCAGCAGAACTGACACCGCCCGCCCGCACTTATCCGGGGTGCGGCTACCGCAGCACCGGCATCTACCCGTATTCTCCGGGTCACAGATATCCGAAGAGGAGACGTCATGGCCAGCACCACCGTCGATACCGTCATCGCCGCGCCGCGGGAGACCGTGTACCGGCTGTTCGCCGACCGCGAGAGCATCAGCCCCTTCCTGCCCGTCCAGCTCAAGCTGGTCAAGCCGGGAACCACCGAACGCGAAGGCGTCGGCGCGCAGCATCACGTCGGGCTGGGGCCGGTCGGCGTCACCGAGGAGATCACCGCGCTGGTGCCCGGCGAGCGGATGGAATACAAGATCGTCAAGGGCGCCCCGGTCAAGCGGCACGTCGGCATCGTCACCTTCGCCGACGCCGACGGCGGCACCCGCGTGCGCTACACCATGGAGTCCGAGCCCTCGCTGCCCGTGCCGGCCAAGGTGCTGGAGGCCGGGCTGAAGGTGCTGATCACCCAGTTCATCAACGGCGCCAAGAAGGCCGTGCGCTGAGCTGAGCGCAGACGACGATGGTCGCGTCCGGTCTGTCCGGACGCGACCATTTCTCGTTCCGCGGCCGCCGCGATCAGCGGGCGGTGGCGCGCTCGGAACGCGCGATCTGCAACAGCTCCTCGGCGTGCGCGCGCCCGGTTTCGGTGTCGTCGAGCCCGGCCAGCATGCGCGCCAGTTCGATCACCCGCTCGTCGTTGGTGAGCGCGCGGACACCGGAATTCACCGCGCCGTCACCGTCATCGGATTTGTTGACCACCAGATGGGTGTCCGCGAACGCCGCGACCTGCGGCAGGTGGGTCACCACGATCACCTGATGGGTGCGCGCCAACCGCGCCAGCCTGCGCCCGATCTCCACCGCGGCCCGGCCACCGACACCTGCGTCGACCTCGTCGAAGACCATCGTCGCGCCGTGTTCACCGCCGGCGAGCACCACTTCCAGCGCCAGCATCACCCGTGAGAGCTCACCACCAGAGGCGCTCTTGCTCAA
>NZ_BAFY01000110.1 GCF_000308555.1 Nocardia cyriacigeorgica NBRC 100375 | reverse complement strand
CGAACACCAGGGTGGACGGCAACGTCAGGCCGGTGGCCTTGGCCAGCCGATTGCGGAATTCGACGCCGGCCAACGAGTCGAAACCCATATCCGTGAAGGCGGTCTCGGCATCGATGGCGCCCGCCCCCGCGTGTCCGAGCACCGCGGCCGCCTGCTCACGCACCACCGCCAACGCCACCTCGGCACGTTCGGCCGGCGACGCGGCCGCCAACCGGCCGACCGGAGCGACCGAATTCCTGGTGCGGGTCCGCGTGGGCGCCAGCGAGCCGAGAACCCGCGGCAAGCTGCCGAGTTCGGCCTGTTCGGCCAGCCCGGCCGGATCGAAATCCGCCGCCACCACCAGCGGCTCCGCCGCGGTCATGGCCGCATCGAACAGTGCGAGCCCGGTGGTCTCGCCCAGCGCGCGGAACCCGAGCCGCCGCAACCGTTCCAAGCCGGCTTCGCCCAGTTCGGCGGTCATCCCGGTGCCCGCGTGCCATGGCCCCCAGGCGATCGACGTGGCGGGCAGTCCGGTGGCTCGCCGCAGCCGGGCCACCGCGTCGGCGAAAGCGTTGCCCGCGGCGTAGTTGCCCTGGCCGGGAGCGCCGGCGAGCCCGGCGACCGACGAGAACACCACGAAGGCCGAGAGTTCGGCGGTGCTTGTGAGTTCGTGCAGCAACCAGGTGCCGTCCACTTTCGGACGCAGGACGCGATGCAGCTGGTGTCCGGTCAATGTCTCGACGGTGCCGTCATCGACCACGCCCGCCGCATGCACGACGCCGGTCAGCGGGTATTGCTCAGGCAGGTTCGCCAGCAACTCGGTCAGCGCCGCGCGATCGGCGACATCGGCCGCGGCGATCTGCACCTCGACGCCGAGACTCGTCAGCTCCGACACCAGTTCGGCCGCGCCGGCGGCGGATGGGCCCTGTCGCGAGACCAGCAGCAGCCTGCGTACTCCGTGCCGGGTCGCCAGCTGCCTGGCCGCGAGCGCACCGAGGCCGCTGGTCCCACCGGTCACCAGGACCGTCCCGGTGCCGAACGCGAGTTCGCCCAGCGGTCCCGCGGTTTCCCGGCGCAATCGCGGCGCGGTGAAGCGGCCCGCTCGCACCGCGACCTGAGGTTCGTCGGGCACCGACGCCACGATGGTGGCGTCGATCCGGCCGTCGTGGTCCACCAGGACGATGCGACCCGGGTGTTCAGCCTGCACGCTGCGTACCAGTCCGGCGACCGCTGCCGCCACCGGATCGGGCGATTCCCCTGGCACGCCGAGGGCTTCGCGGGTCAGCACGACCAGCCGGGAATCGGTGAGCGCCGGTTCGGCCAGCCACGAACGCAGCAGGACGAGAGCGTCTTCGACGGCCCGGTGAGCGGCCGACGGCAGCTGCGCCGGGGCGGACTCGGCGTCGTCGACGGCCCAGACGACGGCGTCCGGGAGCGACTCGGCCGCGGCCAGTGCGGCCACCCCGTCGAACCGAGTCTCGATGCCGGGCACGACGCCGGCGCCGAGCACGGCCATCGACGCCGTCGACACCGCGGCCACGGGCGGCAGCGACAACCACTCCACGGCGTGCAACGGCACCAGCGCCGCGTTCGCGCGCACCCGCTCCACGGTCCGTCGCTCGACCGGATGCACCTCCAACGAGCCCGCGCTCACTACGGCCGTACCGGATTCGTCCACCGCGTCCAGGCGAATACGGTTGCCGCCCAGCATGACAGCGCGCAGGCGCACCGGTCCCGAACCGGTCCGGGCCAGACGCAGATCACCGACCGATACCGGAAGCGGCACGCGCCCGGGGGCGAGCTCGTCCATGATGAAGTCGAGCGCGGGGTGCAGGCAGGCATCGAACAAGGCCGGATGAATGCCGTAACCGGCGGCGTTGGCGGAAGTGGCCGCGTCGAGCGACACCTCCGCGTAGACCTCATCGCCACGCCGCCACAGGGCATGCACGCCGCGAAACGCCGGGCCATATGCCATTCCCAGTTCGGCGATCCGCTCGTAGAGGGCCGCGACGTCGAGCGGGTGCGCGTCCTCGGGCGGCCAACTCCGGTCCCAGCCGGTCTCGGTGTCGCTGCTCGATTCCGCGGCGAGCACACCGGTGGCATGTGGCACCCAGGTATCGGGGTCGGCCTGATCCTCGGCACGGGAGTAGACGGTGAATTCGCGGCTGCCATCGGGTCCGGCCGCGCCGACGGCGACCTGCAGGTCGACCGCTCGCTCCCCCAGTGGCAGCGGGATATCGAGCCGCATCTGTTCCACGACCGGCAGCCCGAGGCGCACCCCGATGGCCGAGGTAAGTTCCAGGTATGTGGTGGCAGGCACCACCGGAGTACCGAACACCACGTGGTCGGCCACCCATGGGTGACGGGTGAGCGACAGCTTGCCGCTACCCAGCCACTCGTCCTTACCCGCGACCGGCACCAGGCCCGACACGATCGGGTGGCCGAGGCCCCCGGCCGTGATCGCGTGGTCCACCTCGAGCCAGTAACGGCTGCGCTGGAACGCGTAGGTCGGCAGGTCGATCCTGGCGGGTTCCCGTCCACCGAGCACCGGCGCCCAGTCCACCTCGAGCCCGGCATTGTGTGCCTGGGCGAGCATGGTCAGGAACTGGATCACCTCGTCGGTGCCGCGCCGGCTCGCCGCGGTGACCAGCGCCCGCGTCTCGAGCTCAGCGGGCAGACACTGCCGGGTCATCGCGCTGAGCACGGCGTCGGGGCCGACCTCGATGAATCGCCGGACGCCCAGCTGCACCAGACTGTCGACCCCCGCGGCGTAGCGGACGGTGTCGCGCACGTGCCCGGCCCAGTACAGCGAATCGGCGAAGGCCTCGCCGCCGACGACGCCGAAGACATTGGAGATCACCGGCAACAGCGGTCGGCCGTAGTCCAGCGAAGCGGCCAGCGCCTCGAATTCCGGCAGCATCGGCTCCATCAGCGTCGAATGGAACGCGTGGCCGACCCGCAGCCGCGTCGTCGTGATTCCCGCCGACACCAGGGTGCGCTCCAGTTCGGCGACGGCGTCGGCGGCGCCGGAGACGACCGTCGCGGCCGGCCCGTTCACCGCGGCGATCGACAGGCGGGTGCCGAATCCGTCGATGGCGGCCTCGGCCTGCTGCTCCGACATCGCGACGGCCAGCATCGCCCCGCCCGCCGGCAGTGCTCCCATCAGGCGTCCGCGTGCGGCGACCAGCGCGCACGCATCCTCTGTCGACCACATTCCCGCGACGTATGCGGCGACCAGCTCGCCGATGGAATGGCCGATCAGTACATCGGGGGTGATGCCGAACGACTCGATCAAACGGAGCAGCGCGACCTCGTGGGTGAACAAGGCGGGCTGGGTGTATTCGGTGCGGTGCAGCAGATCCGGGCCGGCGGTGCCGAAGACGATGTCGGCGAGCGTGAGCTCCGGCGACGGGAACTCCAGTAGCGCGTCGAATTCGGCACACAGTTCGTCGAAGGCCGCGGCGAATACCGGGAAACTCGCGTACAGCCCGGCGCCCATCCCGATGCGTTGCGCGCCCTGGCCGGTGAACAGGAAAGCGGTCTTGCCGCCGACCGGCGCGCCCTCGGTGACGTCCGGTGACGCGAGGCCCGACGCCAGATCGGCGAGTCCGGCGAGCACACTCGCGCGCTCGCCCGCGATCACCGCCGCGCGCCGATCGAAGCGGGTACGAGTGGTCAGCAGGGCATGCGCGACATCCGCGAGGTCGGCCTCCGGGTTCGCCAGCAGCCACTCGCGCAGTCGCGCGGCCTGTCCGCGCAACGCCGCATCGGTCTTGGCCGACAGCAGCACCGGCATCGGCACGGACCCGGCCGGCTGCGGGGCCGACGCGACGCGGCCGAGGTCGCCTGCCGGTGCTTCCTCGATGATGAGGTGGGCATTGGTGCCGCTGATCCCGAACGCCGAGATCCCGGCGCGCCGCACCCGTTCCATCGAGGCGGGCCACCGCAGGTCGTCGGTGAGCAGCCGCACGTTGCCCGCCGACCAATCCACATGCGGCGAGGGCGCATCCACATGCAACGTCCGCGGCAACAGCTCATGCCGCAAGGCCTGCACCAGTTTGATCACGCCCCCGACGCCGGCGGCGGCCTGTGCATGCCCGATATTCGATTTCAGGGAACCGACCCATAGCGGTTGTGTGCGTTCCTGGCCGTAGGTGGCGATGAGGGCCTGCGCCTCGATCGGATCCCCCAGCGGGGTACCGGTCCCGTGCGCCTCGACCGCGTCCACATCCGCAGGCGACAATCCCGCCGCCGCCAACGCCGACCGGATCACCCGCTCCTGCGACGGACCATTCGGCGCGGTCAAACCATTCGACGCACCATCCTGATTCACCGCCGAACCACGAATCACCGCCAACACCTCATGACCGAGCCGCCGCGCATCCGACAACCGCTCCAGCACAAGCACACCGACGCCCTCGGCCCAGCCCACACCATCGGCCGACGCCGAGAACGCCTTACAGCGCCCGTCCCTCGACAACCCGCGCTGGCGCGAGAACTCGACGAACATGAACGGCGTCGACATCACCTGCGCGCCACCGGCGAGCACCAGCGAGGTCTCCCCCTGCCGCAGCGCCTGGCAGGCCAGGTGCATGGCCACCAGCGACGACGAGCACGCGGTGTCCACGGTGATCGCCGGGCCTTCGAGGCCGAAGGTGTAGGCCACCCGCCCCGACAGCACACTGCTCGTGGAACCGGTACCGACATACCCCTCGGCGGCCGCGCCCGCGGCCTTGGCGATCTCCTCGTAGTCCTGATAGGAGACGCCGGTGAACACGCCTGCGTCGGTGCCGCGCAGCGACGCAGGATCGATCCCGGCATGCTCGAGCGCCTCCCACGACGCCTCCAGCAACAACCGCTGCTGCGGATCCATCGCCGACGCCTCACGCGGACCGATCCCGAAGAACCCCGCGTCGAAATCACCGATGCCGGTGAGGAATCCGCCCTTGTCCAGGTAGGAGGTGCCGGAGTTACCCGGGTCCGGGTGGAACAGCCGTTCCAGATCCCAGCCGCGATCGGTCGGGAAGGCGCCGATCGCGTCCGCGCCGGCGGCGACGAGATCCCACAGACCCTGGGGTGAGTCGATGCCCCCCGGGTAGCGGCAGCTCATGCCGACGATGGCGATGGGCTCGTCGGTGCGCACCCGGCGGGTCGCTCGGGGAGCACGGGTGGTGTCGGTGGCCGCCGCGATCCGGGTCCGGATGAATTCCGCGACCGCGGCCGCGGTCGGGTGGTCGAAGACCAGCGTGGCCGGCAACTGCACGCCGGTGACCTTGGTGAGCCGATTACGGAACTCCACGCCGGCCAAGGAGTCGAACCCGAGTTCGGTGAACGGGACGGCCGGATCGATCGCCTCCCCGGAGATGTGCCCGAGCACCTCGGCGACCTGGGCACGGACCAACCCGAGCACGATCTGCGCATGCTCGGCGGCGGGCGCGGCGGCCAGCGTCCGAGTGAGTGCGCCGTTGGTGTCCGTGGCCCGGCGCGCGGGCACCGTCACGAGGGAACGAAGTACCGGTGGCAATGCGCCGTCACGGGCCTGGACGGTCAGGGCTTCGAGATCGAATTCGGTGGCGAGTACCGCGGGCGCCGACGCCGCCAAGGCCCGATCGAACAGGGCGAGGCCGTCGGCGCTCGCCAATGGCCGCACTCCGAGACGTCCCATCCGCGCCATCGCCGCGGCGTCGAGCGCGCTGGTCATGCCGATGCCCTGATGCCATGGGCCCCAGGCGATCGACACCGCGGGCTGTCCCGCCGCATGCCGGCGCGCGGCCAGCGCGTCCAGGAAGGCGTTGGCCGCGGCGTAGTTGGCCTGACCCGGGGTACCGACCGCGCCGGCGAGCGAGGAGAACAGCACGAAGGCCGATAGTTCGCCGGTGAGTTCGTGCAGATGCCACGCGGCGTCCGACTTCGCGGCGAGCACCCGGTCGATCTGCTCGTCGGTCAGGGTCTCGATGGTGGCGTCGTCGACCAGCCCGGCCGAATGGATCACCGCGCTCGGAACGAAATCCGCTGGCAGTCCGTCGAGCAGCGCCGCGACCGCCGCACGGTCGCTGACATCGCAGGCCTCGACGCGCACCCGCGCGCCCGATCGCGTCAATTCGTCGACCAGTTCACCCACGCCCGCCGCGGCCGCACCGCGCCGCGATACCAGCAGCACTCGCCGCACCCCATATGCCCCGACGGTGTGGCGTGCGGTTTCCGCGCCGAGACCGCTGGTGCCGCCGGTGATCAGGACCGCACCGTCACCGAACGCGGACGGCCCGGCCGGGGTCGACCGCGTCTGCCGCCGCAGGCGCGGGACCAGCAGCCCGCCCGCGCGCAGCACAAGTTGTGTTTCGGCCGAATCGACCGCCGCGGCGACGAGTTCGGCCGACGGCTCCGCATCGGCGTCGAGCAGGACGAACCGGTCCGGCGACTCGAACTGCGCACTGCGCACCAGTCCCCAGACCGCGGCGTCCGCCGGATCCGGCGTCTGTCCCGGTAGACCGATCGCGTTGCGCGTCAACACCACCAGCCGGCTCTGGCCGGACCGGCTGTCGGACTGCCAGGCACGCAGCAGCGCGGCCGTCGAGCGCACTCGGGCGTGCGCCCGCGACGGGAGGTCGTCACCCTCGTCACCGTCCGCCGGCGACCAGACGACGATCTCCGGCAGCGGCTCCTCGGCCGGCAGTCCGGCCGGTCCACTCGCCACCCGGGTGGCACCCGCTACCGAGGCCGAGCCGAGCACGGCGACCGCGGCCGTGGTCGTGGCGGTGTTCGAGGCCAGCGGCGTCCACTCGATGTCCGACAGCGACGCGCGGCTGCCACGTACCTCGGCGAGCACGTCCGAGTCCACCGGCCGGGCGGCGAGGGCATCGATGCTCAGCACCGGATCGCCGTTCGCGTCGGCGGCGAAGACCCGGATCCGGCCCGCCCCCGAGCGTTCGAGCCGGACCCGGACCGCGTGCGCTCCCGTCTGATAGCGGCGGACACCGCCGAAAGAGAACGGCAACGGTAGCTTGCCCGCGGGCATATCGGCGGCCATCTGCGTGATCGCGGGATGGAACGCGGCATCGAGCACGGCGGGATGCATGCCGAACGCCTGGGCCACGGCATCGTCGTCGACCGGCAGCGCCACCTCGGCGAACAGATCGACACCGGCTCGCCAGATCCCGGTAACGCCGCGGAAGGTGCGGCCGTAGCCGAAGCCCAGATCCGCGAGGCGGTCATAGAGACCCTCATGAGGTACCGGCTCCGCCTCGACGGGCAGCCAGGAATCCCCGTCCGCGCCGTCGTGTTCGGCGTCGATCCAGCTCGGCAGTTCCCCGGTGGGCACGGCCAGCACACCGTTGGCATGCGCGACCCATTCGGCGTCCGCCCCGGTGTCGTCGCCGGCGCGACGGGAATAGATGACGAAGCGGCGCCGCCCATTCTCGTCGGCGGGCTCGACAGCTACCTGGAGATCGACGGTGACGCCGGGTTCGAGCAGCAGCGGCGCTTCCAGCAGGAGCTCTTCGACCAGGGCCGCATCGAGGTGCGCGCCCGCCGTCACCGCCAGTTCCACGAATCCGGTCGCGGGCAGCAGCACCGAACCGAACACCGCGTGATCGGCCACCCACGGATGGGTGGCCTGCGACAGACGCCCGGTGAACAGCCATTCGTCCTTACCGGCCAACGGCACGACGCCGGTCAGCACCGGATGGTCCGACGAACCAGTGGAACCACCACCGGCCAAGGGCTGCAACCAGTAACGCTGCCGCTGGAACGGGTACGTCGGCAACGAGACCCGGGCCGGGGCGCGGCCGGTGAACAGTGGCCGCCAATCCACGTCGATGCCACCGGCGTACGCCTCGGCCAGCATCGTCATGTACTGGGTGAGCTCATCGGCGGAGCGCCTGGACGCCGCGGTGACCAGTGTGCGCACGTCATCGCCTGCGTACTCGGCCAGGCATTGCCCGGTCATCGCGGTGAGCACCGCGTCCGGGCCCACTTCGATGAAACGCCTGACGCCCTCGGCGAAGAGCGTGTCGATCCCGGCGGCGAAGCGCACCGTGCCGCGCAACTGCCGCACCCAGTAGTCCGGGTCGGTCAGCTCGCTACCGGCCCGCGTGCCGGTGACATTCGAGATCACCGCGCGGTCGGGCATGCGGTAGGTCAATCCCTGTGCGGTGGCGCGGAACTCGGCCAGCATCGGATCCATCCGCGCCGAATGGAACGCATGGCTCACCCGCAGCCGGGAGGTCTTGACGCCGTCGCCGGTCAACCGTGCCTCGGCGGCGTCGACGGCATCGTCGGCGCCGGAGAGCACCACCGACGCGGGACCATTAACTGCCGCGATCGCGAGCTGATCGCCGAACTCGCCGATCAGCTCGACGGCCCGCTGCTCGGTGGTCGCCGCGGCGAGCATCGCTCCGCCCGCGGGCAACGCACCCATCAGCCGCCCGCGCGCCGCCACCAGCGCACACGCGTCCCGCAGCGTCCAGACGCCGCCCAGGTACGCGGCGACCAACTCGCCGATCGAGTGGCCCGCCAGCACGTCCGCGACGACGCCGAAGGATTCGGCGAGTCGGAAGGCAGCGACCTCGAAGGCGAACAACGCCGGTTGCGTCCACTCCGTGCGGTCCAGCACACCCGCCGGGTCGGCGAACATCACTTCGCGCAGCGACCCACCGAGTAGTTCGTCGAAATGCGCGCACACCTCGTCCAGCGCTTCGGCGAAGACCGGGAACGCGGCATACAGCTCGGCGCCCATCCCCACCCGCTGTGCGCCCTGACCGGTGAACAACATCGCGGTCGGGCCCGGTTCGGCGGCACCGAACGTGACGCCCGGCCCCGGCACGCCCTGTGCGAGACCCGCCAGACCCGCGAGCAGCTGGTCACGATCGGCACCGACGACCGCACCGCGCCGAGGCCACCGGGTGCGGTGCTCGTTCAACGTGTGCGCCACGTCCCACAGCTCGGAATCCGGGTGCTCGATCAGCCACTGACGCAACCGCGCGGCCTGCGCGCGCAGCGCGTCGTCGGTTTTCGCCGACACCACCAGGGGCGGAGCGGCCATCGTCACCGCCGGGCCGTCGCCGGTGGCGTCGGCCGGGGTGGGCTGCGGCGCCGCCTCCTCGATGATGAGGTGGGCGTTGGTGCCGCTGATCCCGAACGACGACACCCCCGCCCGGCGCACCCGCTCCCCCACCGGCCACGCCCGCGCCTCGGTCAACAACCGCACCGCACCCGCCGACCAATCCACATGCGGCGACGGCGCATCCACATGCAACGTCCGCGGCAACACCTCATGCCGCAACGCCTGCACCATCTTGATCACGCCCCCGACCCCGGCGGCGGCCTGGGCGTGCCCGATATTCGACTTCAAGGTGCCCAGTTGTAGTGGCTGCTCGCGGTCCTGCCCGTAGGCGGCGAGCAGGGCTTGCGCCTCGATGGGGTCGCCGAGTGTCGTGCCGGTGCCGTGCGCTTCCACCGCGTCCACGTCCGCCGGGGTCAATCCCGCCGCCGCCAGCGCCGCTGCGATCACCCGCTCCTGCGACGGACCGTTCGGCGCGGTCAAACCATTCGACGCACCATCCTGATTCACCGCCGAACCACGAATCACCGCCAACACCTCATGACCGAGCCGGCGCGCATCCGACAACCGCTCCAAGGCCAGCACCCCGACGCCCTCGGCCCAACCGACCCCGTCGGCGGCGGCCGAGAACGCCTTGCAGCGCCCGTCCCGGGACAACCCGCGCTGGCGGGAGAACTCGATGAAGAGAAAAGGCGTCGACATCACCGTCACACCACCTGCCAGCGCCAACGATGTCTCGCCACGCCGCAACGCCTGACAGGCCAAATGGATCGCGACCAATGACGACGAGCAGGCGGTATCGATCGATACCGCGGGACCCTCCAAACCGAGGCTGTAGGCCACCCGGCCCGACACCACGCTGCCGGTCGAGCCGATACCGGCGTAACCTTCGGCGACGGGCCCCGCGGCACGTGCGGTGTGTTCGTAGTCCTCGTACATCACACCGGCGAAGACACCGGCGTCGCTGCCGCGCAACGACGCCGGATCGATCCCGGCGTGCTCGAGCGCCTCCCACGACGCCTCCAGCAACAACCGCTGCTGCGGATCCATCGCCGACGCCTCACGCGGACCGATCCCGAAAAACCCCGCGTCGAAATCACCGACGCCACGCAGGAAACCGCCCTCGCGGGTGTAGACCTTGCCGAACCGATCCGGGTCCGGATCGAACAACGCGTCCAGATCCCAGCCCCGATCGGAGGGGAATCCGCCCACCGCGTCCTGCTCGGTGGCGACCAGTTCCCACAGCTGATCCGGCGTTTCGACCCCGCCCGGATACCGGCAGCTCATTCCGACGATGGCGATCGGCTCATCGATCCGCTCCCGCAACTGGGTCAAGTCGTCGCGAGTCGTCATGAGTTCGACGGTGACCTTCTTGAGGTACGCCAACATGCGGTCGGACGAATCACCAGTGCTCGTGTCCACGTCTCACATCCAGGGTTTTTCGGGGTCGGCGAAAGAGCCCGTCGTCGCACACGGCGACGCGGGCGTAGTGACCAGCGGGGTCCGACTTGCCGCCCGCTGCGGGCGGCCACTCGACCGGCCGTCCGTCGGCAGCCGGTCGTCAAGTCAAGGTTTCGGCAGAACGCTCGGGGTTCTGCGGCGCACTCGCTGCGCTACGAATCGGGCTCTGCGCCCTTGCCGGTCGCGTTCGCCCGGCAGCAGGCGGCGGTTCACGCCGCAATAGGTTGCTCGGGAGTTACCGAGCTGTTCACCCAATCTTCTTCCACACCGTTGCAGCGTGATGGCAACGCTGTGAATATAAGGCGGGTCCAGGTGTGCGGCGAGTGCCTTACTTCCCATCCTCGAGAAGACGAAATCATTACTCACCCAAAATCTTTCTTCGCTGTACCAGCCGCAGGACGTCCGTCCAGTTTCGCGCTGGCTGTCAGCCTGCCAGCTGAATCGGCGCCTCGCAACAGATGCGCGAATTCACCGCAATCCGCCCTGCGCCGACCGGTTCGAGCCCGGGCGCGAAGGCGCTTGCCTGCATACCGTCACCGATGCCGGGTGTGGGCACTACGCATTCGTGATAGCCGGAACTCATCGTTTTCCGGAAAGACTCCGAGGGTTTGCCAGCACACCCGGTCGGGCATCCCCGCTCCCTCGTCCGCATCGACGAATGCGGCCCGCCGGAGGACTCCGGCGGGCCGACGGTGTGCACTGGATCAGGCGTTAGTGGGGAACCCGAGATTGATCTGGCTCTCCGATGGCTCGGGCCAGCGCGTCGTGACGACCTTGCTGCGAGTGTAGAAATGGATGCTTTCCGGGCCGTAGATGTGGGTGTCGCCGAACAACGACTTCTTCCAGCCGCCGAAGGAGTAGGCGCCGATCGGGACCGGGATCGGGACGTTGACGCCGACCATGCCGACCTCGACGTCGAACTCGAACTGGCGGGCGGACTTGCCGTCGCGGGTGAAGATGGCGACGCCGTTGCCGTAGTAGTTGTCGTTGACCAGGTCGACGGCTTCCTGGTAGCTGCCGACGCGCACGACGGCGAGGACCGGGCCGAAGATCTCGTCGTCGTAGACCTTCATGCCGGGCCGGACCTCGTCGATCAGGCTGACGCCGATGAAGAAGCCGTCGGAGTCGAACACCTGCTCACGGCCGTCGACCACGACCTTCGCGCCCTCGGCTGCCGCGCCTGCCACGTAGCCGGCGACCCGGTCCCTGGCTTCGCGGGTGATCAGCGGTCCCATCTCCGAGGCCGGATCCGAACCGGGCCCGATCCGCAGGGCCCGCACCCGGTCGGCGATCTTGTCGATCAGCGGGTCGGCCACCTCACCGACAGCGACCAGCACCGACACCGCCATGCACCGCTCGCCGGCGGAACCGTAGGCCGCCGACACCGCGGCGTCGGCGGCCGCGTCGAGGTCGGCGTCGGGCATGACCACCATGTGGTTCTTCGCCCCGCCGAGGGCCTGCACGCGTTTGCCCCGGTCGGAGGCGCGGCGGTAGATCGCCTCGGCGATGGGCGTGGAACCGACGAAACTCACCGCGGCGACGTCGTTGTCGTCGATGAGCGCGTCGACGGCTTCCTTGTCGCCGTGCACCACATTCAGCACGCCGTCGGGCAGACCTGCCTCGCTGAACAGTTCGGCGATGAACACCGCCGCCGACGGATCCTTTTCGCTCGGCTTGAGGATGACGGTGTTGCCGCAGGCGATGGCCGAGGACACCATCCACAGCGGCACCATCGCGGGGAAATTGAACGGGGTGATGCAGGCGACCACGCCGACCGGCTGTTTCACCTGGTGGACGTCGACTCCACCGGCAACCTGCTCGGAGTAGTCGCCCTTGAGCAGATGCGTGAGCCCGGCGACGAATTCGACGTTCTCCACACCACGGGCGATCTCGCCCACCGCGTCGGCGACGGTCTTGCCGTGTTCGGCGGAGATGATGCCGGCCAGTTCCTCGCGTCGTTCGCCGATCAGGTGGCGCAGCCGGAAGAACACATCGGAGCGCTTGCTGAGGCTGGTGGCGCGCCAGCCCGGCAGGGCGTTCTTGGCGATCCGGACGGCGTCGGCGACCTCGGGCGCCGAGGCGAAGACCACCTCGGCCGTCTGCGCGCCGGTGGCGGGGTCGAAGACCGGGCCGGTGCGTGCACCGGTGTCGATGCGTTTGCCGTTGAGGTAATGCGGAATGCGGTTCATGATCTGCGTCTTTCGGTTCGGAAGGTCAGGCGATGGTGTCGTCGATGTGCTTGATGATCAGCGCGCAGTCGCGGTCGCCGAGGCCGCTGTCGACGAGGTCTTGCAGCTGGCCGGCCACGATGCTCGCCGTCGGCAGCGGGGTACCGGTGGATTCGCCGGCACGCAGCGCGAGGCCGATGTCCTTGTTGGCCAGGCTCGCGGCGAAGGTGGGATCGAAACCGTTGTTGGCGGCGGATGTTTCGACGATCCCCGGTACCGGATACCAGGTGCGCAGCGCCCACGAATCCGCCGACGACACCGAGGCCACGTTCCAGAACACCTGCGGGTCGAGCCCGAGCCGCTGGGCCAGCACCGCGCCCTCGGCGCAGCCGGCCAAATTGATCAGCAGCATCATGTTGTTGCAGATCTTGGCCGCCTGGCCGGAGGTGGCGCCGCCGGTACGAATGATGTTGCGACTCATCGGCTCGACGAGTTCGGCGGCGGCATCCACGGCGTCGGGTTCACCGCCGAGCATGAACGTCAGCGTCGCGGCGGCGGCACCGCTGATGCCGCCGGAAACGGGGGCGTCGACGAAGCGGAATCCTTGTGCGCGCGCCATCTCGTGCAGGGCGGCAGCGGTATCGATGTCGATGGTGGAGCTGTCCACCAGCAGCGCCGACGATTCCGCCTGGGCGAGCACCCCATCGGGGCCTTCATAGACCGCACGGACGTTTTCACCCTTGGGCAGCATGGTGAAGACGGCATCGACGCCCCGCACTGCCTCCGCGATCGACGCGCAGGGCTTCACCCCTTTCTCGGCAGCCGCGGCGAGCGCGTCGGCGCTCAGGTCGAAGCCGTGGACGGTGTGGCCCTTGGCCACCAGATTCGCCGTCATGGGGTGGCCCATATGGCCGAGGCCGATCCACGCGATTGTTGCCATCGTCGAGCTCCATCCTGATGTCGATTGGCGTGAGATAAGTGATGCAGGCCACGCTATGGGACCCACCGCATGGATATCAATGCAGTTCGAGCCCTACTTTTGCAGCAAGGTGCTGCAAATTTGCAGCCGCCGTGGTGTGATCGTCGTATGAGCGCCGAGCGACGACACATGGCCGCTGGCCAGCCCAACCCCGATGATCTGCTGGTCATGCTGGCCGTCGCGCGGCTCGGCAAATTCTCCGCGGCCGCCGATGCGCTCGGAGTGAACTCGACCACGGCGTCGCGGCGCATCGCAGCGTTGGAGAAGGCCATGGGCGGCCGGGTCCTGGTGCGCGGCTCCGGCGGCTGGGAGCTCACCGAATTGGGCCGTGGCGCCTTGGTCGTCGCCGAGGAGATCGAACGGTCCTTGCAGCAGCTGGCCACCCCGGCCCAGGCCGTCCGCGATGGCGTGAGCGGCCTGGTGCGCATCGCGGCTTCGGACGGATTCGCCGTTCGCTTCGCCGTCCCCGCGTTGGCGCGGCTGCAAGAAAACCATCCTCGGCTGTCGGTGGAGCTGATCAGCGCCACCCGGCGGGTGCGGCAGAACCGGTCGGGGGTGGATCTGGAGATCGTCGCGGGCAGGCCGGATGTGCACCGGGCCATCGCGCGTTTTCTGACCGACTACTACCTCGGCCTCTACGCCAGTGACACCTACCTGTCGCGCCACGGCAGTCCGGCGACGCTGGCCGATCTCGCCGATCACCGTTTGATCTACTACATCGAATCCGTGTTGCAGGTCGACGAATTGGACCTGGCCGCCAAGCTACTGCCACAACCGGCCACCAGCCTGCGTTCGACCAGTGTCTTCGCTCATGTCGAGGCGACGGTCGTCGGCGCCGGAATCGGCATCCTGCCGGTGTATCTGGCCGACGAGCGTCCCGAACTGCGCCGGCTGCTGCGCGAGGAATTCAATCCGGAAATTTCGTACTGGTCGGTGGCGCGCGAAGAGTCGTTGCGCAGCAACGCGGTTCGCGCGGTGCTCGCCGCGCTGCGGACCGAGGTGGAGTCGCGGTCGGCGGAGTTGCGCGGGCGCCCGGATTGATCCGGCCGAACTCGATGAGGGTCCCCGGTTCACTTCCATCGAAACGACAGGGCCGGTAGAGTCATACGCTTGTGCCTCGGCATCGGGAGGGGGTTCCGCTGTGCTCACCACTGTGCTGGATATGCGCAGGTCGTCCGCGGTGTACTGGTATCTGGCGGTGGCCGGTTTCCGGCGGCAATGGCAGTACAAATCGGCCATGTTCGCGGGGCTGTTCACCAATTGCGTGTTCGGGTTCGTCCGTGCGGCGGTGATGGTGGCCGCGGTCGGCGCCGCGGGCAGTTTCGGCGGCTATGACGCCGCGAGCATCGGCGCCTACGTGTGGATATCGCAGGGCCTGCTCGGCGCCGTCCAATTCATGGGTCCGAATTCGGAATTGCGGGAACGGATCCGAACCGGCGACATCGCGATCGACTTCCTGCGCCCGGTGGACGTGCAGTTCGGCTATCTGGCAACGGATCTGGGGCGCGCCGTGTGCACTCTGCTACCCCGCGGCGTGCCGAGCATCCTGGTCGGGTCGCTCACCTTCGGCCTGGCCATGCCGACGGCACCATGGCCCTATCTGCTGGGCTCGATCAGCGTGATGCTGGCGGTGGCGGTGTCGTTCCTGTGCTTGTTCGCCGTGGCCACCACCGGCTTCTGGGTGGTGGAGACACGCGGAATCGAAATCCTGCACCGCACCTGCGGAGTGTTCCTGGCCGGTCTGGCCGTACCGATCCACGCGTTCCCCGACTGGCTGCGCACTGTCGCGAACGCCACGCCATTTCCGTCGATCCTGCAAGCCCCGGTCGATGTGCTGTCGGGCCGGGTGCTCGGGATCGATGCGCTCCAGGTCGTCGGCGTCCAGTTGTTGTGGGTGGTGGCTATCGGCGCGCTCGGCCGGCTGCTGCTTCGGGCCGGACGACGCACACTCGAGGTGCAGGGTGGGTGATCGCGCCGCGGCGGGCACCTGGCTCACCCCCTATCGTGCGGTACTGCGTTCACGCCTGGACGCCCAGCGCAGCTACCGGCTCTCCTTCGCCGGCGATCTGTTCGGCTCGCTGCTGCTCGGGCTGGCCGAATTCGGCGAAGTCTGGGTGATCTTCGGCAGCGGACGGGTGCTCGGTGGGCTCGACCTGGACGGCGCGTTGCTGCTGTTCGGATTGAGCAACACCGCGTTCGCGCTGGCCCAGGTGCTGTTCGGGCACCTCGACCAGCTACCGACGCTGATCCGGCTCGGCACCCTCGACACCTATCATCTGCGTCCGCAACCGCTACTGCTGCAATTGATCACCGGTGATATCGCGCTGCGCCGCTTCGCCCGCGCGATCGTCGCGATCGCGGTGCTGATCATCGGGTTGGCCCGCAACGACATCGACTGGACACCGAGTTCGATCATCCTGCTGGTGACGGCTCTGGTGAGCGCCATCGCGCTGTTCGGCGGTCTGTTCGTCTGCGCGGCCGGCTGCCAGTTCTACCTGATCGACGGCTCCGAACTCACCAACAGCTTCACCTACGGCGGCGTCTTCGCCGCCACCCAGCCCGCCTCGGTGTTCCCGCCGCCGCTGCGGCTGCTGTTCGGCTTCGCCATTCCGGTCGCGTTCACCGCCTATCTGCCGGCCATCGCACTGCTCGGTGTGCCCGGCCCGGCCTATCTGCCCGCCTGGCTCGCCTGGTGCACGCCGCTGGCCGCGCTGTGGGTGTGGCTGATCGCGCTCGGCGCATGGCGGCTCGGCACCAGGCACTACCAGGGAGGCGGAGGCTAGATGAACGACGAGCCGATCATCGAGATCGACAACCTGACCCGGCAATTCGTCCTGCGCCGCAAGGACGGCGGCCGCTGGCGCAGACGTCGCGAAGTGCTCACCGCCGTCGACCGGATGAGCTTTCGGATCGAGCGTGGCGCCGCGGTCGGCTACATCGGCGCCAACGGCGCGGGCAAATCCACCACCATCAAGATGCTGACCGGCATTCTGGTGCCGACCTCCGGGCAGGTGCGGACCTGCGGTCTCGAGCCGGTGCGCCAACGCAGACAACTCGCCGGCCGGATCGGGGTGGTCTTCGGCCAGCGGTCCCAGCTGTGGTGGGATCTGCCGCTGCGCGAATCGTTTTCGATTCTCTCGGCGATCCACCGGCTGGAGCCGGAGATCGCTCGCAAACGCACCCACGAGTTGGTCGAGCAGCTGGAGATGGGCGAGACCCTCGACACCCCCGTGCGTCAGCTGTCGCTGGGCCAGCGCATGCGCGCCGAGGTGGCGGCGGCGTTGCTGCACTCCCCGGACCTGGTGATCCTGGATGAGCCGACCATCGGACTGGACGTGTTGTCCAAACAGCGGTTGCGTGAGTTCTTGCGCGATGAACGCACCCAGCGCGGCACCACATTGCTGCTGACCACCCACGATATGGGTGATATCGAACGGCTCTGCGATCGCGTGCTGGTCGTCGATCACGGCAGCCTGGTCTACGACGGGACGCTGGCCGGTCTCGGTGCGACCGTCGGCGCGCGGCGGGTCCTGGTGGTGGACCTGGCCGAACCGACCCCGGATCTGAGCGATCTGCCGGGCGCGACGCTGGTGTCCAGCGAAGGTGGCGGGGTGCGGCAGCGGCTGGCCTTCGATGCCGAAACCACCACCGCCGCCGCCCTTCTGGCCGCGGTCTCGGCGCGGGCGGAGGTGCGCGATCTGTCCATCGAAGAACCGGAGATCGAGGACATCGTCCGCCGGATCTACCGGTCCGCCCGCTGACGAAACCGTCGACTGTCCGGCACCACACGCGGGCGTGCGCGACACGCGGGACGACACGTAACACCACAGGTAGCCGGGTGGATGAACGGGTGAACGCGAGCACCTCTCGCGCGATGACGAATACCGGCGCGGCGATCACCGCGCCGCAGCTCGGACCTGCCCTCGGCGGTTTCCGGAACGCCTCGGCGCCGGATGGTCGAGCCCGGCCGGTCATGAAGGTGAACGATGACGACGATAGCGCTGCTCGCGGCGATGATGCTCGCGTTGCTGATCGGCATAGCACTCGGGATCCACACCGCCCGCGACGAACACCGGGCCGGTACTCTGCGTGGCCGATATTGCCGCAAGCGCACGCGTCGTCGATACTGGCTGACGTTCGCCTGATCCGAAAACCTTTGGGGGGAGCCGATCATGGTCAAGTCCCGGCCTGTGCTCGTCATACTCGGCGCGTTGCTCGCAGCCGTGTTGGTGCTGTCGATGAGTGGATGCGGTTCGAGTAAGAAACGCCGATCGTCGAATTCCTCGCACGGTGCGGCGGCCACCAGCACGCAGGTCTACCAGAACTGCAAGCAGGTCTGGGATGCCGGGAAGGCGCCGTTGCGGCGCGGCAGTGCCGGCTACACGACCCAGCTCGATCAGCTCGACGGTAAGAACGACGGGCTCGCCTGCGCCGACCGCCCGGCCGCCACGTCGACCACCAAAAGCGTGATTCCGGGAGCGGCCACCCAGAGCGCACCGATGCCGACCGTCGCGCCGGCGCCGAAGCCGGATTCGGGCGGCTCCTCCTACCCCGGCACCACTCAGGTGCCGAAGCACACCTCGAGCGACGGTTCCGACAGTCGCACCCGCTCGGGCAGCGGCTCCGGGCGTTCCGGGTCGGGCAGCCGCTCCGGTTCCAGCCGCCGCTAGCGAGCCCGGCGCGGACGCACCGAAGGGTTGTACTATCGGCAGACGTGACCATCCGCGCGATACGTACCCCGGGTATCCGGGTGGCTGTCGCGTTCCTTTTCGCGGTGTGGTCGATCGCGATGTCGCTGCCGGAATGCCATGTGTTCCCAACTCACCCCTCGGCGGTCGTGCATCCGCATATCGAATCGACCGATCCTGGCATCGCGACACCCGAGGCGGTGCGGGCGCTGGCGATCCCGCATCCGCATGCCGGTGACCCGGATCGGCATCTGCCCGGCGAAGCGGTCCTCGCTACGCTGCCACGCAGCGGCGTGAGCCTGTTCGACCTGCTGGTGCTCGCTGCGCTGCTGATCGTCGCGCTGTCGCTGACGGGCATGCTCGCCCATGGCGTGCGGGCGCCGCCGTCCGGCGCAGTACCGGCCCGCGGCGGCCGGGAGATACTCACCCGATTCTGTATCGCCAGGAACTGATCGGTCAGCGTCAGGCCGATGCTGCCGGGCCGGCCGGTGTTCGTGCATTCCGCACTCACACCTGTTCGCTGCGATCAGCGACCGCACAGAATCGACTGTTCACCATGTCTTCTGCACTGCACAGTGCTGCCCTGTCCGCTGCCCTGCCTCCTGCCGCACTCACCGGCGAGACATCCACCGGCCGGCGGCCGCTCCCCTCGCACCCCACCGCTGCCCGCATCCGCACCGAAACCCTCAGCCCAGCCGCCCTGCTGACCACGGCGAACCGCTGCCCGAGGCCCGCGACGATGGTCGGCAACACCCCTGTCCTGTGGATCACCGAACCGCTCGCACCGGCCGGGCACGGTTTCTGGGCGAAACTCGAGGGCGCCAACCCGGGCGGTATGAAAGACCGCACCGCCTTGCACATGGTCGAACGTGCCACCGCACGTGGCGAGCTCGCCGCGGGCGCCCCGATCATCGAATCGACCAGCGGCACGCTCGGCCTTGGGCTCGCGTTGGCGGGGATGGTGCACGGTCACCCCGTCACCCTCGTCACCGATCCGGGACTGGAACCGTTGATGCGCCACATGCTCGCCGCCTACGGCGCGCGGGTGGAGCTGGTCGACCAACCGCATCCGGTCGGCGGCTGGCAGCAGGCGCGCCGGGACCGGGTCGCGCAGCTGCTGGCCGATGACCCCACCGCGTGGTGCCCGGATCAGTACCGCAATCCCGACAACCGGGAGGCCTACCGTTCGCTGGCGCTGGAGCTGGTGGCGCAGCTGGGCCGGATCGACGTGCTGGTCTGCTCGGTCGGCACCGGCGGCCACTCCGCCGGGGTGGCACGGGTGCTGCGCGAGTACTTCCCGGATCTGCGGCTTGTCGGGGTCGATACGGTGG
>NZ_BAFY01000111.1 GCF_000308555.1 Nocardia cyriacigeorgica NBRC 100375 | reverse complement strand
GGGGTCGTTGTGATTTACATCACTGTGTCCGATTTGTGTGACAGCGCCCACAAGGTCATGGTATGAATAGTCATATGCCTAATAGAAATATCCCGTTGGGCATCAGCTCGTAGACCCCGCAGGGAGGGCCACATGAACACACAGGCCGACGCCGCCACCCCGAGCGCTGTGCTGGACCGCGTCTCGCTGGTCCTGGACGCCTTCGACGGACCGGGCAGGCTCACCCTCGCCCAGATCGTGCGCCGGACCGGGCTGCCCCGGTCCTCGGCGCATCGCATGCTCGAACGACTCGTGCAATTGCGCTGGCTGCGCCGCGAGGGCCGCGACTACGAGCTGGGCATCCGGCTGGTGGAACTGGGCTCGCTCGCCGTACACCAGGACCGGCTGCACCGTGCGGCGATGCCGTTCCTGCACGAGCTCTACCGCGCCACCGGCTTCGTGGTGCACCTGGCCGTCCTCGACGGCCCCGACGTGGTCTACCTGGAGAAGATCGGCGGCCGGATGGCGGCGGCGGTGCCCACCCGCATCGGCGGGCGCAGGCCTGCGCACTGTACCGGCGTCGGCAAGGCGATCCTGGCCTACTCCGACGAAGACCGCATCGCCGCACTCGGTACCGGCGTGCTCAACCGCAGCACCAAATACTCCATCTCCAACAAGGCGCAGCTGCGGGCCGAGCTGGACAAGGTCCGCGCCCACGGCATCGCCCACGAGCGCGAGGAGTCGCTGCCGGGATTCGGTTGCGTGGCGGCGCCCATCGGCAATATCGGCGAGGCCATCGCCGCAGTGTCGGTGTGCGGGCCGGTGGACCGGATGAACTTCGACTACCGCCTCACCGCGCCGGTGCGCACCACCGCGCTCGGCATCTGGCGCAATATCGAGGACGGCATGTCGCGGGTACATCCGACATTGCAGCAGTCGCGCCCGCTGCGCGGTGGGCCGGCGATGCGGACCTCCGCCGCTGCCGCCCGGCCGCTGGAATACGCGTAGGTCTGTGGGCGACACGCGGTCCGGAGCCGTCCTTCTGTGAAGGACCGGCGTCGGCCGACCAGCCATGATCACCGGGCGTGCACCACTCACACTGTGCGGCTCGGCTTCGGTCTCGCCGCTGCCCTGCACGCTGCTGCCGGGCGCGTCCCCCTGCCGCCCGAGCGCGACATTTGTCGAGCCTGCTGCGCGGATGCATACCCGATCCGAAAGACGTTGTGACTCATGACCACTGACGACAACATCGAACTCGCGCCGGAAGTAGCGGCGCTGCTGCCGGTGCTCGACGCCGGATTCCCCAAGGTCGAGACCATGACCGGGGCGCAGGCGCGGGCGGCGATCCGGGCGCGGCTACGGCTCCCGGATGAGCCCGAACCGGTAGCCGAGATCATCGAACGAGAGCTGCCCTTGGGCGGCGGAGTTCGCGTGTACCGTCCGGCCGCGTCCTCCGCGGGGCCCGTGCCGGTCATCGTGTTCGCGCACGGCGGCGGGTTCGTGTTCTGCGATCTGGACACCCACGACGGGCTGTGCCGGTCGATGGCCAACGGAGTGGGAGCGGTGGTGGTGTCGGTGGATTACCGGCTCGCGCCCGAATACCGGTGGCCCACCGCGGCCGAGGACGTGTACGCGGCCACGCTGTGGGCTGTCGAGCACGCGCCGGAGTTCGGCGCCGATCCGGCGCGGCTGGTCGTCGCCGGTGACAGTGCGGGCGGCAACCTCGCCGCTGTCGTCGCGCTGATGGCCCGCGATCGTGGCGGGCCCGCCATCGCGGCGCAGGCCCTGCTGTATCCGGTGCTCGCCGCCGACTTCGCCACCGAGTCCTACACCCGCTTCGCCGAAGGTTTCTACAACACCCGTGCCGCGATGAGCTGGTACTGGGACCAGTACGTTCCCGACCTCGCCGACCGCACCCACCCGTACGCGAGCCCGGTGGCGGCCGATCTCGCCGGGCTGCCACCGGCCATCGTGGTGACGGCAGGCTGCGATCCGCTGCGCTCGGAGGGCGACGCCTATGCCCTTGCCCTCGCCGAGGCCGGCGTCACGACCGTCCATCGCTGCTACGAAGGCGCCATTCACGGCTTCATGACCATGCCCGTGCTCGAACTGGCCGGGCAGGCGTGCAAGGACGTGTGGGCCGATCTCACGCGATTGACACGGCCCGACGAGAGCTGACATCGGGCGCCGCCGCGCCGCGACTCACGGACCGCTCCGCGCGCTCGAGCACGGTGCCCGGGCGCGCGGGACCGTTCAGTCCGCGTCCGCCCCCTCCGACTCCTGGACCCGCTGTTCGACCTCGCGCCAGCGTCCCGGCGTCGGATGCGGGTATTCGGACCGGTCGTCGTGCTCGGCCTTCACCAGAATCGAATCGGCCGCGTCGATCTGTTCGATCAGCTCCTGCGCGAGATCGCGTTCGGCCGCGTAATGCCGCTCCGCCCACTGCAAGACGATCTGCGAATACGCCCAGCCGGGTTCGGATTTGGCCGCGGCGGAATCGATCGCGGCCCGCTTGCGCAGCCGGTCGATGTCCTCGATGTGATCGCGCAGGATTTCCTTGAGCCGATCCGGGGAACTCAGATGCCCGAACATGATTCGCAGCATCACATGGTGTTTGAGCACCGGCTTGTCGACCGGCGCCTCATTGCACCACTGGGTCACCGCGGCGCGGCCCTCGTCGGTGATGCGGTAGAGCCTGCGCCCGCGCATGGCGTTGTCGCTGTCGACGCGTGAGGTCGCGTAACCGTGCTTCTCGAGCTTCTTCAGCTCCGAGTAGATCTGGCTGTGCGAGGGGCTCCAATAGAAGTACCGGATACTCCAGTCGGCCCACTTCTTGAGGTCGTAGCCCGAGATCTCTTCCTCATAGGAGAGCATGGCGAGCACGGCCCAACTGGTCGGCGGGAGATTGACCAGGCCGATTTCCGGTTCACTTGATGCCACCGGCAAATGCTAGCAACCAGGCAAATCACCCGTACCCGCCGAACAACCGCTGACCGGGACAGCACGTTGAGGCCGCACCCGGCACACTCGATGCTGGAGTTCGACAGAATCTTCGGGAGGACCCCACGCATGAGCGCAGACAACATCGTCATCGAACCGGGCTGCCCAGGGCCCGCCGCCCTACGCAAGGTGCTCGGGCACTTCGCCACCGGTGTCGCGGTGATCGCCGCCCACGATGGCACCCGGCCGCTGGGCTTCACCTGCCAGTCGGTGGTGTCGGTGTCGCTGGATCCGCCGCTCGTGTCGTTCTGCCCGGCCAAGACCTCCACCAGCTGGCCGCTGCTGCGCTCGGTGGGATCGCTGTGCATCAACGTACTGGCCCACGATCAGCGCGAGCTCTGCCGCCAGTTCGCCGTCAGCGGCGGCGACAAGTTCGCCGGGATCGACTGGACCCACGGCAGCAACGGCGCTCCCGCGATCACCGGCGCACTCGCCCACATCGAGGCGACGCTGGAGTTCGAACACGAGGCGGGCGACCACACCATCGCGCTGGCCCGGGTCACCGAGCTGGCCGCCGACGAGAACGGGCGGCCGCTGCTGTTCTACAAGGGCACCTTCGGCAGTTTCGCCGACTGAACCCCGAAGACGACGAAACGGGTGGTTGGACCGGACGAGCCGGTCCAACCACCCGTTTCGTTTCTGCGGTCAACCCGCGATGACGTCGAAGCCCTTGTATTCCGCGGCCGCCACCTCGGCGATGATCTCGCCGTAGACGCCGAATCCGCCGACGAACGGCATGAACACCCGCGGCTTGCCCGGCACATTCGCGCCCAGGTACCACGAGTTCGCGGTGGGCATGAGGGTGCGCGCGGCGCGTTCGGCGCATTCGGCCACCCAGGCCTCCACCGCGTCGGGCCTGGCCTCCAGCGCGGTCGCGCCGTTGCGGTCGAGGTAGTCGATGGCGCCGGCCACCCAGTCGACGTGCAGCTCCGAATGCAGCACCATGTTCGCCAGCACCGACGGGCTACCGGGACCGGTCAGGTTGAACAGGTTGGGGAAGCCCGTGACGCCGAGCCCGAGATAGGTTTTCGGGCCATCGCTCCACGCCTCGTTGAGGGTGCGACCGTCCCGGCCGACGATATTGAGCTTGGCCACCGAGCCGGTCATCGCGTCGAATCCGGTGGCGAGCACCAATGCGTCGAGCGGGTAGTAGGCGCCGGTGGTGTGCACGCCGCCTGCGTCGATGCGTTCGATGGGGGTGGCGCGCAGGTTCACCAGCTCCACCTTGTCGCGGTTGTAGGTCTGGTAGTAGTTCGTGTCGGTGCAGATGCGCTTGGTCCCGATCGGGTGATCCTTCGGGATCAGCAGCTCGGCGACCTCGGAATCGTCGATCACCGCGCGCACCTTCTCCTCCCAGAACAGGCGGGCGGTGTCGTTGGCTTCGAGGGTCACCATCTGGTCGGGGAAGGTCTTGCTGAACAGCACTCCACCCAGCTCCCACCGCTTCTGGTAGGCCTCGCGCCGCTCTTGCTCCGACACCTCGAGCGCGGACTTCGGATGCGGCTGATGCGGTGAGCCGCCCCCGCTGGCCATCGACAGCCGCCGCCGCTCGGCGTAGTTCGCCTTCTGGGCGCGCCGGGTTTCCTCATCGAGGGGCAAGTTGCCCGCGGGAACGCTGTAGTTCGGCGTCCGCTGGAACACATGCAGGCGCTCGGCCTGTTCGGCGATGCACGGAATCGCCTGGATCCCCGAGGAACCCGTGCCGATCACGCCCACTCGCTGCCCGGTGAAATCGACACCGTCGTGCGGCCACTGCGAGGTGTGCAGGACCGGCCCGGCGAAGGTGTCGAGTCCTTCGATGTCGGGAGTGTTGGCATTCGACAGCGGCCCCACCGCAAGGACGACGAAGCGCGCCGACACGACGGTGCCGGTGTCGGTCCGCACTTCCCAGCGCAGGCTCGATTCGTCGAGCACGGCATCGGTGACGCGGGCGCCGAACTCGATATCGCGGCGCAGGTCGAAGCGGTCGGCGACGTGGTTCAGATACGCGAGGATCTCGGGCTGGGTGGCGTATTTCTCGCTCCAGTTCCATTCCTGCTGCAGGGCCTCGTCGAAGGAGTACGAGTAGTCCACACTCTCGACGTCGCAGCGCGCGCCGGGATAGCGGTTCCAGTACCACACGCCGCCCACCCCGTCGGCGGCCTCGAAGACCTGCACGGTCAGACCCTGCGAGCGGAATTTGTGCAGCGCGTACAGCCCGGCGATGCCAGCACCGACGACCACCACGTCGACGCTGCTCGGGACGGTCTCTACAGACGTTGGCGTCTCGGCGTTCACATGCCTACCTTTCGAAGCAATCTCCAGTTCTCCTGCGACGCTAAGTACTGCGCAGGCCCTTCGAGCAGGCGTTCTCCCGCTGACCGGCACGTTCCCCGCAGCCGCCGCCACGTTCCCGGTGACCGGGAGAGCCGTTCCCCGATCCCGGGCGCGCGACCTAGCGTCGAAGGTGAGCAAACGCACAGGAGGACTCACAGTGGTGGACTGGAACGACGAGGTGGACGTGCTGGTCGCGGGCTCGGGCGGCGGCCTGGCCGGCGCCTACACCGCGGCCCGCGAAGGGCTGACCGTCGCGGTGGTCGAAGCGACCGACAAGTTCGGCGGCACGACCGCGTATTCCGGGGGCGGCGGCATGTGGTTCCCGTGCAACCCGGTGCTGCGCCGCGCGGGCACCGACGACACCATCGACGACGCGCTCACCTACTACCACGCGGTGGTCGGCGACCGGACACCGCGCGAACTCCAGGAGACCTACGTCCGCCGCGGCGGCGACCTCATCGAATACCTGGAATCCGATGAGCATTTCGCGTTCGAGATGCTGCCGTGGCCGGACTACTTCGGTAAGGCGCCCAAGGCCAGGCTCGATGGGCAGCGCCACATCATGCCCACCCCGCTGCCCGCGTCCGCGCTGGGCGAGATGCGTGAGCAGCTTCGCGGACCGCTCGATACCGACCGGCTGGGCGCGCCGCTGCCGGACATGCTGATCGGCGGTCAGGCGCTCATCGGGCGGTTCCTGCTGGCCTTGTCGTCGTATCCGGACGTGCGGCTGTATCTGAACACGCCGCTGGTGGATCTGGTGGTCGAGGACGGCGCCGTGGTCGGCGCGATCACCGAACGCGAGGGCAAGCCGTTCGCGATCCGGGCCCGCAAGGGTGTGGTGCTCGCGGCGGGCGGCTTCGAGCAGAACGACGAACTGCGCAAACACTACGGCGTACCCGGCGAGGCCCGCGACACCATGGGCCCGTGGGGCAATCAGGGTAAGGCGCACAAGGCGGGCATCGCCGCCGGCGCGGACACCGATCTGATGGACCAGGCGTGGTGGTCGCCCGGTCTGACGCATCCGGATGGGCGTTCGGCGTTCGCGCTGTGGTTCACCGGCGGCATCTTCGTCGGCCAGGACGGCAAGCGGTTCGTCAACGAGTCCGCGCCGTACGACCGGCTCGGCCGCGACATCATCGGCAAGCTGGACGACGGTTCGCTCACCCTGCCCTACTGGATGATCTACGACGACAAAGAGGGCGAGGTACCGCCGGTCAAGGCCACCAACGTCTCGATGGTCGAACCGGAGAAATACGTCGCGGCCGGGCTGTGGCACACCGCCGACACCTTGCCCGAGCTCGCCGAGAAGATCGGTGTGCCCGCCGAGGCGCTGGTCGCCACGGTGCAGCGGTTCAACTCCTTCGTCGAGACCGGCGTCGACCCGGATTTCGGACGCGGCGACGAGGCCTACGATCGCGCGTTCTCCGGCGGTGAACCGCCGCTGGTGTCGATCGAGCAGGGGCCGTTCCACGCGGCCGCGTTCGGCATCTCCGATCTCGGCACCAAGGGCGGGCTGCGCACCGACAGCGCCGCGCGAGTGCTCGCACGCGACGGTGAGCCGATTCCGGGGCTGTACGCGGCCGGCAACACCATGGCGGCCGTCAGCGGCACGGTCTACCCCGGCGGCGGCAACCCGATCGGCGCATCCATGCTGTTCAGCCACCTCGCCGTGCGCGATCTGCTCGGCAACTGACCACCACCCCGACACCAGAAATCCCGGAGGAGCCCTCGATGGCCTCAGCAGACGACATCCGCGCGGCGGTCCGCCGCTACCTCGACACCGTCGCGAACGGGTCCGCGAAGGACATCGCGGCGCTCTACACCGACGACGCCACCGTGGAGGACCCCGTCGGCAGCCCGCCGCACATCGGGCGCGCGGCGATCGAAAAGTTCTACAGCGCATTGGAATCGGTGCGGGTGAGCACCGAACTCCACAGCGTCCGCGTTGCCGGCGATCAGGCCGCCTTCGGATTCCGAGTGGTCACCGACACTGGTGAGCAGACCATCGTCATCGAACCCATCGACGTCATGACCTTCGACGAGGACGCGCGGATCACCAGCATGCGCGCGTTCTGGTCGCCCGACGACATCAGCCTCGGCTGAACCGACACGCCAAGCGCGCCGCCGGTGCGCTGACGAGGAGCATCCAGATGCAAGCGATACAGTGCGGCACATGCGGTAACCGCGTCCTGGTGGAGAAGTTCAGCCCGAGCCACACCAGTGTGCAATGGCTCGACGACGCCGAGTCGGCCTGCCCGGAATTCGCCCGGCGGGCCGCGCTCGGCGAGCACAGCAAATGGATTCCGACCTGCCCGGCATTGCGCGATTCGATCGAGGCGGCGGTCGCCAAGGGCGCGTTGGCCACCGACGAACTACGGCACGAACCGGTTCCCGGCCGGATCGGCTGACCCACCCTTTCAGACGAGGAGAATTCATGAAGCGATTGGAAGGCCATCGCACGCTGGTGACCGGCGCGGCCTCGGGCATCGGGCAGGCCACCGCACTGCGCCTGCTCGACGAAGGGGCCGCGGTCGTCGCGGCCGATGTGTCCGCCGACGGTCTGGCCGCCACCGAGGCCGGCGCCGCCGAGCGCGGGACCGCGGACCGGCTCACCACCCTCACCATGGATATCGGCGCCGAGCGGTCGGTGATCGACGGCGTGCGGACCGCGGTGGAAACGCTCGGTGGCCTCGATTCGGTGGTGAACGCCGCCGGCATCCTGCGCGCCTCGCACACCGAGCAGACCGGATTGGATCTGTGGAACCAGATCATCGGCATCAATCTCACCGGCACATTCCTCGTGGTCCGCGAAGCGCTGCCCGCACTGCTGGCCAATCCGCGGTCGTCGGTGGTGAATTTCAGTTCGACCTCGGCGGCGTTCGCCCATCCTTATATGGCTGCCTACGCGGCGAGCAAAGGCGGGATCCAGTCGTTCACCCATGCGCTGGCGCTGGAATTCGGCGGCAAGGGATTGCGGGCGGTCTGTGTGGCGCCCGGCAGCATCAAATCCGGGATCACCGACGCGACACCGGGTTACGTTCCCGCCGACGCCGATTGGTCGTTGTTCGCGAAACTGTCGCCGGTACTGCCGACAAATCTCGAGTCGGGCGGTGCGGGCATGGGTGATCCGACGGCGGTGGCCGGTGTGATCGCCATGCTGGTCTCCGAAGACGGCGCGTTCATTACCGGCACCGAGATCCGGATCGATGGAGGTACGCACGCATGAGCTGAGCGTGCCCGCGCACTTCACGATTCCGTATTGCCGCCGCGCATCACGGGATTCGTGCGCTTGTCGATGCCCCCGTGGACAATCCTGTCCGCGGGGGTTTCGTCATTTCCGGCCACGAGCGCGAATTCATCGGATGTGATACACACGGAATTCGCTGATCATCAATGGTTTTCGGGTCTCCGATCTGCCTATCAGGCATATTCGTCTCCCAGTGGGTGGGATATCGGGCACTGCGACACGCCCAGGGAAAGTGTGATGTCGGTTACGCATTCCGATCGATTCGTCGAATGCGAGAACCACCCCGAAAGGACCGCAGATGGTCGCTCCCACCCCCACACCCGACATCGCGCAGCGCTGGACCCCGCGCCTGATCTTTTCGCTCGCCTCGATCGTGCTCCTACTGGAAATGCTCGCGGTGAGCTACATGATGATCTCCACGGCGCTGCCGTCGATCGCCGCGCACTACCAAACCACCCAGGGCGCGTGGCTGCTGACGTCGTTCCTGCTGGTCGGAGCCGTCACCGCACCGCTGATCGGCAAACTCGCCGACATGTATGGCAAACGCAAAGCCCTGCTTGGCTGTGTGACCGTGGCGGCGGCGGGTTCGCTGCTGTCGGCCGTCGCCGGTAGCTACGCCGTGCTGATCGCCGGGCGCGCGCTCACCGGTCTGCTGGTGCCCTGCCTGTTCCTGAGCTACTCGCTGATCCGGGATGTGTTCCCGGCCAAGACGATCGCGCTTGCGGTCAGCATCGCGACCAGCGGCATGGGGTTGATCGCGATTCCCGCGCCGTTCCTCACCGGGTGGCTGATCGACAACTTCGGGTGGCGCAGCATCTTCTGGTTCTTCGTCATCGGTCTGGCCGTGCTGGGCGCGCTGATCTTCCTCACCACCGCCGAATCGCCGGTGCGGCTGCGGTCGCGGCTCGATCTGCTCGGCGCGGTGCTGCTCGGTGGCGGTATCGCCGGTGTGCTGATCGCGGTGAGCTTCGGACCGACCTGGGGCTGGCGGGACAGTTCGACCCTGGCCTACCTGGCCGGTGGTGTAGTGCTGCTGCTGGCGTGGGCGGTGACCGCGCGGATGATCCGGGAACCGCTGATCGACCTCGACGTGCTCGGCCGTCGGCCGGTGCTGCTCACCACGATCGGCGCCGGACTCTGCTACGGATCGAGCGGGCTGTTCACCATCCTGCTGCCGATGCTGGCCATGACACCGGCGGCGCTCGGGCTCGGCTACGGATTCGGTGTCAGCGCCGAAGGTTTCGCGATCTTCCAGGCGCCGGTCGGCCTGATGGTCGTGGTGGGCGGTGTGCTCGTCGGCCTGCTCGTCGGCCGTCGCGATGTGCGTCCCCGCGTCCTGATGGCGTCCGGCATGCTGCTGATGGCCGCCGGTTTCACGCTGACGGCCTTCGTCCACGACAGCAAGCCGCTGCTGATCGTCTTCGCGGGCATCTTCGGCACCGGCATGGGCATGGCCTACGCCTCGATCCCGAACCTGCTGATCGAAGCCGTGCCGCCGCAGCTGCAGGCCAGTACCGCAAGCATCGTCGGCGTCTCGCAGAGCGTGTTCCCCGCTGTGCTGCCCGTCATCGCGTTCACCGTCATGAACAACTCCTACATCGCGCCGATCCCGCCGGAGATGACCCAGGGCGCGGTGTTCTACCTCGACCGCGGATTCACCATCGCGTTCCTGATCGGCGCCGCCACCGCGGTGATCGGTGCGGTCGTGGCGGTGGCACTGCCGCGGCGGATCGTTCAGCTGTCCGCTCCGGCGGCGGTGACCGATCCCGGTGATGAAGGGCTGGTGTTCGCCCACTGAGTGATTCGTGCCGAGCCGGCCGTGCGGGTGCGCGGCCGGCTCGCTCGTGTTCCCGTGGATGCGAACCGAGCGGCGTGTCGAGCTCTTCGGCGACACGGCTGTCCACGAGGATGGCCGTCATGGCCGACGTACCCTATTCGCACCTGTTCCCCGGTGTGGTGATCGAGGCCCCAGACCGAGCCGACGAGTTCGACCTCCGTTTCGCCGACGGCTCGCGCGCATCCGCCGGTCTCCTCAGCGACGACGCCGGCGGCCACGCCCTCGAGGTGGGCGCGTACCGCACCGCCGCGGGCACCGAAATGCGTGAACGGATCTGGACCGTCCGCGCGATCGAGCCGCACGGCGAGGGACGCAGGATCAAGCTGGGACCCGCGCTGCCCTAGCCGACGGATGCCCCCCACGCAGTCGCCGACGGCGTCCCGCAGCGCCGGGCTCTCGAGCTCGCTGAGGTTCGGCCGATTTCAGCTCACGAAAGCACCGACCGCACATGCGTTCCGCCGGATCGAAACGCCGATCACAGGCGAATGGGCCGGTGCGGGAATGGGTTCTCAGCGGGAACCGGGTGCGTCCGCTCAACGGAACAGGGGTGCCGAGATCCGTCGCGGGAGTGGCAACGTGGGGGCGAACGACTGAGATGGAGGTTGGGTATGTCTTCGGACCTGAGTTATAAGGGCACGCTGCGGGAGGTGCGGACCGAGGCGGGGGTGCTGCGGTATCACGAGGCCGGGGAGGGCGCACCGCTGTTGCTGCTACACGGGTCAGGGCCGGGCGTCACCGGGTGGCGGAACTTCCGCGGGAACCTCGGTGTGTTCGCGGAGCATTTCCGCTGCTTGATTCTGGAGTTCCCCGGCTTCGGGGTGAGCGACGACTTCGGCGGCCATCCGATGGTCACGGCGTTGGAGGCGGTGGGCCGGTTCGTCGACGCACTCGGGCTCGATCGGGTCGACATCATCGGCAATTCGATGGGCGGCGGGGTCGCGTTGAACTACGCGATCGCGCAGCCGGACAAAGTCGGCAAACTGGTGACCATCGGCGGGATCGGCAAGAACATTTTCAGCCCGGGTCCGGGTGAGGGAATCAAGCTGCTGCAGGAGTTCACCGAGAACCCCACGCGGGCCCGGCTGATCGAATGGCTGCATTCGATGGTCTATGACCCGGCGCTGGTCACCGAGGAACTCATCGAGGAACGGTGGACGCAGGCCACCGATCCGGAAACCCTCGACAGTGCGCGCCGGATGTACAGCAAGGCCGCGTTCGCCGCGATGGTGCGCGCGATGGAGGCCTCCGACGCTCCCCCGCCCTGGGCGATGCTGCACAAGGTCAAGGCGCCGACCCTGTTGACGTGGGGTCGCGACGACCGGGTGAGCCCGCTGGATATGGCGTTGATTCCGATGCGCACGATTCCGCGTGCCGAATTGCATGTGTTCCCCAATTGCGGGCACTGGGCGATGATCGAACAGAAGGAAGCGTTCGAGTCGGCGGTGCGGGCATTCCTGCTACGTAAAGAGTGATCGGTCGCGATCGACAGTGATCTGACGCAGTTCGGCCCCACCATCGGTGGGGCCGAACTGTTCGGTCGTCTCGCGGAGGGGGATCACCGCAGGTGGGCGCTGCCGAGGCCCCGGCGGCGAACCGCTACCGCTGAGTGCTTCCGGCGTCGACCGGCAACGTCACCGCGGTGATGTAGCGCGCCTCGTCGGAAGCGAGGAACAGCGAGGCGTTGGCGATATCGATCGGCTCCACCCAGGGAATCGGCAGCATGTTCATCGACATGGCGGCTTCGGCGAATTCCTCGCGCGTCGGATGTTCGCGATCGGGCCGGAAGACCTTGCGCACCATATCGTTCTGAATCATCGGCGTGTCGACATTGGTGGGATGCACCGAATTCACCCGCACCTGATGGGCCGCCAATTCCTTGGCGAGCGAACGCATCAGCCCGACCACGCCGTGCTTGGCCGCGGTGTAATGGGCCACCCCGACCAGCCCGCGCAGCCCGGCGATGGAGCTGGTCAGGATCATCGATCCGCCACCGCGTTCGATGAGGTGCGGGGTGGCGGCCTTGCAGGTCTGCCAGACGCCGGTGAGGTTGACGTCGAGCATCGTCTGCCAGGCGGCTTCGCTCAACTCCAGCGCCGGTGCGCTGGAGGTGATACCCGCGGTGGCGCAGACGATGTCGAGGCCACCGAAGCGGGCGACGGCGGCATCGGTCGCCTCGCGCAGGGCCGCCCCGTCACGCACGTCGACGGCCGCGGTGACGACCTTCCCGCCTGCCGCCTCGACCGCCCGCGCGGTCTCCGCGAGATCCTCCGGTGTGGCCGGCGGGATGATCACCGTCTCGACCGGTGCGCAGATGTCCAGGGCGATGATGTCGGCGCCTTCTTCGGCCAGCCGCACCGCCTGCGCGCGGCCGATACCCCGCGCCGCGCCGGTGACCAGTGCGACCTTGCCTGAAACCCGTCCCATATCACACCTTCTGAGTCAGTCCGGCATCCACGACGAGCTGGGTTCCCGTGATGTAACGGGACTCGTCGGATGCGAGGAACACCACCGCGTTGCTGATGTCGACCGGATCGACCCACGGCACGGGCAGCAGATTGCGTTGCGCGAGCGCTTCGGCGGCGTCCGCCTCGGTCGGATGCGCCAGATCGGGCCGCAGCTTCGCGAAGACGCTCTCGTTCAGGATCATCGGCGTACCGACCGAACCCGGGTGCACGGTGTTGACCCGGATGCCCAGCGGACCCATCTCGTTGGCGAGCGTGCGGGCGAGCCCGACCACGGCATGCTTGCTGGCCGAGTAGTGTGCCGCGTTCGCCCCGCCCTTGAGCCCGTTGGTGGAGCTGACGATGACGATCGACGCGCCGTTCGGCAGGTACGGCGCGCCGGCGCGCACGGTATGCCAGACACCGGTGAGGTTGATGTCGAGCGTGCGCTGCCAGGCGGCGTCGGTGAGTTCCCACGACGGGCCGAGATCGGCGTAGATGCCGGCATTGGCGACGATCACGTCCAGGCGGCCGAGCCGGTCGGCGCCCTCGGCGACGGCGGCGTCGAGGGCGGCCTGATCACGCACATCGGCGAACCCGGTGACGCATCGGCGCCCGAGCGCCTCCACCTCTCGCGCTGTCACGGTGAGGTCATCGGCCGAGCCGGCCAGGTCCAGCGCGATGATGTCGGCGCCTTCTTCGGCGAGCCTGCGGCAGTGGGTGCGGCCCATCCCGCGCCCGGCGCCGGTGACCAACGCGACCTTGTCCTGCATGCGGTTCATGGGATGCTCCCGGGGAATCGACTGCTCACCGGCGTGACGGTAGGACGCGGCGGCCCACCGTGCGGTGCGGCGTCCCGGTGAGCGGGCGGTCCAGACCTGCGTCCCGGCCATCGGGATCGCGAGCCCATCGGCCGACCGGGTTCGGCGAGCATGGCCTCGGCGCCCATTCGTGACCGCAGGAGGAAGAAGTGACAACGGCGACTGTTGATCTACCCCGCAGCTCGCGCGCGGTGACGCTGCGGGTGACCGAGGTGATCGAGGAGACCGCCGACGCCCGCTCGCTGGTGTTCGAGATCCCGGACGAGGTCGCGGATCGCTTCCGCTACCGTCCGGGACAGTTCCTCACCCTGCGTATTCCGAGCGAGCAGACCGGCTCGGTGGCTCGCTGCTATTCGCTGGCCAGCTCGCCCTACGCCGACGATGCGCCGAAGGTCACCGTGAAGCGCACGGCCGACGGCTACGGCTCGAACTGGTTGTGCGACAACGTCTCCGCGGGCGACACGATCGAGGTCCTGCCACCGTCGGGCACCTTCACCCCCGCCTCGCTCGATACCGATTTTCTGCTCTGGGCGGCCGGCAGCGGCATCACCCCGGTGATGTCGATCCTGCGCTCCGCGCTGGCCGAGGGCACGGGCCGGGTGGTGCTGTATTACGCCAACCGCGACCAGGATTCGGTGATCTTCGCCCGTGAACTGCGCGAACTCGGGCAGCGTCATCCCGACCGGTTGACGGTGGTGCATCGGCTGGAGACGCTGCAGGGTCTGCCCACCCCGGCGCAACTGGCCGCTTTCGCCGAACCCTTCGGTGCGTTCGAATCGTTCATCTGCGGTCCGGCGCCGTTCATGGCCGCGGTGAGCGAGGCGCTGACCGGCGCGGGCTGGCCGCGTGAGCGGGTGCGCACCGAGGTCTTCACCTCACTGTCGGGCGACCCGTTCGCCGAGATCGACGCGGTCGACACCGACGAGGACTCGGCGGCCGTGGCGGTGGAGCTCGACGGCGAGGTGCATCAGATGGACTGGCCGCGTTCGCGCACCCTGGTCGACATCATGCTGTCGAAGGGACTGGATGTGCCCTACTCCTGCCGCGAGGGCGAGTGCGGGTCCTGCGCGTGCACGGTGGTCGAGGGCGAGGTCGACATGCCGCCGAGTGCGATCCTCGACCAGGAGGACATCGACGCGGGCTACATCCTCGGCTGCCAGGCCCGGCCGCGCAGTGACCAGCTGAAGATCCGGTTCTGATGCAGCGGCCAGGAATATTCCGGTGGCGGCGGCGTTCGTTCGAATTGTTTACTCGAACGAACGATAGGGGCCGCCGATGGTGACGGAGACAGCGGAATCAGCGGTGGGCCTGCGGTCGGAGCGCGGCGCCGTCCTCGGTTCCCTGATGCTGGCCACCTCGCTGGTCGCGCTCGACTCGACGATCATCGCGACCGCCGTCCTCACCATCACCGAAAGCCTGGGCGGCTTCGCCCAATTCCCGTGGCTGTTCTCGATCTACCTGCTGGCCCAGGCCGTCACGGTGCCGATCTACGGCAAACTCTCCGACATCGTCGGCCGCAAACCGGTGATCCTGTTCGGGATCGGGGTGTTCGCGCTGGGGTCGCTGCTGTGCGGGCTGGCCGGCAGCATGCTCGGACTGATCATCTTCCGCGCCATCCAGGGCATCGGTGCCGGCGCCATCCAGCCGATGACGATGACCATCGCCGGCGACCTCTACAACCTCGCCGAACGCGCGAAGGTGCAGGGCTATCTGGCCAGCGTGTGGGCGATGTCGTCGGTGGCCGGACCGCTGCTGGGCGGGGTGTTCGCCGAATACATCGGCTGGCGCTGGATCTTCCTGATCAATATCCCGATCTCGGCGCTGGCGGGCTGGATGCTGCTGCGCAAGTTCACCGAGACCGCGCCGCGGCGGCGGCAGCGAGTGGACTATCTCGGCGCCACCCTGCTCACCGTTGGCGCGGGCGCGTTGATTCTCGGGCTGCTCGAAGGCGGGCAGGCCTGGGCGTGGCAGTCGCCGGTCAGCATCGCCATCTTCGCCGGCGGCATTGTCGTGATCGGCCTGTTCGTCTGGGTGCAGCGCCGGGCCGAACACCCGATCCTGCCGCTGTGGCTGTTCACCCGGCGGGTGGTGGTGGCCAGTAGTGCCGTGTCGTTGATGGTCGGGGCGCTGCTGCTCGGGCTCACCTCCTACGTCCCGACCTTCGCCCAAGGTGTGCTCGGCACCGGGGCGCTGGTGGCCGGCTTGACCGTCGGCGCACTCACCCTCGGGTGGCCGCTGGCCGCCTCGCAGGCCGGGCGGGTGTATTTGCGGCTCGGATTCCGCAACACCGCGCTGATCGGCAGCAGCCTGGCGGCCGCCGGCGCCGCATCGATGCTGTTGATCACCGGGCAGAGTCCGCTGTGGCAGGTGGCGGCCTCCTGTTTCGTCGTCGGATCCGGGATGGGCCTGGTGGCAACCCCTACTCTGATCGCCGCGCAGACCAGCGCCGAGTGGAGCGAACGCGGCGTGGTCACCTCGGCGAACATGTTCGCGCGTTCGCTCGGTAGCGCCGTCGGGGTGGCGGTGTTCGGCGCGATCGTCAACGCGCGAATCGGCGACACCGACAGCCCCGCGCCGGACACCCTCGCCGAAGCGGTCCATCTGGTGTTCATCGCGGTGCTCGTGACGACGGTGCTGACAGTGATCGCCTGCGCGATGATGCCGCGGCGTACCGCCGACAAATTGTGATGGGCCCGAGCATTTTCCGCTGACGGCATTCGCCTCTCCGCGCGCCCCGATTCACCTCGGTCATAGCGGGTATACGCGGTGGTACGGTCGGAAACACCTGGTGGGCAGGCCGACGACGAAGTCGGCCCGGCCCGACACCGGTCCGCGACGACCCGTTGCCGCGGCTTCGCCAGAGTTCGACCGCACGACCATCACGTCACGATCGAGACTCCCGAGGAAAGGGGTTCCCATCATGCTGATCCGCAGGCTCGCCCGACCATTGCTGGCGAGTGCTTTCGTCGTGGACGGTGTCGACACCCTCATGCATCCGGAGCCCCGGGTGAAAACGGCGTCGGCGGTGGTGCAGCAGGGTCATGAGAAGCTGCCGTCGGACGTGGCCCAGAAGCTGCCGAGCGACCCAGATCTGCTGGTCAAGGCGACGGCGGTGACGCAGGTGGCCGGTGGCGCGATGCTCGCGCTCGGCAAGGCTCCCAGGCTGGCGGCGCTGGCGCTGGCCGCGACCGTCGTTCCCGCGACCCTCACCCAGCAGGACTTCTGGGCCGAATCCGATCCCGAGCGCAGAGCCGCCAAACGCACCGCCTTCCTCAAGGACGTCAGCCTGCTGGGCGGGCTGATGATCGCCAGCGCCGACACCGCGGGCAAACCCTCGCTCGGCTGGCGCGGCCGGCGCGCGGCCAAGGGCGCCGCCACCGCCGTGAGCGCGGCATTGCCGTTCGGGGCGGCTTCCCAGGACGGCACCGGCGAGGCCCTGCGTCAGCAGCTCCAGCATGCCGCCGAGCGAGGCCGCGAGTTCGCCGGCGTCGCCGCGAGCAAGGGCGCGGCCCTGGCCGAAACCGCACAGGAGCGCGGACCGGTGCTGGCCGAGGCAGCCAAACAACGCGGCGCCGAACTCGCCGAGGTCGCCAAACACCGTGGTGCGGCGTTGGCCGAAACCGCCCAGCAGCGCGGCGCGGTCCTCGCCGATGTGGCCCAGCAGCGCGGACCCGTGCTGGCCGAGGCAGCCAAACAACGGGGCGCCACCCTCGCCGAGACGGCCCAGCAGCACGGGCCCGAATGGGCCGAGCTCGCCAAATCGCGCAGCGCCGAACTCGCCGACGTCGCCAAGCATCGTGGTGCGGAATTCGCCGATGTGGCCAAGCATCGGGGCGCGGAATGGGCCGAGCTCGCCCGCCACCGCGCCGCCGAACTCGCCGCAGCCGCCCGCGAGCAGGGCGCGCATCTCGCCGATTCCGGCGCCAAAGCGGCCGAATCCGCCCGGGACCAGGTGGAGCCGAAGCGCGGGTTCTGGCGCAAATCTCGGTAGGTAAGAGTTCGAGCGCACGCGTAGCACGATGGTCGCGCCGACCTCGCTGACAGCGACGTCGGCCCGGCCACCGCGCCCCGCGTTCTCCGCCGCTGCGTTATTCGCCGGCATGAGTCAACGACGATGACACCTTCGGCGATGACTGCCGATGAACCACAGGTCGTGAGCATTGCCCGCGGCATCGCCCCCCGCCGGCTCTGCTGCCTCCGGTATCAACACGGTGAATCGGGTGCGATCCCGCTGGGCTGATGATCGGCGCATATCCGACCACAGGCACTTGCGCGACGAGCGCCGGCCGTGCATCCCGTATTTCCTTTGTTGCAGGATCAAGCTCATCGCGCCGGTGCCTGTGAACCGGCACAACAGAGGTGTGCGCGGGACCTCGGGCTCGCTAGCATCCGCGCCATGATTCGACTGGCGGCGGTAGTGATCAGCGCGGGCATCCTGGTGACGGGATGCGGTTCCGGAGATGCCGAGACTCCGGCGACGCCGTCGTGGGATCCGTGCACGGTCGCCGATCAGTTGATCACCGAGGCCGGGTTCGCCGCCGCGTCCAAACGCAAGGATGTGGCCGCCGGCGACGATGAGACCTGGAGCGGCTGCGGGTGGAGCAGCGCCGATGCCGCGGTGCGAATCCAGTTCGCCGACGACACCGAGCTCGCGCAACTGCGCGAGGAGCCGGGCGTCGCCGACGCCACCGACACCACCGTCGCGAATCGGCCGGCACTGCGCTTCCATCACGGCGGCGGCCCGGACACCAACTGTTCGCTGGCGCTCGGCACCGCCGGTGGCGGGGTGGTGCGCATCCGGGTGGACCGCGGCGCCGATCCCGCGGGTGAGCCGAGCTGCGCCCGGGTCGAGCGCGTCACCGCGATCCTCGCGCCCGGCCTACCCGGCTGAGCGTTCGGCCTCACCAGGAAGAATTCCGCTGTGACCGCTCACAAACAATGTCGTTCACAGACTCGCGCCCGCCCAATCCACTCGGAAAACTCCCCGGTTGCGGTGACGGGCTGGCTAGCGTATTACCGCACAGTCGCAATCGGGGGGTAGAAGGAGTCACCATGGCCGTCGACAGCGCGATGCGAGCAGCACTCACGGTTTCCGGGCAGCCGATGTCGGCGCCCCTGCAGGACGTTCGCAGCCTATCGCGGCAGATGGTCGGCCATTTCGTGGAGAACGTGGTGCCGTGCGGCACCTTGCCCGGCGACGCCATCTACGGCGACGTCACCACGATCACCCGGGTCTGTCTCGAGCTGGCCGTGAGCATGCTCGACGGACGCGATATCCCGGAGAAGACCCGGCGCCTGGAGAACGCCGCGGCAGGCTGGGCCCGTGAGGGCGTGCCGATCGACACCATTCACCACGCCATCCACGAGGGTTTCAAGCTCGGCTTCGACCTGGTGGTGTCGAACGCCTCGGTCACCGACTACTCCAACCTGGTCGACGGCGCCAAGCTGGTGGTCGAGATGCTGGACCGGATGACCTCGGCGATCTCCATGGCCTATGTGCGCGAGCTGCGCGCCGTGGTCAGCGAGCACCACACCGCGGTGCACACGCTCACCTCCGCGCTGCTCGGCGGGCACAGCACCTCGACCATGGCCCGCGAATGCGGGATCGAGATCGCCGAGTCCTACACCGTGCTGGCCATGGCGATCCCCGCCCACCCCGACGAGGCCGACCCGACCCTGGACTGCAAAGTGGTGGCCCGGCGCAAGCTGCGCCGGGTACAGGCCGAGCTGGCCACTCGGTGCGGGGAGCGGGCGCTGTCGCTGCTGAGCGTGGACGGCGGCACGATCCTCATCCCGAGCTCGACGTTCTCCGATGACGAACTCGATGAGCTCGTCGTGCAACTGTCGCGCGCGGCCCAGGTGCCGATCACCGCCGCGGTGGTGGAGTCGCCGACGGCGAAGATCCCCGGCGCCGCCGATCAGGCGCATGAACTGCTGGACATGGTGCAACGGCTGCGCTGCGTGCGCGGACTGTACCGCTTCGACGATATGGCGCTGGAATATCAGCTCACCAGACCGGGGCCGGGCCGGGAGTACCTCGGCTCGCTGCTCGATCCGCTCGACGACCACCCGGAACTGCTGGAGACGTTGCAGCGCCACATCTCCAACAACCTCAACCGTCAGCGCACCGCACGGGTCATGCACATCCACACCAACACCATCGACTACCGGCTCAAGCGGATCGCGCAGCTCACCGGATTCGACCCAACTCAGCCCTCGGGGCTGTGGTACCTGCGTTCGGCGCTGGTGGCGCGCACCTACCGTTCGTCC
>NZ_BAFY01000112.1 GCF_000308555.1 Nocardia cyriacigeorgica NBRC 100375 | reverse complement strand
GACCCGGCTTTTCGACCAGGGGCTTCAGTGAGGCAGGGTTCCTAGCTTACCGATCAGTGGCTCAGAGTCAAATCCGCTCTTCGACCGGCTTGTCAGGCGCTCCTCGTCCTACCTCGTTTCCCAGGCCCTGTGGGCTCCGGGTCGGTGTCCGTGTCGCTCTGACCTGGAATAAGTTACGCGGCGGCGAACGCTTCGTCAAATCCCCTGGTCGCGTTGGTATTTGCGCAGGTCAGTGGCTACGAGCCAGCGCTGTTCGACGGCCAGGATCACCCGAATGTGACCCAGGCCATCAAGATCAATTCTGTCGATCGCCGAACGCCCCGGGATGGGGTCCACATACCAGGGACCCCGAGGGGAACTCAGATGCCCATTCGCCAGATCAGGCTGTCCACCGCACGCGGTGAGACGGTGCCTATCGCCTGCAGCAGTCGTCCGTATCGCGGATAGAGCTCGATGGGACGAGTGCGGATGGCGGTCAGGATCCAATCCGCGGCCGCCTCGGCCGACAGCGCGGGCGCGGCCTCGTACTTCGCGGTCGGCGCGATCATCTCCGTGCGGACCAAGGGGTAGCCGATAGTCGTGACGTGCACGCCGTGCGGCCGGGTTTCCGCGCCGAGGCTGCGCCCGAACGCGCCGAGTGCGGCCTTGGACGCGTGGTAGGCGGTGAACATCGGCATCGAACCCGCGGCGACTCCCCAGGTCGCGATATTGATGATGTGCCCGTCGCGCGCCGCGAGCATCGAGGGCAGCAGCGCCATGGTGAGCCTGGTCGCGCCGAAGTAGTTCAGGGCCATGGTGCGTTCGTAGTCGTGGAAGCGGTCGCTCGCGTCGGCGGCGCGGCGGCGGATCGAGCGGCCCGCATTGTTGACGAGCACGTCGACCTTGCCCACTTCGGCGTCGACCTGTTCGGCGAGCGCATCGACCGCGGTCCCGTCGGACAGGTCGCAGACCAGCGCCTCGGCCTTCCCGCCGGCTGCCCGGACGGTGTCGCGCACTTCGCACAACTCCTGTTCACCTCGGGCGACGAGCACGAGGTTCGCGCCATGGGCGCCGAGTTTGTGCGCGGCGGCCTTGCCCACTCCCGAGGACGCTCCGGTGAGCAGCACGGTCTTACCCGCGATGTGCTCCTCGCCGCCCGACCGCAAGAGCGAGGTGAGCGTCCGCACCAGCGCGGGTGGGTTGAGTAGGGCCGTTCCTGCACGTCCGGTTGCCATCGGAGTCCTCTCGGTGTCCGCATCCACGATCCTAGCGAATTGACCATATCGTAATTTACCCGAAGGTAAGTTCTGTGGCCACGCGGTCGTCCGCGGTTACATTCGTGAGCGAGGCGAAATACCACCACGGGGACCGGCGTTGGCACAGAGGAACGCGATCGCGAAGGAGCCCCATGATCAACGTCCCGCTCTCCGTGCTGGATCTGGCGCCCGTACAGGAAGGCACCACCGCCGCCGACGGACTCGCCGCCACGACCGAACTCGCACGGCGGACCGAGGCGATGGGGTATTCGCGATTCTGGGTGGCCGAGCATCACAACATGCCGGGGATCGCCAGTGCCGCCCCCAGCGTGCTGCTGGCCCACCTCGCGGCGGCGACGTCTCGCATTCGGGTCGGCTCCGGCGGGGTGATGCTGCCCAACCACGCGCCACTGGTGGTCGCCGAACAGTTCGGCACGCTGCACGCATTGCATCCGGGCCGGATCGATCTCGGTATCGGCCGTGCCCCCGGGACCGATCAGGCCACGGCGCTGGCGCTGCGCCGCACCAAGGATGGATTGTCGGCGGAATCGTTCCCGCAGGAGCTGGCCGCGTTGCTCGCCTATTTCCGCGGCACCAGCCCGGACGGCATCGCGGCGACCCCCGGCCAGAACGACGAACCCGAGATCTGGCTGCTCGGATCCAGCGGCTACAGCGCGCAGGTGGCGGCCATCCTCGGCGTGCGCTTCGCGTTCGCTCACCACATCAGCCCGAACAACACCGTGGCGGCACTCGAGTTGTATCGCGAGAACTTCCGTCCCTCCGAGCAGCTGGAACGTCCGCACGCCATGGTGGCCGCCGCCGCGATCTGCGCCGACACCGATGAGCAGGCCGAACTCCTCTCGCGCCCACGCGAGTTGGCCTTTCTGAACCTGATGTCCGGCCGCCCGCGCCGGCTGCCCACCCCGGAGGAAGCCGCCGACTTCCCGGCCAACGATCGCGAACGCCATTTCGCCGCGCAGCGTCGCGCGGGTCAACTCCTCGGCTCACCCGAGACCGTGCGCCGCCAGCTCACCGGCCTCATCGAACAAACCGCGGCCGACGAGATCATGCTGAACACGCTCGTCTACGACATCGAGGCGCGAGCCCGCTCCTTCGAGTTGATTCGCAAGCTCACCGAGGACTGAACTACGACTCGATCACGCCGGTGACCGGGAATCGCGATGCCGGCGGCCGACGACCTTGCCCGACCGAGGCTCCGAAAAGCGGTGAAAGACGGTGGCCATCGGTCGACGGGCAGACCGCTCTCGATCAGCGTCCGGTGCGCTCTTCCCCCTGCATCGATACGTTGACAGGGACGTGCTCGTCCAGAAATTCGCGGACGATCGACGTCACCTCGTCCGGGCGCTCGAGCATCGGGACATGGCCGCATCGGTCGAGGAACTCGGCGCGGGCCGGGCGCAGCTGCCGGTTCAGCACCAAGCCGGCTTCGGCGCTGAGCACGCGGTTCTCCCGACCCCAGATCGTGCACACCGGCGGCCTCGCTGCCAGGTCCGCGTCGGACCATTTCTCCAGTGCCGCATAAGATTTCAGATCTTTCACCAGGCCGAGCAACGCCCGGGGCGGCCACGCCGCGATGGCGTCGACCGCGCCGCGCTCGGCGGTGAAGCGTTGTCCGTCGGAGAACCAGAGCCGCACCGTCGCGGCGACCGCCCAGCGCGGCATGGTGAGCGCACGCACGGCGGCGACGCCGATGACCGGTGTGTGGCGTGCGAGGCGGGCCGGCAGGCCGAGATCGCCGGCCAGGGCGGTGGATTCGGTCAGCGGGTTGCACGCGACCACGGCGTCGACCAGGTGCGGCGAGCGTCGGGCGACGGTGAGTGAGATGGCCGAGCCGAGGCAGTTTCCGACGAATGCGGCCGAAGCAACCCCGCGGTCCGCGAGGAATTGCTCGATCATGTCCGCGTAGCGGTCGAGGGTGTACCCGTCGGCGGGGCGCCCGGATTCGCCGTAGCCGAACAGATCGAGGGCGTACACGTGCCGGTCGCGTGCCAGGGCTTCGATCTGCGCGCGCCAGATGACATGCGAGGAACCCGCGTTGTGCAACAGGACGACCGCGGGCCCGCTGCCGCGCTCAAGGTAGGCGACATCGGTGGTTTCGAACTGGAACCGTTGCATCGCCGCTCCTCGGATTCCGCACTCGTGGAAACCGAGTGGGTTCCCTCAGTGAACAGTACATTCGGTTCGGCTGCTCGATGCCATGTTCGGCGGCTACCTCACTGTTCTTCGGCGGCTGCCCGACTGTTCTGCAGCTCGCGGCCGGTCCCGGCGCGAGTAGCTCTGATCGGGGCGTGCCCGCCGCTCATTCGCAGACGAACGTCGCCCACGCGCGCGCGGCGACGCGGCCGTCCTGGTCGGTGCCGACGAGGGTGACGTCGACGCAGGGTTCGCCGTCCAGCACGTAGTGCTGGACGACGTATCCCGAGCAGGTGAGCGTGTCACCCGGCCAGAGCGGGCGGGCGCAGCGGGTGCGGAAGCGGCGCACGGTTTCGCTGCCCAGCCAGTCGGTGGCGTAGGTGGCGAGCAGGGCGGCGGCGAGTGGGCCTGTCGACGAGGTGAACGATGGTGCGTCACCGGGGGTTTCACTACCGGAGGCGAGGGTCTGGGTGGCGCCGGCGTACCTCGCGAAGTCGGCGTCGGTGAGTGGGCCGAACGAGGCCGTGGGGGCGGGGGCGGTCGCGGTCATACGGGCTCCTGCGAGACGGGACGGGTGCCGGTCATCCAGGATTCGGCGACGAGACGGCCGGTGCGGTCGAAATACTGGGTGACCATCTCGACCATGGTCAGGGGGGTGCCCTGGTCGTCGTCGGCCTCGTAGACGCGTTGGATTCGCGAGTGCGCGGTGAGGCGTTCGCCGGCCCGCGGCGGTGGACCGAAGAAACGGTGATCCTGCTCGATCGGGATGCCCGGCCAGTTCTCGATCGCAGGCTCGCCCGCCGGAGCGATCCGGGCGGGGAGGAAGGTGGGCGCGACGACCGGAGTGCCATCCGCGGCAGGGGCTGCCGCGCGTGACAGCGTGGCGGTAGCGAATTGGCGGATACCGTCCGCCCCCAGGTCGATGTCGAGCCGGGTCCCGACCGCACCGGCCGTCGCAACGTGCACCATCGCCACATCCCTTCCTTCGATCCTGCGGCCACGGTAGAGCCGGACGCCACCGCTCAGCCCGGCCTGTTCCACTGATCGGGAACGGAGTGCGCACAGGCCGGGTCGGCCGCCGACCATCGCAAGGAGCCGGCGCCCGCGCGCGCCGCGAGGATGAGGAGTGCGATGAGGGGCAGGACCGGACGAGTCCGCGGCAAGGTGGCGGTGGTGACGGGAGCCGCCAACGGCACGGGACGCACCCACGTGCGCCGATTGCGGGCCGAAGGCGCGGATGTCGTCGCCGTCGACCTTCCGGGGAGTTCGTTCGAGGACGAACCCGCCGGGACCCGCCTGCTCACCGCGGAGGCCGATGTCCGCGACTTCGCTGCCCTCGAGCGGGCCGCCGAGGCGGCGGTCCGCGCCTTCGGTCGCATCGACATCCTGATCGCCAATGCCGGGCTCTGCGATACGCCGGGCGCGGCGGCAGGCATCGATGACGAGACGTGGCGGCGGTCCCTCGACATCAACCTGACCGGCGTGTGGAATACCTTGCGAGCCTTCGGTTCCCACCTGTCCGACGGCGCGTCGGTGGTGATCATCGGTTCCACCTCCGGTGTGCGCGGGGATCCGGTGCGGGCCCACTATTCGGCCGCCAAACACGGCGTGGCCGGACTCGCCCGCACGGTGGCGGCCGAATGGGCTCACCGGTCGATCCGAGTCAACACTGTGCATCCCGGCGCTGTCGGTGGCCGACCGCTGAGCGCGGCGGCGATCACGCGACTGTGCCCGGACATCGAGCGCCCGACCGCTGCCGACGCCGAGGCCGTGCTGGCGCGACGGCATCTGATTCCCGTTCCGTGGGTGGAGCCGGAGGACGTCGGCAATGCCGTGCTGTTCCTGGCCTCCGAGGAAGCCCGCTACATCACCGGCACCGAACTCGTCGTCGATGCCGGATTCACGCAGAAGGGGTGACAGATGGACAGTGCGCCGAATCCGCGGGGCTCGGCCGTTGCCGGTGCGGGCGGTGACCCGGTGATCTACATCGTCGACGAGATGGTCACGCCACCGGGGCAGGGCCGGGCATTTCTCGACCGCTACCTGAGCGAATACGCGCCCGGCGCGCGCGAACGCGGGCTCGAGCTGGATCGGGTGGTGGTCAGTCCGCCGGTATGGCTGGACGAGCAATCGAACACGATCACCGTCACCTGGACGGTGCGCGGAGCGCAACAGTGGTGGAGCCAGCGGCTCGGCGCGAGCCGGGATCCGCGGGTCGCACAGTGGTGGCGGACTGCCGACGACATGCTCGTCGGCCGGCGCCGGACGACCGGCTGCGCCTACGACGACCTGGAGGCGCTGGCCGATGTCTGAGGTAGTGCACCTGATCCACCTGAGCGACCCGGGTCGTGCTCCCGAGCTCGCCGCCGAGCTACGCGACCTGGTGGGCCCACGCGTGCCCCGCTCACTCATCACGACGACGTTGCCGGGCGGGATCGATGCGGGAGACCTGATCGTGCGGCTCGTTTTCGCCGACGACGCCGGGCGGCGGTCGGTGGAGATAGCCGTCGACCGGTGGTTGAGTGGCCCGCTCGTCGAGCGGGTCGAGACCGCGGCGTTCACCGGCGGCGCGAAGCGCGAGACGGCAGCGGCGGCTGCCGGACCGGGAGCGTCCGCAACCACAGCGGATGCGCCACACCAGGGGCCGCCACCGCGCTCGCCGGCGCGGACTGCCGGAACTGGCAGGCCCGCGCGCATCTACCGGGCCCTGCTCGTCGCGGTCGATCCGGAGACCGACCCGGCACAGGTGGCCCGGTTCGAGGCCGAGACCGCCGCCATGCCCGACTACATCCGCACCATCGGCGCGTCGCAGCTGAGCAGGGTCCACAGCGGCACCGGCTGGACTCACGTCTGGGAGCAGGAATTCGCCGATCTGGGCGGCTTGACCGGGCCGTATATGACCCACCCGTATCACTGGGCGCATATCGACCGCTGGTTCGATCCCGAACGCGGCACCAAGATCGTGACACGGCTGTGCCACAGCTTCGGCGCCCTCGACGCGGCGGCGTTGCCGCCTGCGTGATGGCCGCCGCTCCCACTCACCGGGAGCCGCACAGCCAGCGGTTTCGCCCCATGCGGAAACCTGTCCGCTGACCGGGAGGACGACGTCCGCAGGCCGGGGCGCGGGTCCACCATTTGACTCAGATCACAGTCATCCGGTGGAACATGGAGGTTTCGATGCCGGGTCTATCACCGAACGGCTCAGCCCAGAGCACGGACGAATTCAGGACGATCGAGGCCGCGGCGGCGCCCACCCGGTTCGCCCGCGGCTGGCATTGCCTCGGCCTGCTGAAGTCCTTCCAGGACGGCAAACCACACGAGATCAAGGCGTTCGGCACCACGCTGGTGGTCTTCCAGTCCGAGTCCGACGGCAAGCTGAACGTGCTCGACGCGTTCTGCCGCCACATGGGCGGCAACCTCGCCCACGGCACCATCAAGGGCGATTCGATCGCCTGCCCGTTCCACGATTGGCGTTGGGGCGGCAACGGCCGCTGCACCGGCATCCCGTACGCGCGCCGGGTCCCGCCGCTGGCCAAGACCCGCTCCTGGCCGACGCTCGAACGCAACGGCCAGCTCTATGTCTGGCACGACCCGCAGGGCAGCAAGCCCACCGATGAGGTGACCATCCCCGAGATCGAGGGATACGGCAGCTCGGAGTGGACCGACTGGACCTGGAATTCGATGCTGATCGAGGGCTCACACTGCCGCGAAATCGTCGACAACGTGGTGGATATGGCGCACTTCTTCTACGTGCACTACGCCTTCCCGCGCTACTTCAAGAACGTCTTCGAAGGCCACGTCGCCACCCAGTACATGCGCTCGACGCCGCGCCAGGACATCGAGGTCGGCACCAACTACGACGACCCGAACTCCACCTTGCGTTCGGATGCTTCGTATTTCGGTCCGTCGTACATGATCGACTGGCTGTGGAGCGAGGCCAACGGCATGACCATCGAGACGGTGCTGATCAACTGCCACTACCCGGTCACCGAGAACTCCTTCGTGCTCCAGTACGGCGCGATGGTGAAGAAGCCGCAGGGCATGTCCGATGAGGACGCCAACGCGATGGCCGCGCAGTTCGCCCGCGGTGTCGAGGTCGGTTTCGAGCAGGACGTGGCCATCTGGAAGAACAAGGCGCCCATCGACAATCCGCTGCTGTCGGAGGAAGACGGGCCGGTGTACCAGCTGCGCCGCTGGTACAAGCAGTTCTACGTCGACGTCGAAGACATCACCGACGACATGACCAAGCGCTTCGAGTTCGAGATCGATACCGAACGCGCCGTCACGAGCTGGGAGGCCGAAGTGGCCGACAACATTGCCCGTGGCGCCGTCATCACCACCACCTAATCCGCCCGCGCACACGACAGGAACTACAGCCCCGATGAACAAGGTTCTCGACAACATCACGGCCATCGCCGACCAGCTGCGCGAGCAGTCCCCCGAGGCCGAGCGGCTCGGCCGACTGCCCGACGAGACGGCGAAGATGCTGAAGGCGGCAGGCCCGATCAAGCTGCTGCAGCCCAAGAAGTACGGCGGTTTCGAAGCCCACCCCCGCGACTTCGCCGAAACCGTCATGGCCGCGGCGTCGCTGGATCCGGCGACCGGCTGGATCTGCGGCATCGTCGGGGTGCATCCGTGGCAGCTGGCCTTCGCCGATCCGAAGGTGCAGCAGGAGGTGTGGGGCGAAGACAACGACACCTGGATGGCGTCGCCGTACGCCCCGACCGGTATCGCGCGCCCGGTGGACGGCGGCTACATCTTCAACGGCCGCTGGCAGTTCAGCTCCGGCACCGACCACTGTGACTGGATCTTCCTCGGCGCCATGCTCGGTGACACCGACGGCAATATCGCCACCCCGCCGACCATGCTGCACATGATCCTGCCGCGCAGCGACTACACGATCGTCGAGGATTCGTGGAATGTGGTGGGGCTCAAGGGCACCGGCTCCAAGGACATCATCGTCAAGGATGCCTTCGTGCCGTCCTACCGGGTGATGAACGGCGATCACGTGATCGACGGCACCGCCCAGAAGGAGTACGGGGTCACCGAGACGCTGTACAAGATGCCGTGGTCGAACATGTTCCCGCTGGGCATCACCTCCGCGGTGATCGGTATCGCCGAGGGCGCGCTGGCCGCGCACCTGGATTACCAGCGCGACCGCGTCGGCGCCCAGGGCACCGCGATCAAGGACGACCCGTACGTGTTGTTCGCGATCAGTGAGGCGGCCGCCGACATCAATGCCGCCCGGCAGGAACTGCTGGCCAACGTCGACAAGATGTGGGATCTGGTGGACGCGGGCAAGGAGGTCTCCTTCGCCGATCGGGCCGCCGGACGCCGCACCCAGGTGCGGGCGGCGTGGCGCGCGGTGATGGCCGTCGACCAGATCTTCGCCAGGTCCGGCGGTAACGCGCTGCGGATGGACAAGCCGCTGCAGCGGTTCTGGCGCGATGCGCATGCCGGCCTCAATCACGCGATCCACGTGCCGAGCACGGTGTTCCACGCGGCGGCGCTCGGCTCGCTCGGGGTGGAGCCGCCACAGCACCTGCGCTCGATGATCTGACCTCGCAATATCAAGAAGGACACGAGAAATGCCTGATATCAAGAGTCTGGGCTACGTCAAGATCCAGACCAACGACATGGACCGCTGGCGCAAGTTCGCCTTCGAGGTGCTCGGTTTCGCCGAGGGCAGCGGACCGGATGAGAACGCGCTCTACCTGCGGATGGATGAGCGGGCCGCGCGGATCGTCATCGTGCCGGGTGAGACCGACGAAGTGGTGACCATCGGCTGGGAGGTGCGCGATCACGCCGCGCTGGTGCGTGTGCAGGAGGCGGTGTCGGCGGCCGGCGTCGCGGTCAAGCCGCTGTCGGTCGAAGAGGCCGACGCGCGCCGGGTCGAGGAGGTCATCACCTTCGTCGACCCGACGGGTGCGACCGTCGAGGTCTTCCACGGCGCGGTGCTCGATCACAGCCCGGTGGTGACTCCGTTCGGCGCGAAGTTCGTGACCGGCGCACAGGGCCTCGGCCACGTCGTGCTGCCCACCATGGACCCCAACGGCGCCTTCGAGTTCTACACCGAGGTGCTCGGCTTCCTGCCGCGCGGCGCCTTCCGTATCCCGGCGCCGCCGGAGTTCGGGCCGGTGCGGATCCGGTTCATGGGCGTCAACGAGCGGCACCATAGCCTGGCGCTGTGCCCGGCGCCGCACGGTGGCGCACCGGGCCTGGTGCACATCATGGTGGAGGTCGATTCGCTCGACGCGGTGGGCCAGGCGCTGGACCGGGTTGTCAAGGACGGTTTCTCCGTCTCCTCGACGCTGGGCCGCCACACCAACGACAAGATGGTGTCGTTCTACGTGCGCGCCCCCGGCGGCTGGGATATCGAATTCGGCACCGAGGGCATGCGCGTCGACGAAAAGTACTACACCGCAGAGGAAATCACCGCCGACAGCTACTGGGGCCACGACTGGTCCGGTAGCGAACCGCTGGCCGCGATGTAGTCGCGAACCGCTCCCCTCCCCGACCCCGGGGTTTCAGTCATCACGGCTGAAACCCC
>NZ_BAFY01000113.1 GCF_000308555.1 Nocardia cyriacigeorgica NBRC 100375 | reverse complement strand
CCGGTGGCCACCCGCTGACCGATATCGGGCGGGCAGCCCAGCAGCTCGTTGAGCACCGCGAACGTCAGCGGGACGGCGTACTGGCCGATCAGATCGACGTTGCCGTCCTCGCAGAACGAGTTGATCAGCGACACCGCGATCCGCGCAACGGTGGCATGCAGACCGTGCAGATCGACCTGATTCAGTGCCCAGGTGTTGGCCGAGCGGTACCGCAGATGCTCGGCGCCGGTGGTGCGCAGCGCCGTGGTCCGGAATTCCAGCATCGGCAGCACCGGGCAATCGAGCGGAATGTCCTTCTGCCACATGCGCGGATCTGCCGGGAAATGCTCGGGATCATTGAGAATCCGCACGGCCGTGTGGTAACCGATCACCAGCGTCGCGTGAATGCCCGGGGACAGCTCCACCGGGACCAGCGGCCCGAAGCGTTCGCGCATCTCCCGATACGCGCTGTGCGGGTCGGCCGCGAATTCCGCCGAATACAGCGAAACCCGCGGCCCATCGGCATCATGGGGCGATACGTGCCGAACCGGGCACGAACCGGTGGACGCGTTCGAATGGTGCGTTGCCCAGTTGAGACTCATCAAGAAACTTGTTACCGCTCCGCGCTCAGATAAACCGGTAGGTGCTGATGGCCGTTGGAGACGAAGCTGACCACCGGTTGCAATTCGGATGGGTCGACCGCGAGTCGCAGGCCGGGGAACCGGGCGAACAACGCGGGCAGGGCGAGTTCGCCCTCCATCCGCGCCAGCGGCGACCCCAGGCAGTGGTGTGCGCCGTAGCCGAAGGCGAGATGATCCTTGTTCTTCCGGTCCAGATCGAAGACGTCGGCGCTGTCGCCGTGGACCTTCGGGTCGCGGCTGGCCGCGGCATACGAGGCCAGGATCGCCTCGCCCTTGGCGATGCGCACCCCGCCCTCGAGTTCGATGTCGTCCACGGCGTAGCGCAGCGGCAGATGCGCGACAGGCGCCTCGAACCGCAATGTCTCCTCGACGACTTCGGTCCACGACACCCGGCCCGATTCCACCGCCGCACGCTGCTCAGGATGGGTCAGCAGCGCGACGATGGCTTGGTCGAGCAGGTTGACCGTGGTCTCGTGACCGGCGTTGATGACCAGCATCAGCGTGTCGACCAGTTCCTTCTCGGTCAGCTGCGAGCCGTCTTCCTCATCGCGTGCGGCGATCAGCGCGCTGGTCAGGTCGTCGCCGGGATTCACCCGGCGATAGGTGACCAATTCGGTGACCAGCCCGTACATCTCGACGTAGTTGGCACCCGCCGCTTCTTGGCTGATCGTGGTGTCGAAATACCGGTCCACGCAGGTGCGCAGGCCCGCGTTCAGCGCCTCGGGCACGCCGAGCATCTCGGTGATGACCCGGATCGGCACCGGGTAGGCGTAATGCGCCCGCAGGTCCACCACCGCACCGGCGGGCATCGCCGCGAGCGCGTCCAGCAGCTCGGTGGTGATCTGCTCGATGCGCGGACGCAGCGCGGCGGTGCGGCGCGCGGTGAACGCCCGCGCCACCAGCCTGCGCAGTCGCCGATGCTCGGTGCCGTAGGCGGTGAACATGTTGTCAACGGCGATCCACGGGAACAGCGGCCACTCCTGGGTGATCTCGCCGTTGATGAACGCCGTCCAATGCTGACGAGGATCCTTGGACACCCGCGGATCGGCCAGCAGGCTCTTCAGCGCGGCAGCGTCGGTCACCGACCACGCGGGCACCCCGTTCGGCAGCTCCACCAGCGCCGCGGGCCCACGCTCGCGAAGCCGGACGGCCTCGCCGTGGGTATCGGCTCCCGCCATGTCCAGGACGATCGTTTCGCGCTCCATCACAGAAATCCTTAACCTATGTTCAATGGTGGGGATTCGGGGAAGACCACGGGCAGCGCGGTCAGCGCCCGGTGGAAAGGCCCTGGGCGCCAGGTCAATTCCTCCGGCGGTTCGGCCAGCTCCATCTCCGGCAGCGCATCCAGCAGCTGGTCGATGGCCTCCTGCACCACCACCAGCGCCACCGACTGCGCGGGGCAGGCGTGCGGTCCGATGCTCCACGCCAGATGCGAGCGATTGCCTGCCAGCTCACCACCGCGGATCGCCGGATCGGTATTGCAGCCGGCCAGGCTGATCAGCACCGGCTGATGCGCGGGCAGCCAGGCGTTGTCGATCAGGATCGGCTGACGCGGATAGGTGGTGCAGAAATTCGCCATCGGCGGGTCGTTGAACAGCACCTCGTCGAGCGCGTCGCGGGTCGACAGGCTACCGCCGAGCATGTCGCCGCCGAACCGATCGTCGGTGAGCATCAGCAGCAGGGTGTTGAGGATCAGGTTCTGCTGCGGTTCGAGTCCGGCGCCGTAGAAGCTGATCAGATTGGACAGCAGCTCCTCATCGTCGAGGTTCGCCGGATGCGACACCAGCACCGAGGTGACGTCGTCGCCGGGCTGGGACCGCTTGAGCTGGATGAGTTCCATCAACGCTTCGCTGAGGTAGTTCATTCCCCATTCGGCGTTGACGGTGTCGAACAGCGCGGCCATCCCGCTGGCCACCCGCTGGCCCAATTCCGGTGAGCAACCGACCAACCGGTTCAGCACCTCGAACACCAGCGGAAACGCGTACTCGGTGACCAGATCCGCCGAGCCCTTCTCACAGAAGGTGTTGATCAACGGGATGGCGATCTTCTCCACCGTGCTGTTGAGCGCGTTCAGATCGATCCTGTCGATCCCGGCGACGTAGGCCTCCCGGTACCGCGCATGCGCCGTGCCGCTGTTGCGCAGGGCGTTGGGATACCACTCCATCATCGGCTTGACCGGCGAATCCGGCGGAATGCTCGTCTGCCAGGTGCGCGGGTCGGCCGGGAAGTGGTCGGGATCGTTGAGGATCCGCACCGCCTCCTGATAGCCGATCACCAGGGTCGCGGGCACATCGGGAGCCAGATCGATCGGCACCAGCGAACCGAAACGCTTGCGCATTTCCCGGTAGGCGCGGTGCGGATCGTCGGAGAACTCCTCGGTGTACAGCGAGACCCGGGGGCCATCGGAATCGATCGGGGATCCGTGCGCGACAGGGCAACCGCTCAACGGTGCGCGCGCTGCGGTGACGGGGTTATGGGTTGTCAAAGACGAGACTCCAGTCGATGGAACAGGAATTCGACGAGCATGATCAACGAGCGCAGGCACGTGCCTCGGTCACGTGCGTCCAGAGCGGTCAGAGGCGTGTCCGGGGTGAGGTCGAGCGCGTCCCGGATCTCGGCGAGCGGGAAACGATTGGCGCCTTCGAACTCGTTGACGCCCACCGCGTACGGCACACCGCGTTCCTCGAGTACCGACAACACCTCGTCGGACTTCTCGATCCGGCGGGTGTCGACCAGGACCAGCGCGCCGAGCGCACCACGGGCCAGCTCTTCCCACAGCGGCACGAACCGCTGCTGACCCGGCGTGCCGAACAGGTACAGGGCCAGTTCGGGATTGAGCGTGATGCGCCCGAAATCCATCGCCACCGTGGTCTGCAGCTTGCCGGGCAGACCGGCCATGTCGTCGATGCCGACGCTGGCCTGGGTGATGGTTTCCTCCGTGCGAAGCGGCTTGATCTCGGAAACACTGCTGACGAAGGTGGTCTTGCCGACGCCGAAATTCCCGGCGACGAGCAGTTTCACCGATCGGGTCACGGTCTCCGGCACGTAGTCGACGGTGCGGTCAGGCCGGGAGAGCACGGAGCCCATTGAGAACCTCCTGGAGCAAAGCTATCTCCGGCAGTGATTCGGCCGGTGTGGGTATGGCGAGATGTTCGGTGTCGAGGAGGTCGGCGGCGAGGATCTTGACCACCGAGGGCGGAAGGTCCAGGTAGGCGGCTATCTCGGCGATCGACAGCGCACCACGGGCACAGACCTCGGCCACTCGCCGTGCGTCCGGGCTCGTTCCCGGCCCCGGTTTCTGCACGGCGACGACGAGGGTGACCAGGTCCAATTCACGCGTCGGACGCGAGCGTCCCCTGGTCCGCACGTAGGCGCGGACCAGGTCGGGATCACGCCGCGGCCCGCTCATGACATTTCGCCGCCGTCAACGCTCCCGCGCGGCTGGCTGCCGAGTTCGTGGCCGACGCGGTCGGCCAGCTCGTTCATCCGGTGCGCGATGAGGCCCACGTCGATGTCGGTGGTGGTGGACACCCCGAGCAGGGCGCCCTCGCCGGCCGCGGTGATGAGGATCATCCCCTGGTCGTACTCGGTCATGTTCTGCCGCACGCCGTTGCCGGTGCCGCCGCAGAACTCACCGAGCGCCTTGCCGAGTGAACGCAGACCCGACGCCGCCGCGGCGAAACGCTCCGCGTCGTCCTTGGCGACTCCGCTGGAGTGCGCGATCCGCAGCCCGTCGTCGGACAGCAGGACCGCGAAGCGGACGCCGGGAATCTCGAGGTCCTCGAGTAACCAGCCGAGCTTGTTGGTGCTGTCGGTGACAACAGTTCTCGGTGAGCCCATCAGGATGTCATCCCTTCGGTGTCGTCGGTTGCGGCAGCGCGGCCGCTCTTGGAGCCGCTCTGCCAAGCGGCGGCGATCTCGGGCCGGGGCTTGCCCGGTTCGGTGTTCGAACTGTGCGCGGCGACCGGGGGCACCACCGCGACGGCCCGGCGGCGGCGCTTGGGCAGACCACCGGTGGTGACGTCGGTCATCGTGGGCCGGTCGTCGGTGTCCGGAACGTCGGACAGCCCGGTCATCGCATTGCCCCCCGTCAATGTGGAACGCATCGGCGACTCGGTCGTGCCGCTCCCCGCGGCCGATCCGAGAGTGGTCGAACGCACGGCAGGCGACTGCCCGGTGGTGGCGGCGGGCATGCTGGTGACGGCGGCCAGCGGCGCGGATTCCCTGATCCGAGCACCGGCGGGCGCCGATTCCCCGTGCAGCACAGCGGCGGCCGGACCCGAGGGCAGCGCGGTCGGCGCCGACGACGGGCCCCCGGCGACCGGCGCGGACTCGCCCGCCTGCGGTGCATGCGGGCTGACCAGCAGGGATTCGGGGATGTACACCATGGCGCGCATACCGCCGTAGGCGTTGGGCCCGTCGATGTAGACGGTGAAGCCGTACCGGCGGGCCAGGGCCGCGATGCCGGGGAAGCCGACCTTGGGGGCGGGTCCGAGCTGGTGGATGTCGACCGAGCGCTCGTGCGCGAGCACCTGCCTTGCCTCTTCCATCTGCTCGGCGTTCATCCGCACACCGGCGTCGTCGACGATCACGGTGACGCCGTGATGGCCTTCCTGGAAGCTCACGTCGACATAGGAGGTGGGCGGGGAGTAGCGCAGCGCGTTGTCGATCAATGCGGCCAGGGTGTGCACCAGCGGTTCCACCGAACGGCTGATCACCACCCGGTCCAGCTGACCCGAACGCACCCGCAGGAAGTCGCGCACGCGGCCGATCGCGCCGCCGACCACGTCGGTCAGCGACTGCGCGGGCCAGCGGCGGCCGGGCAGGCCACCGCAGACGATCACGTAGGACTGCGCCTGGCGGATCATCTGCTGCACGGTGTGGTCGATGCGGATGAGGGTTTCGTAGACGTCGTCGTCGCGGTGTTCGCGCAGCGCGGCGCTGACCACCTGGCTCACGTCGGCGCCGAGGCTGACCACCGAGGTGCCGAACGAGCGCACCGCGGCACTGGTGGCCTCACGGGCGGCCGTTTCGGCCTTCTCGCGCTTGGCGGCCTCTTCGGCGCGCACGCTCGCCTCGGCCGCGGTGATCGCGCGGTGGGTCTGCTCCTCGGCCTCGCGGACCGCGGTGTCCCTGGTCTCGGTCTGGATTCCGCGCATGTCCTCGGCGATGCGTTCCGATACCCAGCGCATGATCTGGGCGAATCGCGAATCCTCCAGACCCTCGGGGACTTCGACGATGCCCGCGGGCTGCTCATGCCTGCGCACGGATTCGGTCAGCGACGGCAGCGTGGTGGTGGCGAACCGCTCCAGGATCTCTTCGCGGATGCCGAGGTCTCGCTCCAGCGCGTCGGCGCGGGTCTTCTGCTCCCGTACCGCCCGCACCGCGTACCAGGCCACCGCGAGGACGAGAGCAGGAGCCAAGATCCACGGAACCAGCACGGCGATATTCAGATTCATCAGCTCTCTCGTTGACGGGGCTCGAGGGAGCGCCACAAGATGCCACAGCCTGCTGCCACAGCGCTTCGTTTCGCCTTCCTCGTGACGCCCGACCATGACTGCACCCCTGGCCGGATGAGGTTTGGCGTCGGGCACCCGGCAGAGCATCGAACACCCCCGACGGCTGCCCGAAAGCAACCGCCGGAC
>NZ_BAFY01000114.1 GCF_000308555.1 Nocardia cyriacigeorgica NBRC 100375 | reverse complement strand
TGATCGCCGGCGAACACCCAGGCGCGCTTCAGGCGGACCCGTGCGCCGAGCGCAGCTGCGCCACGTAGGCGCGCGAGACCGCCGAGGTCAACGTATCGAGCAGGTCGACGATGAGGCATTCGTCGCTGCCGCCCATCCCGAACCCGAGCCGCCGACGGCCCGGGTCGCCGAGACCGAGCCCGGTCTTGACGCTGTCGTGGATGACATGCTGGATCGCCTCCAGCGGCACCTGTTCCCTGGCGCAGCGCGCGGCGGCCCGCTCCAGCCGGGCCATCACCCGCCGCGACGACGGATCCGAATCATCGAGCAACACCAACGCCATATCGAGACCGAGTCCGAGCGCGGTCCCGAAATCGCTTTCCGCGCGCCGCGCTACCGGGGAGTCCCGCGCCGCCGTGTCATACGGGACGTCCTCGCTCATCGCATTCCCTCCACCGAACCACCATCGACACCGTCGAACGTATCCCGGTCTATCCGGCGAACCGGCCACATCCCCCGTACTTCGGCAATCCGCCGAATCGACGCGCCACGGAATTGTGAAACGTCCCATTCACACATATCTCGCTTCGTGGTGGCGACAGTGCGGCAACCGCCCGCCGCCCGGTCTCGGCGTGCTGCGGCGTCCGGCCGCGTCGATTAGGGTGCGTCGGTGGATACAGCCGAATTGGTCGACCGTGGCAGCTCGATCGCGGATCGACTGACGACGACGCAGGCGGCGCCGCCGTCGTGGTTGGTGCTCGGCGCCGCCGCGGTGGCGCTGGTCCTGGTGGGATACGGGCCGCTGTGGCGGCTGACGCGCAATGTGGTGACAATCGCCCACGAAGGCGGGCATGCGCTGGTGGCCCTGCTCACCGGACGCAGGCTCAACAGCATCACCCTGCACTCGGATACCTCGGGCCTGACGGTCTCCAGCGGGAAGCCCTATGGCCTCGGCATGATTTTCACCGCGCTGGCCGGATATCCGGCTCCGGCGCTGCTCGGCCTCGGCTTCGCCGCCCTGCTCGGCGCGAATCGGATCACGCTGATGTTGTGGATCGCGATCGCAGCGCTGGCCGCGATGCTGATCATGGTGCGCAACGTGTACGGCGTCGTCTCGGTATTCCTCACCGGCGCACTGGTTTTCGGCGTGTCCTGGTTCGGCTCGGACACCTTGCAGGCCGGCTTCGCCTACCTGGCGACCTGGTTGCTGTTGCTGGCGGGCATCCGGCCCGTCATCGAGTTGCAGCGCACCCGGTCCGGGCGGCGGTCGGCCGAGTTGACCACCGACGCCGACCAGCTCGCCCGCCTGACCAGGCTGCCCGGGCTGCTGTGGGTGCTGGTGTTCGCCGCGATCAGTCTCGGCGCGCTCACGCTGGGCGCGGGGTTGTTGCTGTCGGCGACGGCAGGCATCTGCGTGCCGGTGCTGTCGGGGAGCACCTGCCCGGCCGGCTGATCAGGCGTTGTCGCCGGATTCGGCGGCGGCGAGTTCGCGCTTCCAGACCCGGAAGCTCTCTTCGGTGCGGCCGCGCCGCCAGTAGCCGGAGATCGAGGCGAATTCGGCGGGCACCCCGCGCTCCTTGCGGATGTAGCGGCGCAGGTTGTGCATCACCGCCTGCGCCTCGCCGTGGATGAACACACCGGCTTGTCCGGGCAGCCATTCGGCGTCACGGACCGCGGCGATGATCGGGGCGTTGTCGCCGGCCAGGTCCTCGCCGACCTCGTGGGCCGCGCCACCGCGATGGACCCAGTGCACGTCGAGCTGGGCCTTGGAAACGAAGGCGATCTCATCGGCGGCGTCGGCGACCTCGACGAACACCTTGGCGATCGCGCCGTCGGGCAGCGCCTCCACCGCCGCCGAGATGGCGGGCAGCGCCGACTCGTCACCGGCGAGCAGATGCCAGTCCGCATCCGCGCGCGGGGCATACGCGCCGCTCGGGCCGAACATCGTGATCTGTTCGCCCACAGTCACATTCGCCGCCCACGGGCCCGCGATGCCCTCGTCGCCGTGCACCACGAAATCGATCGCGATGCGGCGGGCGATCGGGTCGACCGAGCGCACGGTGTAGGTGCGCGCCACTTCGCCGTCGGGGCGATCGAAGAGCAGCTTGACGTAGGCGTCGGTGAATTCGATCGGGGTGAAGTCATCGAAGCCGGGGTCGCCGAGATGGACCCGGACGAAATGCGGGCCGATCTGTTCGGTCCCGACCACGGTCAAGGTCGTGCGCTTCCTGGCCATCCAGCCTCCCTCGACGAGTTAGGTTTACCTAACCGAACGATACACGAGCCGTCGAGCGACCCCGATGTGACTGTATCGCGGCCATGAATTTCCCGGCAGCCCCAGCGTTTTGGGATAGTCTCACAGCAGGTCACCGGGGAAGGCATTGATATGACCGCTGCCACTGTTTTGCGTCCGTTGGCGCCGAGTGAGCAAATTTTCGCATTCGCGGAGGTTTTCGTCGGATATTCGGCGCGGGTCCGCGGTCGGCTGGATCCCGGCGCGCTCGCGGTGGCCTTCGAGGCGGTGCTGCGGGCACATCCGATGCTCGGTGCGCGGCTGGCACCGGTGGACGATCTCGGGCACGTCCTGCTCGCCCCGGACGGCGAGGCTCCCGAGCTCACCATGGTCGACGGAGTGCCCGAACAGCTGCTCACCGGCGCGGACCCGGACCAGCGCCGGGCGGCGTGCGCATTATGTGTGGTGCGCGATGGCGAGCACGCGAGCGTGACGCTGCTGACCCACCACAGCATCGCGGATGCGGTGCATTCGCTGGCGATCTTCGCCGAGCTGTGGCGCTGTTACCGGGAGGCCGCCGCGGGACGCACGCCGGTGGTGCCGCAACGGCCGTATCCGGCGTCGGTGGAAGACCTGCTGACCGCGCGCGGGATCGTCAAACGCCCGGTTCCCGACGCGCTGCTGCGCCCGCCGGCACTGTCGGCCCCGACCTCGGCGGCCGAGGACCCCTACCCCGCGCTGATCACCACCCGCTGCCGGCTCAGCCGCCCCGCCACCACCGCACTCGTCGATCTGGGCCACCGGACCGGGGTCACCGTGCACGGACTGGTGTCCGCGGCGCTGCTGCTCACCGAAGCCGCGACCCGCGACGTGCCGATCGAGCAGCTGCATTACGCGTATTCGGTCGATCTCCGGCGCAGGCTGAGTCCGCCGGTCGGGGCCACCGAGGCGACCAATGTCCTCGGCTACACCTCCTACCGGGCGGGCCCCGGCACCGAACCCGGGCTCGTCGGATTGGCCCGTGACATCGGCGCCGCGTTGCGGGCGGGACTGGATTCGGGGTTCATCCAGCAGACGCCATTACAGATTCCCGAGATGCCGCCGACTCCGCAGGGCACACTGATCGCCACCAACTGGGGCCGCATTCCACATCTGGCCACCCCGGACGGCCTGCGCATCACCGATTTTCGGTCCACGATGATCGCCAAACGCGACCGCACCGGGCGGCGATTACCGCAGCCGGGCGGCGGCACCATCATCATCAGCACCTTCGACGATCAGCTCAGCGTCGAGGTCCATCATCCGACCTCGTTCCGCGACGAACAGTTGCCGCGCCTGGCGCGCATCGGCGCGCTGCTCAACGAGGCGGCGGGCTGATCCGATCCCGCACGGTGCGCAGCTCGAGCACCGTGATGTCCGACGGAGCGGCCACCCGGACCGGCGGACCCCACGCGCCCGCGCCGCGGGTGACGTAGAGCTGGGTGTCGCCGTAGCGTTCGAGGCCGGCCAGCGTCGGGTTGGCGAGATCGGCGATGAGGTTGCCGGGAAAGAGCTGCCCGCCGTGGGTGTGGCCGGACAGTTGCAGGTCGACGCCGTGGTCGACGGCCTCGTGGATGACGACCGGCTGGTGGGCCAGCAGCACACACGCGCGCGTGCTGTCGCGGCCCGCCAAGGCCGCCGCGACATCGGGACCGCGCCCCTCGGCCTCGCCTTCGACGTCGTCGACCCCGGCCAGGTCGAATCCGGGCAGTTCGACGCGAGTGTTCATCAGCACCCGCATGCCCAGTTCCTGCACATGCTCGACCCATTCGTCGGCGCCGGAGTAGTACTCGTGGTTGCCCGTGACGTAATAGGTGCCCAGACGCGAGCGCAGATCGGCCAGCGGCGCGACCGTCGAGCGCAGGTCGGCGACCCTGCCGTCGATGAGGTCACCCGCGACGGCGATCAGGTCCGGGTCGGTGCCGTTGACGGCGTCGACCACCCGCCGGGTGAACGAGCGGCCGAGGGCCGGGCCGACATGCAGATCGCTGACCAGGGTGATCCGGAAGCCGTCGGCCTCGGCAGGCAGCTTCGGCAGCAGGACCGTCATCCGTTTCACGGCAGGCCCGCTGAGCACGTTGTAGGTGCCGAGCCCGACGGTTCCGACCGCGGCGGCCACCACCGCGCCACCGAGGACGCGGGAGACGAACAACCGCCGTGGGAGCGGATCGACCGCGCCGGTGCCGGCCCCACCTGCCCGCGCCGCCGGTTCGACCGCAGTGTGCGCCGATTCGGCTTGCGCCACAGCCCGAGGTGATCCGGTCGCCGCCGCGGCCTGCGGCAGCGGAAGTTCGGAAGGCGCGTGTGCCGACCCGGATGCCGTCGTGACCTGCGTCGATGCCGATCCATCGGCCGCCTGCGCCGGCCCCGCGCCGTCTCGCATGCCCGGCTGCTCGCGGTCGGTTCCCGCCCCTGCGCCACCCGCCGGCTCCCCGCCGTCGCCGCGCACGCCGTCGTACCAGCGCATCACCAGCGGCCGCAGCAGCTCCCCGACCAGCACACCGATCAGCAGATAGATCACCAGTGCGGCCCACAGGAAGCCGGGCCACGCCACGATCCGCACGAAACCCATGGGGGCGCGGGCGAATTGCGCGACCAGCGCCGCGACCATCAGCACCGCTCCGACGACGATGACGGCGGTTCCGAGCCACCAGCCCACCGAGCCCGGCCGGGTGGTATCGCGGACCAGACGCCGCCACAGATACCAGTGCAGCGCACCGAGCACCGTCAGCGCGAGCAGACCCATGAGAACCGAGACGACGATCACTGGCGCCTTTCCAACATGCCGGGCATTCGCGTAGAAGAACCTACGCGATGGCGCCGCATGCCCGCAGGGGCACCTACCGCGCTTACATCGGACCGGGCAGCGCCAGCCTACCGATCGCGGGCGGGCGTCCTGGGCCGCCGCCGTCGGTCAGCAGGCGCTTGAGGATCTTGCCGGTTTCCCCGCGCGGCAGCGCACTCAGGAAGGTGACGTCGCGAGGCACCGAGAACCGGCTGAGCCGGTGCCGGATATAGGTACGGATCATGTCCGGATCCAGGCCCGCGCCTTCGCGTTTGACCACGAAGGCCGCCAGCCGCTGGCCGAATTCGTCGTCGGGGACGCCGACCACGGCGACCTCACTGATCTGCGGCAGGTGCGACAGCGCCTCTTCCACCGGGCGCGGGAAGACGTTCTCACCGCCCGAGATGATCATCTCGTCGTCGCGTCCGGCGATGAACAGCCGGCCGGACACATCGAAATAGCCCAGGTCACCGGTATCGAGCATGCCGTCGGCCTCATCGGGCGGCGCGGCGTTGACATAGCCGTCGAACAGCATGTGATTGCCGACGAAGATGCGCCCGGCCGCGCCGACCGGCACCGGTTTGCGGTCCTCGCCCAGCACCGCGACCTTGGTGCCCAGCGGTGGCCTGCCCGCGGTGGTCGGTGAGGTGCGCAGATCCTCCGGTGTGGCCACCGACGCCCAGCTGACCTCGGTGGAACCGTAGACGTTGTAGAGGATGTCGCCGTAGAGGTCCATGAATCGCAGCACGGTGGCCCCGGCCAGCGGCGCACCGCAGCTGACGACGTGGCGCAGGCTGGAGGTGTCATAGCGCGAACGCACCTGCACCGGAAGATCCATGATGCGTTTGACCATGGTCGGCACCACGATCAGGGTGACGACGCGATGTTCCTCGATGCGGCGCAGGCAGTCCTCGGCATCGAACTTTTCCGGCAGCACCACTGTGGAGCGCAAGGCAGTGCTCAATTGCAGCCCGGCCAGGCCCCAGGTGTGGAACAGCGGGGCGGGAATGAGCATGGCCTCGTCCATACCCAGCGGGATCCGCGACAGCAGCGCGGCGATGGTGCCGAAGCCCTTCGGATGTGGGCGGCGCGCGCCCTTGGGACGGCCGCTGGTCCCGGAGGTGAGCACGATCAGCCGGCCGGGTTGGCTCGGGCGGCGGAACTCGTACTGCCCCATGGCGATCAGCTCGTCGATGGTGGTGCGGTCGGGCAACGGCGGCCTGCCGTCGGTGTTGTAGCGGGGGACGTCGGTGTGCAGATAGCGGACCAGTTCTTCGAGTTCACCGTCGACGAACAGCGCCGAGAGGCGATGCCGCTGCACGATTTCCTCGATGCGCCGCCCGGACAGACCCGAATTGAGCAGGGCCACATCGACGCCGAGCTTGCCGGCGGCGACCATGGTCTCCACCATGCCCGCGTGGTTGTTCGACAGCAGCCCGATGGCGTCGCCGGAGGTGAGCCCGAGCGATCCCATGGCGCCGGCCAGGGCGTTGGTGCGTTCGTGCATCTCGGCGAAGGTGCGGGTGCCGCGATCGTCGGCCACGGCGATGTGGCCGGGCGAATGGTCCGCCCCCGCGGCGTAGCCGCCCGCCAGGTTGAAACCCCATTTGCTCAGCGACCGAAGCTGTTTCACGGCCACGTCCGGACGTCCGGTGTTGACCACGCCGGTGGTCATGACCTGGCGCAGCACGCCGACCTGACGCCGGACCGGCGAGTTCTCCCCGTTGACGACCACGGAGGTGCGCGCACCGCGCACAATGTCTTCGATGCGGCGCAGTCCGGCCTCGGTCCACGCGGTGATCGCGCCGTTGGACAGCTTCGCCAGCTGCGGATGCATCCGCCCGGGGCTGAAGTAGGTGACGCTGACACGGGTGCGCTCGCCCTCCCCGCTCAACCGGACAGAGGCGAAACTGCCCTGCATCGGGCTGTGCAGCTCCATGCTCTCGTACCAGCGGCCGATCGTCACCCGGATCTGGTGGATGCGAATGCCGGTGTCGGGGGTGCCGACTCGCAGTTCCAGCAGTGGGTTGCGGTCGGGCACGTCCAGGCGTTCGGCGGCGCCGATGCCGGCGAACACTCGTGGATAGGTTTGCGCGTCGAGCAGTAGATCCCATACTGCTGCCCGGCTTGCCGCCAATTCAGCGACCACATCGATGACGTCGGTAACCAACTGCGTACATCTTCTCGTCGGCCCGCAACGAACAACTCGGGTCGGCGGGTAGCTACTGTGTAACGTCAGTCACAATACAGCGGGGTTGTGGTTCCCACCACCACCTTTCGGCGTCACCGCAGCCGCCTGCGAGGGGCCCCGAATCCTGTTGCCCGAAGTTCACCACGGCTTTTGCGTCGATCCTCGATCGCGCGCTTGGCCGTTCCCCCAAACCCGTCCGACCAGCCCTATGACAACTCCCAACCGAATCCGATGTGACGCCAGCCACATTTTCGGCACACTGGACGGTGCCACCATCGACGAAGGAGAAGCGATGACGAAACCCGATCGCCGCGTGGCGATCACCCATACCGAGGAGATCCTCAACTACTTCGGCAAATGCGGCGCCTGTGGCTATCCCGCACGTGCCGCGACCACCAAACACATCTTCGACAACGGCGACGAAGAGACCTGGGTGACGGCCACCTGTTCGCTGCCGTGCGGCTGGGCCGATCGAGTCCGGCCCACCACGATGACCGCCGGTCAACGCCGCGGCTGAACATCCGGCGCGGTGCCGGCCGCGCCCGGCCCCCTGCGGTGCGGCACGATGACGGTATGGAACTGCGTATCTTCACCGAGCCACAACAGGGCGCCGACTACGACACGCTCCTGAAGGTCGCCAAGGCCGCCGAGGACCTCGGCTACGGGGCGTTCTTCCGATCCGATCACTATCTCGCGATGGGTGATGCCAGCGGTTTGCCCGGTCCGACCGACGCCTGGATCACCCTCGCGGGCCTGGCCAGGGAGACCGAGCGCATCCGGCTCGGCACCCTGGTCACCGCCGCGACCTTCCGGTTGCCCGGCCCGCTGGCCATCCAGGTCGCGCAGGTGGACCAGATGTCGGGTGGCCGGGTCGAGTTCGGGCTCGGCACCGGCTGGTTCGCCGAAGAGCATGCCGCGTACGGCATCCCGTTCCCCGACGACAAGTTCGCCCGGTTCGAGGAGCAGCTCGCCGTCATCACCGGTCTGTGGGAAACCAAGCTCGGCGACACCTTCAGCTTCGACGGCGCGCACTACCAGCTCACCGATTCGCCGGCGCTGCCCAAACCGGCGCAGAATCCGGTGCCGGTGCTGATCGGCGGCAAGGGCGCGCGCCGCACGCCGCGCCTGGCGGCCCGCTACGCCTCCGAGTTCAACGTGCCGTTCTCCTCGCTCGAGGAGACCTCCACCCAGTTCGACCGTGTGCGCGCCGCGGTGGCCGAGCGCTGCCGTCCGGCCGACGACATGGTCTATTCCAGCGCGCTGGTAGCGTGCGTCGGCAGCAGCGACGCCGAGGTCGCGCGCCGGGCCGACGCGATCGGCCGCGAGGTGGACGAGCTGAAGGCCAACGGTCTGGCCGGCTCCCCCGCCGAGGTGGCCGACAAGATCGGCCGCTACGCCGAGATCGGTGCCCAGCGGATCTATCTGCAGATCCTCGATCTCGCCGATCTGGACCATCTCGAGCTCATCGCCCAGCAGGTGGGTGCGCAGCTCTGAGCGCGGCCCGGCCTCGCCCAGATGAGACGCGGCCGCGCGCCGCAGGCTGAACGGATAGCAGTGACCGCACGACCCTCCGGCGCGACCGTCGCACCGACCCACCGCAAGGTCGCCGCGGCGACCCTCGCAGGCACCACGCTCGAGTGGTACGACTTCATGCTCTACGGCACGGCGTCGGCGCTCATCTTCGGCAAGCAGTTCTTTCCGTCGATGAGCCCGGCGGCCGGGACTCTTGCCGCGTTCACCACCTTCGCGGTCGGTTTCGGTGCGCGACCACTCGGCGGGCTGCTGTTCGGGCATTTCGGTGACCGGATCGGCAGGCGCGCCACGCTGGTGGTGTCGCTGATCCTGATGGGCGTGAGCTCGACCCTGATCGGTGTGCTGCCCAACTACGACGCCATCGGGTTCTGGGCGCCGGTGCTGTTGGTGGTGCTGCGGCTAATCCAGGGTGTCGGGCTCGGCGGCGAGGGCGCGGGGGCGGTGGTGTTCTCGATGGAGCACGCTCCGGGTGGGCGGCTCAATCGTTACGCGAGCTTTCCGCAGATGGGCACGCCTGCCGGGCTGGTGCTCGCCAACGCGGTGTTCCTCGGCACCAGCGCGCTGATGCCGGACGAGGCGTTCCTGTCGTGGGGCTGGCGGATCCCGTTCCTGCTGAGCGTGGTGCTGGTGGTGGTCGGGCTCGCGGTCCGGCTCACCATCACCGAATCGGCGCAGTACGCGGATCTGGTGCGGCGCGGTGAGATCTCCGCGTTCCCGCTGCGCGATGCGCTGCGCGTCGGGCCGGTGCGGCTGCTGCTGATCCTCGGCGCCGCGATCGCGACGTCGGCGGTGGTCTATATCTTCATGGTCTTCACGCTCACCTACGGCACGAAGTCGCTGGGCTTCAGCAGAGATTTCCTGCTGTCGGGGGTGATCGTGTCCTCGGTGCTGTGGTGTCTGACCATGCCGCTGTGGGGCGCGCTGGCCGACCGGGTGGGCACCGCGCGGGTGTTCCTCGCGGGGACGGCGGCGCTGGTGGTCTGGTCGGCGCTGTATTTCCCGCTGCTGAACACCGGCAACGCGGCGGTGGTGTTCGTGGCGCTGCTCGGTATGGGCCTGGCGCTGCCGGTCAGCCACAGCGTGGGCGGCATCATCGTGGCCGAGCTGTTCCCGCCGGGGGTCCGCTACTCCGGTACCTCGCTGATCGTGCAGGTGTCGGTGATTCTCGGCGGCGGGTTCGCCCCGATGATCGCCACCGCGCTGTGGACCGCCGGGTCTTCGTCACTGGCGGTCAGTGTGTACGCGGTCGGGATCTGCGCGTTGAGTCTGATCTGCACGTATGTGTTGTTCTGGGTGCTGCCGGGGAAGCGGGCCGGTGCGGCCATGGCGGTCGTCGAGAATCAGGAAGTGGTGCACAGCTGATCGCCGTCGACGGCGGCTGCCTCGGCCCGTTCCGCGTACGGCGGTAGTCGCCCTGCGGCGCGTAGGCGGGCACGATCGATGGGGACGGCTCCCCGACCCGGAGGTCAGCACCATGCGCGTACGCTCCGAGATCGCTCCCTTTCACACCAGGGCAACCCATGTGCGTGCCCGTGCGATCGCGGCGGCGGTCCTGCTCGTGTGCGGCCTGGCAGCCTGCGGCGACGAAACCTCCGACCCGTCCGGCATCCCGCCATCCCCGCTCGCGACCACGACGGAAGTGAGCCGTCCGGCAGGTGCCCCGGATCTGGCCGCGGGCGAAGAGGTGGCGCGCGATATCGAGACCCCATGGGGCCTGGATTTCCTGCCCGACGGCACGGCACTGGTCTCCGAACGCGATACCGGACGGATTCTGCGAGTCGTGCCGGGGCGGCCCGCCGAGCAGGTCTATGAGGTGCCCGGTGTGGTCCCGGGTGGTGAGGGCGGGCTGCTCGGGATCGCCGTGTCTCCCCGGTACGCCGAGGACCGCTACGTGTACGCCTATTTCACCGCCGCCTCGGACAACCGCATCGTCCGGTTCCGGCTCGGGGAACCGCCGCAGATCGTCTTCGACGGAATCGCGAAGGCGGGCAACCACAACGGCGGTCGCATCGCCTTCGGCCCGGACGGGATGCTGTATGTGGGTACCGGCGATGCGGGCCGGCGTGCTGCCTCGCAGGACCCCGGCAGCCCCAACGGGAAGATCCTGCGCCTCACCCCGGACGGCGGCCCGGCACCAGGCAATCCGCGTCCCGACTCCCCCGTCTACTCGCTCGGCCACCGCAATGTACAGGGCCTGGCGTGGGATTCGGCGGGCCGGTTGTTCGCCGCCGAGTTCGGGCAGAACGATGTCGACGAAATCAACCTGATCGAACCGGGACGCAATTACGGCTGGCCCGAGGTCGAAGGCACCGGCGGCGCGGACCGCGGATTCACCGATCCGCTCGTGACCTGGTCCACCGACGAAGCCTCGCCCTCCGGGATCGCCATCACCGCGAACACGCTGTACGCAGCCGCCTTACGCGGTGAGCGGCTGTGGACCGTGCCGCTCACCGCGACCGGCACGGGCGCGCCCGCCGATCATTTCCGCGACGGCTACGGCCGCCTGCGCACGGTGCTGGTGGCGCCCGACGGCGCGCTGTGGCTCACCACGTCCAATACCGACGGGCGTGGCGATATCCGCGCCGGCGACGACCGGATCGTGCGGTTCCCGGCGCGTTGAGCACGCCGGATACACCGAGAAGCATTGCGCCAGAGCGCATCCCGGTGATCAGTTGTAGGAGTTCGCCACGCCGTTGAGGAGATTCTCGAGCGTTTCGTAGGACGGAATGTCCACCACGTCGATGAGATCGCGCGCGACGGGTACATCGTTGGCCACTGCCACCGCGTCGAACTTCGCGGCATCGCCGGTGCGGAAGCCGTGTTCGGCGGCGAGGGCTTGCAGTTGCGGGTCGGTGGACAACAGCTGCCCCACCTTGTCACCGTCGTCGTTCAGCGGCACCAGTGCGTGCCGGGACAGCACGGTGGGCGACGGATACAGCAGCTTCATCTCCGGCTTGATGCGCCCGTCGACGGCCGCCGCCACGTACTGCGCCTCATACGCCCACACCATCGGCGCCGGACCCATGCCCGCGTCGAGATATTCGCCGAATGGTCCTTCCGAGGAGTTCTCGGTGTAGCCCTGGGCCAGGAACAGGCGCGAGAGCAGCGGCAGCACATGGGCTTCCGCCGCCGGGCCGCGGACCACGGCGTTGCCGTTGGCGACGTAGCTCGCGACGGCCAGATACATGGCGGCGGAGTTGGAGCTGCGCGGGTCGGTGGTGGAGACCAGCACGTTCTTACGCACCGGGTAGGCGGTGTTGCCTTCGATCTGGTCCCACTGCACGCCGCGAGCGACCATGTCCAGGTAGGCGGACATGTCGAAGGTCGATACGGTGCCCGCCTTGACGACGCCGGCGCGGATGAGCACGTCGACGATGGGCTGGAAGGTCGCGATCACCATCGGTGAGGAGAACGGCGTGTATTGCCGGCTCACTCCGGCTTCACGCTGAATTCGTTCCGCGGCGGGAAGACTCGACGGAAATGCGAAATCGAGGTTGTCGAGTTCCACCGAGGTGGCGATCTGGCGGGAACCCGCCGGGCGCACGTCGACATCGATGCCGTGCTCGGCGAGCGCATCCACCACGCGCGGATCCTCGAAGAACGCCATCTTCTCCGAACCGACCACGCCTTCCACCACCGTCAACGGTGCGGCGGCAGCGGTGGCCGGAGCAGGATCGGAATCCCTGACGGTGGCCACGGCGACCGCCGCGACCACCAGCACGCCCACCACCCCGAGGACCGGGACCAGCCGTCCACGCGAGCGCAGCGCGGCCCGCAAGGTTTCCGGCAGATGACGAGAATCGGAATTCGAAACGACAATTTCGTTATCGGATTTCTCCGGTGCCGTTTCGATTCGCGTGACGACTTTTTCCACCACCGGTTCCGGGTCCAGTTCGCGGCGCACGATCCGCTCCACCAGAATGGGTACGAAATCCCGGATCGGTAGCCCGTCGAATCGTTGGTGCGCATTCTGCACCGCGCTGCCGACCTGTTCGGGCGTGGCCTCCGGAAGGCTGTCGACCAGGCGATTCTCCAAGTCCCGTATCGCTTTTTCCTCACGGACGGTATCGAGCTCCACCTGTTCTCCTCGGCGCCGGATCAACGGAACGGACGGCGTCGGCGCCGTCCACGGGCGCCAACCCTACCGCGATATTTGCCGACCCGATACTCGGGTCGAATTAACAGGAAGAACCTACACCTTGAACGAATTACTTTCCGCTGCTGGTGAGTTCCAGAACCGCCATCGCGGCATTGTGACCAGGAATACCGCTGACGCCCCCGCCGCGCAGCGCGCCCGCCCCGCAGAGCAGGACGTTCCGGTGTGCCGTGGCCACTCCCCACCTGGCCGCGGAATCGTCACGCTGGTCGTCGTCGGACCGGTACGGGAAGGCAAGATCGCGGTGGAAGATGTGCCCACGGGGAAGGCCGACCTCGGCCTCGAGGTCGAGCGGTGACTTCGCTTCCAAGCACGGGTTCCCGTCGGCGTCGGTGGCCAGACAGTCCCGGATCGGGTCGGCGAAGACCTCGTCCAGCTGGGTCAGCGTCGCGGCGACCAGCTCGTCCTTGGCCTGTGGGTCGGTCTCGAACAGCCTTGCGGGCGAATGCAATCCGAACAGCGTCAGGGTGTGCAGGTCCCCGGCGCCTGACCCGAGAATGGTGGGATCGGTGAGGGTGTGACAGTAGATCTCGGCGGGCGGAGCTGCCGGGATCCGGCCGGCCGCGGCTTCGGTGTAAGCATGCTCGAGCTGTGAATACGATTCGGCCACATGGAACGTCCCGGCGAAGGCGTCGCGGGGATCGACTGCCGCATCGCGCAGGCGCGGCAGTCTGCGCAGGACCATGTTGACCTTCACTTGCGCACCTTCCGGTGGTGGCTCGGCGGACTCGCCCAGCAGCCGGGCCAGCTCGGCGGGAGCCGCGTTCACCAGCACATGCCGTGCGCCTACCGCGCCGCCGGCCCACCGGATCTCGGCGCGGCGGCCATCGGTGTCGATGGCGGTGACCCGGCAGCCCGTGCGTAGCTGTGCGCCCGCGGATCGGGCAGCGGTCGCCAATGCCGTGGTGAGCGCGCCCATCCCGCCGATCGGCACATCCCAGTCGCCGGTGCCGCCGCCGATCACGTGGTAGAGGAAGCACCGGTTCTGGAGCAGGGTGGGGTCGTGGGCGTGGGTGAAGGTGCCGATCAGCGCGTCGGTGAAGACGACGCCGCGCACGGTGTCGTCGGCGAACCACGCCTCGATCGTTTCGCCGAGCGGGCGCTCGAAGATCGCTTCCCAAGTTCGGGCATCGCCGACCGTATGTTGCAGTTCCGCCTTGGTGGGCAGCGGCCGGGTCAGGGTCGGGAAGACTCGACGCGCCAGGGTGCCGGTCATCGCGTAGAACCGCTGCCATGCCTGGAATTCCCGGTCCGACCCGGTCAGACGGGCGAAGCTGTCCCTGGTGCGCGCCTCGGAGCCGGTGTCGACGAGCAGCCCGGAAGCGCCGACCGGCGTATACGAGGAGATGCGGCGCCGCCTGGTCTGGAAACGCAGGCCCAGATCGGTGAGGATCTGGCGGGGCAACAGGCTCACCAGATACGAGTACCGCGACAACCGCACGTCGATACCGGGGAAGACGCGCGCCGACACCGCCGCACCGCCCACCTCGGCGCCCTGTTCGAGCAGCAGCACCGAGCGGCCCGCCCGGGCCAGATAGGCGGCGGCGACCAGCCCGTTGTGACCGCCGCCGACGATCACCACGTCGTAGTCCGAGCGCGTCGATGTCATGGTCACTCGATAGCACGGATCGTGCGGCGCCGGAAGCGTCAGCGCACCGTCCGGCAGGTCGGGTCATCGCGCTGAATCGGCCGCCGCGGACAACCCGGCACCTACAGTGGGAGCGTCGGACCGCAGCGGTCCGATCGGCACTCGATGCAGGTGCGCACGGAATGCGTTGGCGCACCGCATGTGTACCGGCACTCGACGAAGGGGATACGCGTGACCGAAGGGCTCCGACAGCACCAGCTCGTACCGATCGCCGCGGAGAGCCTGGTGCTCACCGCGCGGTCGGAGCTGCCCGCCCATCTCGCGGCGATCCTGCTGGGACCCGACGGCGCCATCCACGACGAGACCGACTTCGTGTTCGGCACCCAAGCCGAGGCGCGTGGGCTGCGATTGGCCGGCCCGGGGATGGCTCCGGCACCGACGCTGCACATCGACCTGTCCTCGATCCCGCACGCGGCGACCACCGTCCGGGTGGTGCTGGCCCTGGACAATCCACACCGCACCTTCGCCGAGGCGGACCCGCCCACGCTCACTGTCGCCGACAGCCGGGGCGGTGAGGTGCTTCGCAGCACCGTCGACGGATTGGGTGCGGTCTCGGCGGTGGTGGCCCTCGATATCACACGCAGCGGTGCGGGCTGGGCGATCGCCCTCGTCGGAGCCGGCCATGCCGGCGGATTCGCCGCGGTGCTGGCCGAAAGCCACGTCCAGGTGGGGTCCAGGCCCGCCCGGCGCGAGCAGGTCGACGCCGCTGTCCTGCCCGAAGGCCGCCCGCTCGATCTCCGTCCGGGGCAGGTCGTGCGCCTGCGCACCGGCGCGGGTCCCACGCTCGACATGGTGCGCCTCGGCCTCGGCTGGGATCCGGTGCCCGGCCACACGCTGGCCGGTGGCGCCGCCACCCCTGCCGATCTGGACGCCGCCGCCCTGATGTTCGACCGCGACCATCACCTGCTCGACGCCGTGTACTTCGCCCAGCTCAGCTCCAACGACGGGGCGGTACGTCATCTCGGCGACAGCATGACCGGCGAGGGCGGCGGCGAGAACGAGGTCGTCAGCATCGACTTGTCCCGAATCCATCCGCAGGTGGCGACCGTGATCCTGGTGGTCACCAGCTACCACGGCCACAGCTTCGACAGCATCCGCAATGCCTTCTGCCGCCTGGTCGACGCGGGCACCGGCGCCGAGCTGGCCCACCTGGACCTGCACGGCGGCGGCCCGCACACCGGCATGGTGATGGCCAAGCTGTACCTCGCGGCCACCGGCTGGAAGATGCAGGCCATCGGCGAGCCGATCTACGCCACCCACCCGGGCGAGGCCGTCCACCAGCTCACCCATCACCTCGCGTGAGCTACTGGTACGGCCGAGACTCGCCGAGCGCGCCCACTCATTCGCGTGGACGCGGCGGCCGCCACATCGCCCACAGCGTCGGTCCACCGCCGGGGATGGTGATGGTGTCGGTGATCTCGAATCCGAAGCGCTGGTAGTAGCCGATGTTGGACTCGTTGCTCGATTCCAGGTAGGCGGGCACCAGCTCGCTGTCACACCGGTCGAGGCGCTTGCTCATCAATGCATGGCCGTATCCGTGGCCGCGCTGGGCCGGGTCGCTGCCGATCACCGCGAGATACCAATGCGGCTCCTCGGGGTGCCGGGCGGTCATGATGTCGCCGATCCGTTTACCCGCGAGCAGCCGAGTACCCATGGCCCGAGCGAACTGCGGCAACATCAGCAGGTCCGACACCGTCGAGTGATGCCACCGTCCGGGCGGATTCCACAGCGCGGCCCCGCCGATCGCGCCGGAAGAGTCGACCGCGAGGTCGACGCCGCCGGTGGCGAAGTGGTGGTGGCGGGTCATCGCCGCGAAGAAGCGCGGCAATCCGGCGGCCCGGCGCCGCGGGTCCGGCCACAACCACACCGAGACCGGGTCCTCGTGGAATGCGGCGGCCAAGGTCTGAGACAACGCGGGGATTTCGTTGCGCCGGGCCGGACGAACCTCGGGGCGAGCCGACATCATCGATCCTCCCGGGCCGGGCCGTCGCGCCGACTCAGCGGTTCGCCCGCAGGTATTCGTCGTGTTCGAGGTCCTCGCGGTAGCAGCGCCGCGTGATCGCGGCCAGGCGGGCGATCTCGGTGGTGAGGGCGGTGGGGCCGGCGGGTTTGGCGACGATGGGGTCGCCGGTGCGCACGTAGTAGCGGCCGTCCTCGTAGTCCATCCACCAGAAGCTGCGGCCGAAGGTGGGGCGGGGGTCGACGGCGGGGCCGGGGAAGATCATGATCTCGCCCAGCGAGCGGCGCCGCCGTTTGAACACGCGATCCAGCTGCTGGGTGAGGCTGAGTTCGTCGACATTGCGCACGTAGCGGGAGCGGTCGGCGCTCAGGTCGGCGCGGCGCACCTCCACGGCGGGACGGGTGCCCGCCTTCGCCGGCGGCAGGGCGGCCACGGCCTGCGCCGGGACCTGGTTCGCGGCGCAGTTGGTGAGGATCACGTCGCCGCCGATATCGGCGGACGTGCCGGGCAACTGCACCAGGGTCGCGCCCGCAGCCGCGCGCATCGCGCCATGAAAGCGGTAGGTGCGGGCCATGTCCCGGCCGCCGTACCCTTTGACCTCGATGCGGACTTCGGGCTCCCGCAGGATCGTGAGCACATCCACCAGCTCGACCGAGTAGTACTTCTCCAGCAGGACGTCGACCGCGGCTTCGCGTTGACGCCGCAGGTCCTCGAAATCGTCGGCGACCGGCCGATAGCGCAGCGGGTACGGCAGCCGGTCGTGGCCGTAGGCGGACCAGAGGATCTCGAACTCCAGGCCGGTGAACCGCCAGGTAGCCATATGCTCACCTCCCCAGCTGACCTTCAGGGCACCCTACCGCCCGGTTCCGGGCGCGGCAACAGCCTCGCGTGACCGCGGCCCGGTCACTCCTCGACCGGATCCGGGGCCGGCTTGGGTCGCCCGGTGACGAGCCCGACCACCGGTTCCACCACCCGCGCGGCCACCGGTCCGATCACCGCCATCAACAGCACATAGGTGGTGGCCAGCGCGGCGAAGCCGTCGGGCACCGCGCCCGCCGCGACCGCCAGTCCCGCGATGACGATGGAGAATTCGCCGTGCGCGACCAGCGCCGCTCCCGCGCGGGCCCGGCCCAGTCCGGTGGCGCCGGAGCGCGCTGCCGCCCACCATCCGGTCGCGATCTTGGTCGCCGTGGTGATCACCGCCAGCAGTACCGCCCAGCCAAGCACCGGTGGGATGCTGGCCGGGTCGGTGCTGAGCCCGAACAGCACGAAGAACATGGCCGCGAACAGATCTCGCAGCGGTTCCAGGATCTTGGTGGCGTTGTGCGCGGTGGAATCGGAGATGGCGATGCCGAGCAGGAACGCGCCGACCGCCGCCGATACCTGTACCGCCGAGGCGATCCCCGCCACCAGCAGCGCGGCCCCGAGCAGCTTGAGCAGGAAGATCTCTCGGTCGTCACTGGCAACCACCGCGGACACGTATTTTCCGTAGCGCAGGGCGACGACGAGCACGACGGTGATGGCGATCAACGCGATGCCGAGGGTTTGCAGTCCGGCGACGAACCCCACCCCGGCGAGCACCGCCGTCAGCACCGGCAGATACCCGGCCATCGCCAGGTCCTCGAACACCAGGATCGACAGCACCACCGGCGTTTCGCGGTTGCCGAGGCGCCCGAGATCGTTGAGTACCTTCGCGACGATGCCCGACGAGGAGATGTAGGTGACGCCTGCCATCGCGATGGCGCCGGTCGCGCCGAGGTCGAGCAGCAGCGCCACGATCACGCCAGGTGTCGCGTTCAACGCGATGTCGAGCAGCCCGGCGGGCCAGGATCGTCGCATCCCGGTGACGAGTTCGGCGGCGCTGTACTCGAGCCCGAGCAGCAGCAACAGCAGCACCACACCGATTTCGCTGGCCAGGTGGATGAATTCGTCCACCTCGTGCAGTTCGACGATGCCGCCGTCGCCGAAGACCAGACCACCGAGCAGGTACAGCGGAATCGGGGACATGCCGATCTTGGCCGCGATCCGCCCGAGCACCCCCAGGCTGAAGAACACCGCCCCCAGCTGGATCAATGCCAGCGCGGTTGGACTCACCTGCACCGTTCAGCCGTCGGTCAGGATCCGGGCGGCGGCCTCGAGCCCCTCGCCGGTGCCGACGATGACCAGCAGATCTCCCGCGGTGAACGCGAAGTCCGGTCCCGGGGAGGCGATGACCTGCCCGGCCCGCATGACCGCGACGATGGATGAGGTGGTCCTGGTGCGCATTCCGGTCTCGCCGAGCGTGCGCCCGTCATAGGGCGAGCCTTCCAGGATGGGCAGCTGTCGGGTGTTGACGCCGTCCATATCGCGGTGTTCCTCGCGCAGCTGCGCGACCAGCTGCGGCGCCCCGAGCAGATTGGCCAGCACACCGGCCTCGGCCGCGCTCAACGGAATCTGCACGGTGGTGTCGGGATCGCCCGCTTTGGTGAAGATCAGGTCGATACTGCCGTCTTTGTGGTCGATCACACCGATACGCCGCCGGACGCCCGTCAACGGAAAATCCTTGCGCACACCGATTCCCGGCAGCGGGGTCACATCCACGTTCACACCCTCAACCCTAACGGGCGCGAGGTGCGCGAGGTCGGCCCCGCTCAGGAGCCTCGACAGGCGGAACGAGGAAAGACCTGACCACCGCGGGTGGCGGGGGTCAGGTCGTCGTCCAGCCCCGTATCACTCCAGCAGCGCCGCACCGCCGATCACCACGCACACGATGACGAAGTTGATCAGCATCAAGGGCCAGATGAAGCGCAGGTATTTGTCGTAGCCGACCTTGGCCATCGCCAGACCACCGACGACCACAACGTTGGTCGGCGCGATCAGCATGGTCAGCCCGTGCCCCATCTGGAAGGCCGTGATCACCAGCGAACGGCTCACCCCGGCGAAATCGCCGAGCGGGCGCCAACAGCGGCATCGCCAGCGTCGCGTGCCCGGACGAGGACGGGATCAGGATCGCCAGCGGGATGTTGACGATCATCACCAGGACCGCGAAGACCCCCGCCGACGCACCGCTGACCAGTTCCTCCATCGCGTTGAGCACGGTATCGAGGGTCTGGGTGTTGGTCATGATCACCGAGACACCGCGCGCCAGCAGGATGACGATGGCCGGGCCGACCATATCGCCGGCACCACGGGTGATCAGCGAGACGATCTCCTTCTCCCCCATCCTGGCCACCACGCCGACCACGATGGCCGCGATGATGAACAGCATCGCCAGCTGCGGGAACCACCAGTTCAGTTCGAACCAGTACGGCTCGGTGGCGGTCTCGTGATAGACGTCGTAGTCGGCGGGGGTGGTGGTCGCACCGAAGATGGCCGACCACGGGATGACCGAGAAGATCATCAGTCCGAAGGTGAACGCGGTGATGGCCAGCACCCACTTCTGGGTGCCGGTCAATCGCCGCTCGTCCTCGGGTGTCTCGGTGCCGGCGGTGTCCGCCTCGTCCTCGTCGCTGCCGAAACCGACCAGCGAACGCGCCCTGTCCTGCTGGACGCGCCGGGCGTAGCGGATCACGAACACCACCGCGACCGCGGTGAGCACCACCCACAGCACGAACCGGAGCACGATGCCGTCGCCGATCGAGACCCCGGCCTCACCGGAGGCCACGCCGATGGAGAACGGATTGACCGTGGAGGCCATCGTTCCGGTGAGCGCGCCGACGATGATGGTCGCGCGGCCGCCACCATGCGGTCATATCCCATCGCCAGCATCAACGGGATGATCAGGGCGTAGAAGCCGAAGGTCTCCACCGAGAAGCCCATGGTGGTGCCGAGCACCGAGAACAGCACCATGATGACCGCGATCAGCATCCAGCCCTTGTCCTGCAGCTTGGCACCGAGGCCGCCGACGGCGACCTCGAGGCTGCGGGTGGCGAAGCTGACCGAGATGAACGCGCCGAGGGCCATGATGAACAGCACCACACCGACCGACCCGAACAGCCGGCCCATGTTCTCGGTGTCGACGAAACCGGTCGTGGTGTCCTGCAAGCCGTAGAGGCCGTTGACCGGGGCCAGGATCAGCTGCTGGACCCGTTCCCAGAAGGTGAGCGGGGAATCCACCCGGTCGAAGGATCCGGGGATCGGGGCGCCGTCGGCATCGGTGCGGTATTCGCCGGCCGGGATGAACAGCGCCGCCAGCCACACCAGCACCATGACGATGGCCAACACCGTGACGGCGCCGGGGAACTCGAACTTCTTGCGCTGCTTACCGCCGGGCTCCTCGGTGGCGGTCTGTGCTCGACTCATCGCGGTGTGTCCGATCGCCCGGCCGCGTATCTCGCGGCGTACTCCTGCAGGAACAGCGCCTTGGCCACGGTGGCCCTGCGCATTTCGTCGATGAGCACCCGCTCGTTGGGTCCGTGGATGTTGGCGTAGCCGTCGGTGGCGCCGAACAGCAGCTTCTCGGCCTCGGGAATCCCGGTGTGCAGAGCCATGACCAGCGGAATCGACCCACCACCTGCCATCTGGCCGGTCTCGGCGTCCCATGCCGAATTCAGCGCGGCCACGGCGGCTTCGAAGCCGGGGCCGCTGGTTCGGCGGCGAAACCGTTGCCGACCTCACCCGCGGTGGCGGTCACCTCCAGACCGAAGGGCCGCTGCGCCTGGAGATGTCGGATCACCGCGGCCTGTGCTTCGGCGGCATCCTGGGCCGGGTGCACGCGCACGTTCAACACCGCCCGCGCCGACCCGGCGACCGCGTTCACCGGTCCCTCCACCGCGGGTGCGTCGAACCCGATGACGGTGATCGCCGGGCCGGACCAGATGCGCTCGCCGAGCCCACCGGTACCCATCAGCGGTTTACCCTCGAGCACCTCGGCCAGATCCCGGAACTCCCGCTCGGTGTAGGAGGTTCCGGTCCATTCCTCGCGGCGCAGACCGTCGACCGCGACATCGCCTGCGTCATCGTGCAGTGAGGCGAGCGCGCGGATCAGCGCCAGGCGGGCATCGGGTGCGGCGCCGCCGTAGAGGCCGCTGTGCTTGTCGGCCTTCAGCGTGTCCACCGAGACGGTGATCTGCGCCGAACCACGCAGGGCCACGGTCAGCGTCGGCGCACCGGGGCGCACATTGCCGACGTCGGCGATCACCATGGCGTCGGCACGGAAGGGTTCGGGGTGGGTGGCCGGATAGAAGTCGAACGGGCTGCCGAATTCCTCCTGGCCCTCGAACACCAGTTTCACCGTCACCGGCGGGCGGGCATCGAAAACGCGTAGCGCACCGATGATGCCGACCAGATTGGCCTTGGAGTCGGCGGTGCCGCGGCCGTAGATCGCGCCGTCACGTTCCTGGGGTTCGAACGGCGGCGAGTGCCAGAGTTCGACGTCGCCGGCAGGGACGACGTCGTAGTGGGTGTAGAACAGCACCGTCGGTGATCCGGGCGGGCCGGGCACGGTCGCCATCACCACCGGCGCCGTCTTGCCGGGAATGGTCAGCTCCTCGATCTGGGTGATCCCGCTGTCGCGCAACATCTCCACCACCGCGTCGTGGGCGCGCATCAGCGGTTCGGTGGGGTATCCGTCCAACGCGATCGACGGGATGGCCACCAGCCGGTTCAGGGCCGACTTCAGATCGGGCAGCAAGGCGGAGACAGCGTCCTCCACCTCACCGACGGGACGAAACACAGGCACGGACATCGCATTCCCTCGCCACTCGCTGGGATGTACGTAGGCCTACATCTGCTTTGCTCGATAGTTGCACAAACTTCGTTGTCGCGAACCGGATTCGCGCGGTGACGCGCGGGAGGCCGCCTGCGCGAGCCGCGCGGACGGCCGGACGGACCGCACTCCCCGATCGGCGGTGCGCGGTAGCGGGCAGGAGATGACTAGTCATCGCCGATTTTGCCCCACGCCTGCGTGGTAGGCCGGGTCGAAAGCGGGAAATCGCCACTGTGATGTGGATCACCATCGCTTCAGACGTGGCTGTGATCTAATGCGCGTAGCCAGCCGGATGCCGACGGCCGATCCAGCGACCTCAGGGGGTGCCATGCGCAATACCCTTCCCAGCTCCGCGGTCCGTCCGCGCACAGCGCCGCTGTTCGGCCACGCGGGCTCGGCGGTATTCGGACGACGAAGCAGCGGCGGTGCGCGGCAACCGCATTGCGCCCGTCCACGTCATCACCGGGACGCACCGGTCGCCGGCGGCCCCGGCGCGCCCGAGGTCCGCTGATGGCCGAGTCGACCATCACCTTCCTGATCACCGGCGGCGCGGTCGTGCTGTTCGTCTGGAACCGGCTGCCGGTCGGGATCGTCGCGCTCGCGGTCGCGCTGAGTCTGTACGCGACGGGCATCCTGACCGTCGACCAGGCGCTGTCCGGGTTCGGTGATCCCACCGTCGTGTTCATCGCCGCACTGTTCGTGGTGAGCGAGGCGCTGGACGCGACCGGTGTCACCACGTGGGCGGGCCAGCAGTTGACGGCGCGCGTCGGGACCAGCCGCACCCGGCTGCTGGTGTCGATGATGCTGCTGTGCGCGGTGCTGACGGCGGTGATCTCGGTCAACGGCGCGGTGGCGGCGCTCATCCCGATGGTCGTGGTGCTCGCGGTGCGGCTGGGCCGCTCGCCCGCACAGTTGCTGATGCCGCTGGCATTCGCCGCGCACGCCGGATCGCTGCTGTTGCTCACCGGCACGCCGGTCAACATCATCATCTCCGAAACCGCCGCCGACGCCGGCGCCCGGCACATCGGGTTCGCCGAATTCGCCTGGGTCGGTGTGCCCTTGGTGATCGGCACGATCGCGATCGCGGTGCTGTTCGGCGAGAAGCTGCTGCCCGACCGCACCGCGGCCGTGATGCCACCGGATCTGAGCAGGCTGGCGACCACACTGGCCAAGGAGTACACCATCCGCAGCGGCCTCATCCGGTTGCGGGTGGCGGCGGAATCTCGTTTCGACGGGGCACACCGTGACGCGGTCGCCAAGGCGCTGCCGGAGGGCGCGCAGCTGCGTGGTGTCGAGCGCGACGGCCAAGACCCCGGCGACACCCCGCTGCGCGCCGGCGATGTCCTGGTGGTCGACGCCGAGGACGTCCAGCTCGCGAGCTTCGTCGACGACAACGCCTTGACCCCATGCCGCAGTTTCGACGGACCGCACCCCGACGAGTTGATCGGCGCCGAATACGGCGTCGCCGAGGTGATCATCCCGCCCCGCTCGGAGTTCGTGGGCCATACGGTATTTCCCGGAATGGCCACCAGCAGTGGCGATCTGGTGGTGCTCGCGGCCCAGCGTGGCGGACGCGATCTCGGTTCCCGTCCGCAGCGGCTCGAAGCCGGTGACACGCTGTTGTTGCGCGGCAGCTGGAGCGCGCTCGACCAGCACGTCGCCGCGCCGCAGGTGCGGGTGGTGCACGAGCCGGAACTCATTCGCCGCCAAACCCTTCCGATGGGACCCGGCTCCCGTCCGGCGCTGGTGATCCTCGCGGTGATGGTGCTGCTGCTGGCGACCGGATGGATACCGGCGGCGGTGGCCGCGCTGCTGGCCGCGTGCGCAATGGTGGTGTGCCGGGTGCTCACCGTCGAGCAGGCGCATCGCTCGATGTCCTGGACCACGCTGATCCTGGTCGGCGCGATGATCCCGCTGTCGACCGCGATCCGCGACACCGGCGCCGCCGACCGGCTCGCCTCGGTGTTCATGTCCGTGCTCGGCGATGCCGATCGTCACCTTGTGCTCGTCGGCCTGTTCCTGGTGACGGTCACCCTCGGCCAGCTCATCAGCAATACCGCCACCACCCTGATCATCGCCCCGATCGCCGTCGTCATCGCCGCCGACCTCGGCGTCTCCCCGCTGCCGCTGCTGATGACGGTCTGCGTCGCCGCCGCGGCCTCCTTCTTCACCCCCGTCGCCACCCCCGCCAACATGATGATCATGGGCCCCGGCGGCTACCGGTTCGGCGACTACTGGAAACTCGGCGCCGCCATGATGGTGTGGTTCCTGCTGGTCGCGGTGATCGTGGTACCGGTGATCTGGAGTTTCTGAGCCACCTGACGCGGCCGCGACGATCGCACCGGCCGGCGCCGGCCACCTCCGGCCGCCGCTCACGGGCGGCGCGACGGTACGCGCGCGAAGTCGTGGCCGGTGCGGATCATCTGGGCGCGCAGGCGTAGCAGTTCGGCTTTGAACGGGCATGGGGCGCAGGTGGTGTGGTAGGTGAGCATGGATTCGAGTTCGTCGCGGAAGAAGCCGGTGCCGGGTGTCGGGGCTTCGTGATTGACCGGGATGTCGTCGGGGAAGGCGAGGTCGGGGGCGTTCGGGCCGGTCACGCGCCGCTGCCCGGGTGGAGCAGGGCCAGGCGGGTGCCGCGGGGCAGGTAGCCGGCGGGGTGGACGACGAGCAGATCGCAGCGGGCGAGCACGTCCTGGGCACGGTGGGCGAGATGGTCCAGGCTCGGGGTCACGATGGCCGAGACCTCGAGCTGCTGCACCTTCACCAGCAACCACGGCAGGACATCGGAGTCGGATTCGATGACGGTGCGCGCCACCGAGTACCCGCGCCGGGCCGCGAAGGCGCGAGCTTCCATCTCGAAGCCCGCACGGCGCTTCGCGCAGCACGATTTATTCAGATACACAACGGCTTTCATTGCTTCTCCCCTGCTGATATGCGATGGTGGGGCGCACGACGGCGAGGTTCAGGGGATTCAGGGGCAGGAGAACCCGGCAGAACCATCCGCGGCGCGAGCGCTCCAGGCTCGGCAACGGATGTGCGGCGAGGCTTTCCCGCCGTCGTGCGCTGGGACCAGTAGACAGGGACCGCCCAGGTCACGGAAGCTTTCGCAGAGCCGATCGCCGGACTTTCTCGCAAGATTCCAGGACCGGAAGGTTCCGCATTCCAATCCGGTGCACGTTCGCATTCCAATCTGGAATCCACACCGCGTGAAGGGGACTCGATGGAGACAGGGGACAGTACTTTCGCCCGACGCCAGATCGGCAAGCAACTGCGGTACCTACGCGAGACGTCGGGGGTGAGCGTCGACGTGGTGAAGAAGGCGCTCGGTGTCTCCACCCAGACGATCTGGAGGATGGAGACCGGGCAGCCGACGAAGATCGGGCGGTTGCACATCAAGGAGCTGTGCAGGTTGTATGGGGCGCCGGAGAGCACGATGCTCGTGCTGCTGGAGCTACTGGAAGGTGCGAGCCGGAAGTCCTGGTGGCACGCGTACGGGGATGCGGTTCCACGACACTTCGACCTCTACTTGGGCTTGGAATCAGCGGCGTCGAAGCTGGTGACTCATCAGCCGTCGTTACTGCCGGGGCTTGTGCAGACCGAGGAGTACCGGCGTGCCCTCATCTGGGCGGCGAATCCGGAGATGCCCACCGAGGAAGTGGAACGTCGGGTCGAGCTCGCCACTCGGAGGCAAACCCGGCTGAACGACCCCTCGTTCGAGGTAGAAATCCTGCTGAACGAGGCAGCACTACGCCATCAGGTCGGTGGTTGGTCAGTGATGGCCGAACAGCTGGACCACATCGCCGCCGTTGCCGAGCTCCCCACTGTGACGGTCCGGGTCGTGCCGTTGGCCAAGTGCCATATCGGCTTGGCCGCAGGACGATTCAACATCTTGACGTTTCCAGCTTCGCGCACCGCGTGGCTGAGCGAGCCCCCTGTTGTGTACCTTGAGGGTTACGCGTCGGCCCAGTACCTGGAGCGGCCAGCGGAGGTCGATTTGTACGAAACCGCCGCTGCCGGCATCCGGAACGCCTCGCTGGACAGACCTGCCAGTCGGAACAGGGTTATCGAGATAGCGAAGGAACATCGAGCATGACCACATGGTTCAAGAGCAGCTACAGCGGGCCGAGTCAAGACTGTGTGGAGGTAGCTCACTTCGATGGCGGTCAGGTCGGCGTCCGCGACTCGAAGAACCCCACCGGCCCGGCATTGACCTTCGCCCCGACCGCGTGGGACGCATTCCTGGCCCACACACGCCACGGCGAATTCACTCGCCCCTGATATATCGCGAAGCCCCCGTCGCCGCCGTTACCGGCAGCTGCGGGGGCTTCGTTGTCCGCGGCGCATGCTTCCGCCGACCGAAAACGCTCAGGCGCGCGCCTTCTCCGCCGCGACGACCACGTGACGCATCAGCAGCGCGGTGGTGACGGGACCGACGCCGCCGGGAACGGGGCTGAGGCCTTCGGCCTTGCCGCGCACGGAGTCGGCGTCGACGTCGCCGACGATGCTGCCGTCGGCGGCCTCGTTGGTGCCCACGTCGATGACGACGGCGCCGGGGCGCACGTGCTCACCGGTGACCAGGCCGATGCGGCCGGCGGCGGCGACGACGATATCGGCGGCGGAGGTCACTGCGGGCAGGTCGGTGGTGCGGGAATGGCAGACGGTGACGGTGGCGTTCTCGGCCAGCAGCAGCTGGGCCAGGGGTTTGCCGACGACGTTGGAGCGACCGACGACCGCGACATGCCGGCCCGACAGCGGGATCCGGTGATGCTTCAGTAGTTCCACCACGGCTTCGGAGGTGGCGGGGACGAAGCCGTCCAGGCCGGTGGCGAGCAGGCCGAGCGAGAGCGGGCTCACGCCGTCGACGTCCTTGGTGGCGGTGATGGCCGAGCTCACGTCGTCGAGGGTGACGCCGTCGGGCAGCGGGGTCTGCAACATGATGGCGTCGGTGGCGGGGTCGGCGCTGCGGGCCGACAGCTGCTCGCGGATCGCTTCCGCGCTCGCGTCGGCACCGAGATCGACGGTGTCGCAAGCGATTCCGAGCCGTTCGGCGGCTTTGCGGAGGGAGTTGACGTACCAGGCGCTCGCCGGGTCGGCGTTGGC
>NZ_BAFY01000115.1 GCF_000308555.1 Nocardia cyriacigeorgica NBRC 100375 | reverse complement strand
GCACTGGAATGTGGTCGGCCCGAACTTCCGTCCGCTGCATCTGGCACTGGACGAACTGGTGACCGCGGCGCGCGGGTTCACCGACGACGTGGCCGAGCGGGCCACCGCGATCGGCGTCAGCCCTGACGGACGGGCGCAGACGGTGGCCAAAGAGGCCGCCGGACTCGGGTTCCCCGACGGCTGGCAGCAGGACACCGACGTCATCACCGCGATCGTGGAGAATCTCGCCACCGTCATCGGGCGGTTCCGGGAACGCATCGACGCCACCGAGAAGCCCGACCCGGTGACCCAGGATCTGTTCATCGGGATCGCCGCCCGCCTCGAGCAACTGCACTGGATGTGGCAGGCCCAGCTGGCCACCGCCTGACCGGCGGGCCCCGCACCGAATTCGAGGAGGAGACACATGGCCGAGCAGGTCGGTGAGGTGCTGTTGCGCCGCCTCGGGGAGTGGGGTGTGCGCCAGGTCTTCGGTTATCCCGGCGACGGAATCAACGGTTTGCTCGCCGCCTGGGCGGGCGGCGAGCACTATCCGCAGTTCGTGCAGGCCCGGCACGAGGAGATGGCCGCCTTCGAAGCGGTCGGCTACGCCAAGTTCTCCGGGTCGGTCGGAGTGTGCGCGGCGACCGGAGGGCCGGGCGCGATCCACCTGCTCACCGGCCTCTACGACGCCAAACTCGACCATGTGCCGGTGGTGGCGATCGTCGGCCAGACCGAGCGCAGCGCACTGGACGGTTCCCATCAGCAGGAGGTCGACCTGCCCGCGGCGTTCAAGGACGTGTGCAGCGCCTATTCGCAGCTGTGTGTGGTGCCGCAGCAATTCCCCAATGTGCTCGACCGCGCCTTCCGGGTCGCGCTCGCCGAGCGTGCGCCGACGGCGGTGATCGTTCCCGCCGATGTGTTCTCCCTCGACTACACCGCCCCGGCGCACGAGATGAAGAACGTGCCGTCGAGTCTCGGCCTGAGTCAGGGCATCATCACACCCGATCCGGAAGCACTGCACCGCGCCGCGGAGATCCTCGATGCCGGGGAGCGGGTCGCGATCCTGGTCGGGCAGGGTGCGCGCGGCTGCGCCGAAGAGCTGACCCGGTTGGCCGATCTGCTCGGCGCGGGCGTGGCCAAGGCGCTGCTCGGCAAAGATGTGCTGCCCGACACCGAGCCATGGGTGACCGGATCGCTCGGCCTGCTCGGCACCACGGCCAGCCATTACCTGATGTCGGAGGCCGACACCCTGCTGACCATCGGATCGAACTTCCCCTACAGCGAATACCTGCCCGAATTCGGTCAGGTGCGCGGCATCCAGATCGACCGGTCCGGCGCCTGGATCGGCATGCGCTATCCGTATGAGGTCAGCATCGTCGCGGATGCGAAAGCCGCACTGCGCGAGCTGATTCCGCTGGTGAAACGCAAGCGCGACCGGAGCTGGCGCAAGCGTGTCGAACACGAGGTGGCGCAGTGGTGGCGGGCCGCCGACGAGGTGGCCATGCTCGACGCCGATCCGATCAACCCGATGCGCATCTTCTCCGAGCTGTCACCGCAGCTGCCCGAGAACGCCGTCGTCACCGCGGATTCGGGAACCTCGGCCGACTGGTACGCCCGGCACCTGCGCTTCCACGGCGATATGCGTGGGTCGCTGTCGGGCACGCTGGCCAGCATGGGGTGCGCGGTGCCCTACGCCATCGGCGCCAAGTGGGCATGTCCCGAGCGTCCCGCCATCGCGCTCGTCGGCGACGGTGCGATGCAGATGAACGGCCTCGCCGAACTCATCACCATCGCCCGCTACTGGCGGCAATGGCAGGATCCGCGGCTGATCGTCGCCGTGTTGCACAACAACGACCTCAACCAGGTCACCTGGGAATTGCGCGGTATGCACGGTTCGCCGAAATTCCCTGACTCGCAGACCCTGCCCGATGTCGACTACGCCGCGTTCGCGCGCAGCCTCGGGCTCGGCGCCGAATCCATCGACGATCCGGAGGCGCTCGCCGGCGCGTGGTCACGAGCATTGTCGAGCGCGCGACCGGTGGTGCTCGACATCGCCTGTGATCCGAATGTGGCGCCGATACCGCCCAACACCACCTTCGAGCAGTTCTCCTCGCTCGCGCGGGCACTGCTGCACGGTGACGAAGACGCGGGACCGGTGCTGGCGCAGTCGGTGAAGCAGAAGACCCGCCGCTTCTTCGCCAGGCACCGAAACAGCTAGCGGCCCTGCGGAACCGGCGACTACTTCTTACCGACGGCGATATCGGCGAGCCGCGCCAGCGCTTCCTTGTTGCGTGGCGCGAGCAGCGCGCCTTCGACCGGTCCGGGCACCCAGCGGCTCGGACCGCGAACGGCCTTCTCCGCCATCCGGATCTCGGTGCGGCCGGGGGCGATCTCGACCAGGTCGAGCCTGATCCAGGCCGCGCCGGCCGGCCACAGCCCCGCATCCAGCTCCAGGCTGTGCGGCGGGTCGACGGCCCGCACAGTGGTGGTGTCGTCGATGGTGAACGGCCAGGGGCCGACCCGATGGTGGATCCGCGCACCCACCTGGGGCCAGCTGCTGTCGACCTCGCGGATATGCGAGGCGCCGACCACCCAGCTCGCATACGACCAGCCGTCGGCGAGCACCGCGAAAATCTGCTGCGGTGACGCGGCTACCTCGGTCCGGACCTCGACCATGTCGTCCTGCCTTCCTCCGGTTGCAGCGGATGGGTCATGGGCGGAACACCGCGCGCACGCACTCCTGTTTGCTGTTCTTGAACAGCTCGTAGCCGCGCACCGCCTCGGTCAACGGCAGATCGTGGGTGATGAGATAAGACGGATCCAGATCGCCCTGCTCGATGTAGTCGAACATGCGCGGCATGTAGGCCTGCCCGCGCTGCTGGGCGGAGCGGATGGTGAGGCCCTTGTTGGTGACCACCCCCATCGGGAATTTGTCGGTGAGCCCGTAGACGCCGAGCACCGACACCACGCCGGCCTTCCGGCAGGCCAGGATCGCCTCGCGCAGCGAGGTCGCGCGATCGGTCTCCAGCCGCAGCAGTTGCTTGGCCTTGTCGTAGAGCTGCTGGAGGCCGGTGCCGTGGCCTTCCATGCCGACGGCGTCGATGCAGGCGTCGGGCCCGCGGCCGCCGGTGGTCTCGCGCAGCGCCTCGGCCACGCTGTCCACGGCCGTGTAGTCGATCGTCTCCGCGCCGGCGCGGCCGCGGGCCAGTTCCAGCCGATTCGAGAACCGGTCGATGACGATCACGCGTTCGGCGCCGAGCAGACGCGCGGTGTGCGCGGCCATCAAACCGACCCCGCCGCTGCCCCACACCGCGACCGTGTCGCCGGGGGAGATATCGCAGAAGTCGGCGCCCATCAAGCCGGTCGGCACGGCGTCGGAGCAGAACAGCGCCTGCTCATCGGTAACGCCGTCGGGCACGCTGAAGCAGTTGACGTCACCGAACGGCACTCGGATGTACTCGGCGTGCGAACCCTGGTAGCCGCCGAAAGGATGGGTGTAGCCGTAGATTCCGCCGGACGGGTAGCCGAGCAACGGTTGTTGCAGCGCGGCGTTCGGGTTGGTGGTGTCGCAGGTCGAATACAGGCCGTTGCCGCAATACCAGCACGCTCCGCACCCGATGAACGACGGCACGACCACCCGGTCGCCGGCCTTCGCCGAGCGCACTTCGGGGCCGGTCTCCACCACCTCGCCCATGAATTCGTGCCCGATGACATCGCCTTCGCGCATGCCGGGCAGGTAGCCGTCGATGAAATGCAGATCCGAACCGCAGGTGGTGGTCAACCGCACCCGCACGATCACATCGTGCGGGTTGACCAGCACGGGATCGGGCACGGTCTCGACGGCGAGATCATTGACGCCGTTCCAGCACAGTGCACGCATCACGCCTCCTGTTCGGCTCGGCGGCCGCTGGGATTGTGTTCGAGGGTGGGTATCTCACCGGTCTGCAGCAGTGCCCGGGCGCGATAGAGGGCGGTGAACGCCACCGCTCCGGTGAGCAGGCCGGGTGCCGGGGAGGTCGTCCGGATGGTGACCTCGGTGCCGAGATCGTGCGGTGCGTCGGCGAAGCTCAACCGGATCTGCTCGTCGTGTTCGCCGGTGAAGCGCAGCTCGTCGGCATTGTCGACGACGTCGGTCGCCCACCGCAGCGTGTCACCATCGAGCGGGTCGAAGGTCCACTCGAGGCGGTCGGAACCGGCCTGCCGTACCCGGGCGATCCCCTGCAGGACGGCCGACAGATTGTCCGGATCACGCCAGAACCGCCGCACCTCGTCGCGGGGCCGTGCGATCGTCATCGTCTGGGTGCTCACCCCGCCGCCGGAGGCGCCAACGACTTTCCCGACCAGGTCGACCACCTGGTGCTTGGCCTTGTCGATGTAGTCCACGAGCACTCCCTCCGAACGGTGTGACCGGCGGCCGCAGCGGCCGCATTCATCCACCGCATACCCCGTGCTCGGCAAACAATGTCGCGGCCGGGCCGCCGCGTGCCAGGTGTGAGATCGCCGAAGCGGGCTATGCCCGACAGGGGAGGGACCTATGAGATTGCGGCGCAGCAGGCCTTACGGCCCAGGCATCAGGCGGATCGGCCGCGGACGCGGATTCTCCTATGTCGCCGACTCCGGTGAGCCGGTCGCCGATACCGTCACGCTGGAGCGCATTCGCGGGCTGGTGATCCCGCCGGCCTGGCGCAAGGTGTGGATCTGCCCGTACCCGAATGGTCATATCCAGGCCGTCGGCGTGGACGCGGCGGGCCGGCGCCAGTACCTCTACCACGAACGCTGGCGCCGCGAACGCGACGAAGAGAAGTTCGACCGAGTCCTGGACCTGGCCCGCCGGCTACCGCAGGTACGTAAGCAACTGGAGGCGGACCTCGGCCTGCGCGGTCTGCCCGCACGTCGCGTCCAGGCCTTGGCGATCAGCCTGGTCGATCGCGAGGTATTCCGGGTCGGCGGTGAGGAATACGCCGAGGAGAACGGGACCAGGGGCGTGGCGACGCTGCTGCGTGATCAGGTGCGGGTCAGCGGAGCCGAGATGGTGTTCGACTACGTGGCCAAGGGCGGGATCCGGCGGCGCGTACGGGTGCGGGGACCGGACCTGGCGAGGGCTGTTCGCGCGCTGCGGCGACAACGGACCGGCACGCAGCGGCTGCTGGTGTACCGCGACGACACAGGATTCCACGAACTGCACGCGGAGGAGATCAATACCCGTTTCAAGGAGCTGACCACCCCGGAGTGCAGTGTGAAGGACCTGCGGACCTGGCAGGGCACCGTGCTGGCGGCCGCCGGATTCGGTGCGGCCGCGCGTCCGCAATCCCAGCGCGGCCGGCGAAAGGTGCAGCGGGAGATCTTCGAGCAGGTCGCCGACGCGCTGGGCAACACCCCCACTGTGGCACGTGATTCGTATATCGACCCGCGCGTGGTCGAAGCCTACGACAACGGCGCGACGATCCAAGCGGCACTGCGCCGGGCGAACCGGGTCGATGCGGATGAGGAGCGAACCGCCATCATCGAGCGGGCCGTCATCCGGTTGTTGCGCAAGACCTCCGGGTGAGCAGCGCTGTATCGGCCCGAACGATTCGGAGACGCAGCCGAGGGCGAATTGGTGGGCCGATACCGCTGCCGGGGATCATTCGTCCGCAGAGTCCGACAGCTCCGGCCGGACCTCCAGGTCCGGGTCGTCGTCGGCGGGCGGTTCCGGGTCGCGCCATTCCTCGGCGCGACTCGACCGATTTCCCTTCAGGGTTCCCTGCATTTCGTGCGCGAGTTCGTCGTCGCGTTTCGGGCCGTGTTTGCTACTTCCTCGTTCCATGACGTCTCCTTTCTCGCGGCGGTTCACCGATGCCGCAGCAGTGCCGCGACGCCGTCGGGCAGCCCGGCGCCGTCCACCGCCACGACCTCGGCGCCGACGGCCAGGGCCGCGACGGGCAGCGCCGCATCGGCCGGGCACTGCTCGGCCGAGGCGCTGTCGAGTTCGTCGCGGCGCAACGAGACCTGCGCGGGATCCGCGCCCACCCACACCGAGTGACGCGCCGATGATGGTGCCTCGATCAGCAATTGGGCCACGTTGGCCATGCGGAGGGCGGCGACCGTGTCGGCGAGCCCCGCCACGGCCAGACCGTCGTCGCGGGCACGTTCGGCGGTCAACCGCTCCAGTGCTTCCGTGCGGTGTGCCCGGGCCTGCTCGGCGATCATCTCGTGCACCCTGGCCTCGAATTCGGCGTCGTCGGTGCCTTCGGCGCGGCCACCCGATTCGACCTCGACCACGGTCGCGCCGTGATCGGGCAGGGCATCGTGCAGCGCCGAGCGAGCCGATACCTCACCGGCCAGCACCACCACCTCGGCCCGGACCCGATCGGCCAGCGCCGATACCTCCCGGGCGACCTCGTCGACGTTGCGCCGCACCGTCTCCTCCGTGCGGCGTTGCATCGACAGATGCGACCAGCCGCCGCCGGGGACCTTGTGCACCGGATGGTCCTGTCCCTCGACGGCCTCCGCCATCGCGTGTCCATGCTCATCGACGGCCCGCACATCACATCCGACGCTGTCGACCACCGCGACCACATGCGGGGTCTGTTCGGCGTCGTGGGCGAGCAACGGCAGCAGATACGGTCGTGGCGACACGCGCAGTTCTTCCCTGGGTGGCGGGTCCGGCAAGAACTCGTCCACCAGCACCTCGTCGTCGTCGGCGATGAGCAACCGGCCGCATCTGCCCTGCCCCGGATGACGTTGCGCGATGGCGGTGTCGAGTCGTTCCAGGGTGGCGGTCGGGGCGCCTTGGTCGGCCAATTGCCCCCGCGCCGAGCGCCACCGCAGTTCGGTCTGGTGCGCGGCGTCTTCGGTGTCGTGCGAGCCGTCGATGTATACCGAGGCGAACGGTCCGGCCCGCTGCGCTATCTGTCGGATATCCATGCTTCTCACGCTGGCCGGTTACCCGGCATCGGCGCGGTGAATCACCGCGCGTGGGGCCGGCTCAGGGTTCTTCTCCACGCCCGCGGCGGCTGCCGATATAGGCGCGTTCCCGGAACTTGGTGACGAGATCGGGCACCAGTGTGACCTCGGCCGGATGGTTGAGCATCGGGTCGAAGAAGTCGGTGCGGTAGTCCTCGGGTTCGGCCGGGTGCAGGGTCAGTTCCCCGGCGGTGCGGCGCGGGGTGCCGATGCCCTGAACGGTGATCTCGAAGCCGAGAGTGTGCTCGCGCAGATGCTCTGCCAGGGCATCCAGTGCGGCGGTCGCGGGCTGGTTCGCGTCGGGTTCGGCATACACCCAGGTCAGGCTGGATTCGCCGAACCGGTACGGCAGCAGGGAACCGTAGCGGGCGCTGGCCCAGCCGCGAGCCGGGGTGATCGCCAACCGGCCGAGCCCGCCGCGGCCGGTGGTCGCCAGCACGAAATCCCACGGATGGTCGTCGCGATCGAGCACCCGGAAGGCCAGTCCGAGCACGTCCGGCAGGCCCGCGGGGGTGCCGATTCCTTTCGACAGGCGTGCGATCACCGCCCGTTCGCCCTGGCCGAAGAGTGAGACGTACTCGTCCTCGGCATGGAATCGCCCGGACAGCCGCACGCCACGGGGATGGAACACCCGCCCGTGCCGCACCCGGGCCCCTGCCTCGAAAGCCTTTGTCACGGTGGCGGAAACCAGATCAGCCATCACATATCCTTCGCTGCTGTCATCGGGTCCGGTCGGTCGTGGCCGCATCGGATGGTTCGGACAACTCCGCGCCGGCGCCGTGGCGTGCGGAGCGGCCGATGTGGGCTTCGGCGCGAATTCGTTCGACCATGTGCGGGTAGTGCACTTCGAACGCGGGACGTTCGGAGCGGATGGGTGGCAGTTCGTAGAAGTTGTGCCGCGGCGGCGGGCAGGTCGTCGCCCATTCCAGCGAATTGCCCGAACCCCAGGGATCGTCGACGGTCACCACTTCGCCGTAGCGGTAACTCTTGAACACATTCCATACGAACGTCACCATCGAGACGCCGAGCACGAACGACCCGATGGTGGAGATGGTGTTGAGCGCGGTGAACCCGTCGCCGGGCAGGTAGTCGGCGTAGCGGCGCGGCATGCCCTCGTTGCCCAGCCAGTGCTGCACCAGGAAGGTGAGGTGGAAGCCGAGGAACGTCGTCCAGAAATGCAGCCTGCCCAGCCGCTCGTCCATGAACCGGCCGGTCATCTTCGGGAACCAGAAATAGATCCCGGCGAACGTGGCGAAGACGATGGTGCCGAAGAGCACGTAGTGGAAATGCGCCACCACGAAATAGGAGTCGGTGACGTGGAAGTCCAGCGGCGGGCTGGCCAGGATGACCCCCGACAGGCCGCCGAGCAGGAAGGTGACGATGAATCCGAGGGAGAACAACATCGGTGTTTCGAAGGTCAACTGGCCCTTCCACATGGTGCCGATCCAATTGAAGAACTTCACTCCTGTCGGCACCGCGATCAGAAATGTCATCAGCGAGAAGAACGGCAGCATCACCGCACCGGTGGCGTACATGTGGTGCGCCCACACCGCCATCGACAGCGCCGCGATGGCGATGGTGGCGAAGACCAGGGCGGTGTAGCCGAAGATCGGTTTGCGGCTGAAAACCGGGATGACCTCGCTGATGATGCCGAAGAACGGCAGCGCGACGATGTAGACCTCGGGATGGCCGAAGAACCAGAACAGGTGCTGCCAGAGAATGGTGCCGCCGGTGGCCGGATCGTAGATGTGACCACCCAGGTGCCGGTCGTAGGCCAGCGCCATCAGTGCCGCGGTGAGGATCGGGAAGGCCAGCAGCACCAGGATGCTGGTGATCAGGATGTTCCAGGTGAAGATCGGCATCCGGAACATCGTCATCCCCGGTGCGCGCAGGCAGACCACGGTGGTGATCATGTTGACCGCGCCGAGAATGGTGCCGAGGCCCGACACCGCCAACCCCATGATCCACAAATCCCCGCCGACGCCCGGCGAATGCAGTTCGTTGCTCAACGGCGTGTAGCCGGTCCAGCCGAAATCCGCCGCGCCGCCCGGGGTGAGGAACCCGGCCGTCGCCATCGTCGCCCCGAACAGATACAGCCAGTAGCTGAGGGCGTTCAACCGCGGAAACGCGACGTCGGGTGCGCCGATCTGCAACGGCAGGATCGCATTGGCGAACCCGAAAACCACTGGGGTGGCGTAGAACAGCAGCATGATGGTGCCGTGCATGGTGAACAGCTGGTTGTACTGCTCGGGCGAGAGGAACTGCAGTCCCGGCCGCGCCAGCTCCCCGCGCATCAGCAACGCCAGCAAACCGCCGATCAGGAAGAACGCCGTCGCCGACGCCAGGTACAAGATGCCGAGCACCTTCGGATCGGTGGTGGTGACGATCTTGTAGAGCGTCGAGCCCTTCGGGCCGTGGCGCGCCGGAAACGGACGCGTCGCGGTGAGCTCACCCGCTGTGCTCGAGGATGTCGCCGTCATCCCACCTCCCACATCGATGCCCGCGGCGCTACCGAGAACGCGCCCATGTCCTCGCCCTACCCGCATCCCGGCGGCTGAACCATCCGAGCGGCGATTCGCCGAACGCGGATCGCGGCCCGCACCGTGCGCGGGCCGCGACTGTGGACCGGGACGATGCCGCTATGCGATCGCCTCGCTGACCGCGTTCGGTCCGTTGAAGGTGCGGTCGGGCAGGTCTTCGAGAGCGTCGATGACGGTGGCATCCGCGCCATTGCTGCGGGCGGCTTCGACGATGCCGTCGCGATCGCACGGATAGTCGACGCCGTGCAGGTACTTCTGCACTTGGATCGGATTGATCTGGCCCATCGTCGTACTTCCCTTCTTCGATCGGGTCGGACGCCGGAGCGGTACCACCACAGCCCGCCCGCAAACCCGATTCGGCCGGCGAATAGCGCATCGGGCCGCACCGGAATCTTCGCTGCCGCCGTGTTTTATCGGCTCCGCGCGTGGAATGGCGACCTCGAGTGCCCCATCGACAGGAGGACGCGCATGAGTGGGACCGACTACCGCGACGGGCCCGGCGCCGCGGCCGATGTGACGCGCGAGGACGCGACGGTGGTCGTGCTCGGCGACGCCATGCTGGATGTGTGGAAATGGGGTAGGTGCGAGCGGTTGTGCCGGGAAGCACCGGTGCCGGTGGTCGATATCGAACGCAGTTCGTCGGTGGCCGGCGGCGCGGGCAATACCGCCGCCAATGTCGCGGCCCTCGGCGCCGATACCCGCCTGCTCGCCCTGACCGGAGACGACGCGCCGGCCACCGCGCTCGCCGAGGTGCTGGCCCGCAGCGGTGTCGACATCGGCCGGATCTATCGCGCGCCGGATCGCACGACCCCGGTGAAGACCCGCATCGTGGCCGATGAGCAGATCCTCGTGCGCTTCGACGACGCGAGTACCGGTGACGCGCGACCGCATGAGGTCGCCGAGATGCTCGATCGCCTCGACGATGCCCTGATCGGGGCGGAGGCGCTGATCGTCTGCGATTACGGTGGCCCACTCGGTGACACCTTGCGCGAGGGGCTGCTCCAGCGACGCGAGCACCTGCCGCTGCTGATCGTCGACACCCACCATCCCGCACGGTGGCGTGCGCTCCATCCCGATCTCGTCACCCCGAACGCCGGCGAAGCGGCCGAAGTCCTCGGGCTCGCGGCCGCGGCCGGCGCCCACCCCGAGCAGCGGGCCGAGCTGTTCGACCGCCATCGCGAGGCGTTGTTCGACGCGATCGGCACCCGCACCGCCGTGGTCACCCTCGACCGGGACGGCAGCGTGCTGCTCGACGGCGACCGCCCCGCGCACCGCACCTGGGCGCATCCGGTGCGCGAGAGCCAGTCCGCGGGCGGCGGCGATACCTTCGTCGCCGCGTTGACGCTGGCCGTGCTGGCCGGGATGCCGCTCACCGGCGCGGTGGAGGTGGCGCAGGCCGCGGCCGACGTGGTCGTGCACCGGTCGGGCACCTCGGTGTGCACGCGCGAGCAGCTGCGGGCGCGCATCGACCGCAGCGGTGGCGCGGTGCTCGAGCCACGGCAGTTGATCGAGGCGGTGCGGGGGCATCGAGCCGCGGGGGAGCGGATCGTGTTCACCAACGGCTGCTTCGATGTGGTGCACGCCGGGCATATCGCCTATTTGAACGAGGCCAAGCGGCTCGGCGATGTGCTGGTGGTCGCGGTCAATTCCGACGACAGCGTGCGCAGGCTCAAGGGACCCGACCGTCCGGTCAATCCCGACCATGATCGGTGCGCGGTGCTGGCCGCGCTGAGCTGCGTCGACCATGTGACCGTGTTCGACGAGGACACCCCGGAGCGGCTGCTGCGGGCTACCGAACCCGACCTGTATGTCAAGGGCGGCGACTATCGGCCCGAGATGTTGCCGGAGACGCCCATAGTCGCCGAGTACGGCGGCGAGGTGCGGGTGCTCGGTTATCTGGCCGATCATTCGACCTCGGCGATGATCGAACGCATCCGGGCCCGATCGGCGACGGGCGGTGGGTGATGGGTCCAGACCTCGAGGTCCTCATTCCCACCCGCAACCGCGAGATCGAGCTGGCCACCACCCTGTCCGGGCTCGCGGCACAGGATCTGCCCGGCTTCGGAGTGATCGTCAGCGACCAGTCCGATGCGGCACCCGGATATGACACCGCGACCGCGCGGGCGATGCGGCGGGTGCTGACCCGACAGGGGCATCCGATCCGGGTAGGACGCCATCTGCCACGTCGCGGCATGGCCGAGCACCGCGCCCACCTGCTCGGCCGCGCGACCGCACGGTATGTGCTGTTTCTCGACGACGATGTGTGGCTGGAGCCGACGACCCTGACCCGGATGCGCCGAGCGATCGGTGACCTCGGCTGCGGGCTGGTGGGATGCGCGGTGCAGGGCCTGTCGCATCTGGACGACTTCCGCCCGGGCGAACTCGCGCCCTTCGAACTCTGGCGCGGCCCGCCGCAGCCGGAGCGGATCATTCGTGGCGAGCCCGAATGGGAGCGCTGGACTCTGCACAACGCCGCCAATCCGGCACATCTGGCCGACGCGGTGGTGCGGCGACCCGGCCGGACCTACGCCTACAAGATCGCCTGGATCGGCGGGTGCGTCCTCTACGACCGCGCGGCCCTGCTCGATACCGGCGGTTTCGATTTCTGGACCGAATTGCCCGCCGAACACAGTGGCGAGGACGTGCTGGCGCAGCTACGGGTGATCGCCCGCTTCGGCGGTGCGGGCCTGCTGCCCAGCGGCGCGATCCATCTGGAATCGCCGACCACGGTCACCGATCGGCGGGTGGAGGCCTACGAGGTGGTGCCGCCGGAGTTCTGGCCGCAGCACGCTGTCAGGGGCGATGGCCGGGACGCTCGGCAGGGGGTTCGGCAGCGAGCAGGTCGAGCAGTTCGGCCTCGACATTCTCGATCGTCACCGACGTGACCAGCGAATCGTCGTGCGGGCAGCGCGCGCGGAACTCGTCGGTGATGTCCTGCCCGCACACCGGGCAGTCGTCGCGCCAGGAGATCAGCACCCGGTCCTCGGTGCGGCTGAGCGGGCCCGCGTTGACGACATTGCCGATCCAGAACACGCCGACCGTCGGTGTGCCGAGGGCCCGGGCCAGATGACGTGGGCCGCTGTCGTTGCCGACCAATACGCGGCTGCGGGCCAGCACACCGCACAGGGTGGTCATATCGGTCCCGTCGAGCAGCTGGATGGTGGCGCCGTCGCGGATCCGGGAGGCGTTCGCGTGCGCGGTGTCCGCGATCGCGGTGAGTAGGTCGCGTTCTTCGTTCGTGCCGATCAGCACGACGTCGTGACCGCGGTTCAGGCACCGCGCGGCGATCTCGGCGAAGCGGGGCGCGGGCCATCGCCGCCGCGGGTCCCGCGCACCGGGATGGATCGCCACCGTAGCGCCGCTGGTCCCCGTCAAGACTCGATCCGCGGCGGCGAGATCGGCTGTGGTGAGCGGGAGTTCGGCTTCCAGCAGCACCGGCGGCGCGCCCGCGGCGGCGGCCACTTCGAGCGCGCGCAACGTCTCGTTGTGGTAGTAGCGGAACGGGACGTTGCGGTGCAGCGCAGGCGCGCCCGGGGCTTGTGAACCGACCGACCAGCGTGGATGCAATTGCTGGATAACGGCATTGGACCAGGCGCCGCCGCCGTGCAGCTGGACGCCGAGATCCACCGGCTCGCGCAGTGCCTGACCGACACAGTCACGCAGGCCGTCGTCTCGGGGGTCGGCCGACCCGACGGCCGCGTCCGGAAGGACGACGACCTCGCCGATCGGGGTGGTCCGCCCGCGCAGCAGCTGCGCGTGCAAGGCGGAGCCGAGCAGCACGATCTCGGCCTCCGGGTATGCCGCCGCGAGGGCATGGACGGCGGGCACGGCGAACAGCAGATCACCGAGACCGCCGCCGCGCAGCACCGCGATCCGGTGCACGTCCGGCAGGCGCGGCCGCAGCGGACCGACGGTGAGCCGGTCGACGGTCATCTCCGATAACGCCGGTTCGGCCATGGCGGCCTTCCTCTCCGTGAAACCGCTTGTCCCGCATCAGCGTGTCGCATACCCGGCGGTCCGGTCCCGAAACCGATGCGACGCCGCGGAAGCCGAGCAGGCGCACCTCCGGATTGCGGTTCGGAATACCGGGTACGCGCCGCGTAGAGCCCCACGGAGGTTTCCTCGGGCGCCGGCAACGCAGCGAGCAGGAGAAAGGGGACCGCCCCGTGAAGATCGCCATGGTTTCCGAACACGCCAGCCCCCTCGCCGCGCTCGGCGGTGTCGATGCCGGGGGGCAGAACGTGCATGTCGGTGCGTTGGCATCGGCCTTCGCTCGCGACGGGCACGAGGTCAGCGTCTACACCCGCCGAGACGATCCACGCATCGACACCGAGGTCGTCACCGAGGACGGCTATCGCGTCGTCCACGTGCCCGCCGGACCGCGCGCACCCATTCCCAAGGACGCGATACTGCCGCATCTGGGCGAGTTCGCCGACTTCCTGTACGAATCCTGGAGCACCGACAGCCCCGATGTGGTGCACGCCCACTTCTGGATGTCGGGGCTGGCCACCGAACTGGCCGCGCGCCGCCTGCATCTTCCGGTGGTCCTGACCTTTCACGCCCTCGGCACGGTCAAACGCCGCTACCAGGGCCGCGCCGACACCAGTCCACGCTCGCGGATCAAGTTCGAGCGTCTCATCGCGGTCAGCGCCGATCACATCGTGGCGACCTGCTCGGATGAAGTGCGCGAACTCGCACGCATGGGGGTGCCGGCTGCGCGCACCTCGATCGTGCCGTGCGGGGTCGACCTGTCGATGTTCGACCGGCACGGCCCCATCGCACCGAAGGGGCGCCACCGGCGGCTGCTGGCGATCGGGCGGATGGTGCCGCGCAAAGGGTTCGACACCGCCATCAAGGCCCTGCCGGAGCTGCCGGGAACCGAGCTGCTGATCGCCGGCGGAGGCGACGACGACACCGCACGCTCCGAGGCCGCTCGCCTACATCGGATCGCCTCCGAGCATGGGGTGGCCGATCGGGTCCAGCTGCTGGGCCGGATCGCCCACGACGAGATGCCCGCGCTGCTGCGTTCGGCCGACGTCGTGGTGTGCACGCCGTGGTACGAACCCTTCGGCATCGTCCCGCTGGAGGCGATGGCCTGCGCGAAGCCGGTGGTGGCCAGCGCGGTCGGCGGCCTACTCGACACCGTGGACGACGGCGTCACCGGCGCGCTGGTGCCGCCGTCGGAACCGAAACCCCTGGCCCGTGCGCTGCGCGCGTTGCTCGCCGACAGTGCCCAGCGCCGGCGTATGGGCGCGGCGGGACATCGCAAGGTCTGCGCGCGCTACTCCTGGGACCGAGTCGCCACCGACACCCTCACCGCCTACGACAAGGCCATGACCGCGCAGGCTGCCGCGCTCGGAGCAGCCAGCTGACATATCCATCCGACCGACGTCTGAAGGGATACAGCGTGAACGCATCAGCGAACACCCCGCTCGGCAACGTCCTGATCACCGGCGGTGCCTCCGGCCTCGGAGCTGCCGTCGTCGACGCGGTACAGGCCGAGGGCGGCACCGCTCTGGTCATCGACCGCGACAAACCGGAAGCCGAGGTGGCCTGGGAGTACGCGGACCTGGCGTACTCCGACGACACCCAGCGCGCCGTGGAGCAACTCATCGCGCGGGTCGACGGGCGGCTGGACGCGGTGTTCACCGCCGCCGGGACAGATGCCTGCGGCGCGCTCGACGAAGTCGCCGCCGACGACTGGGAGCGGGTGATCCGGGTGAACCTGCTGGGCACAGCGGCCGTCATCCGAGCCGCGCTGCCCGCGTTGCGCGCGAGCCACGGCACCGTGGTGACCTGCGCGTCCACGCTCGGAGTCAAGGCACTGCCCGACGCCACCGCCTACTGCGCGTCGAAATTCGGAGTCGTGGGTTTCACCAGGGCACTGGCCGCCGAGACCGCCGGTGACGTCGGCGTCACCCTGCTGATCCCCGGCGGAATGCACACGGCGTTCTTCGACGGCCGCCCCGCCCAGTACGCGCCACCGCCGGATGTTCGGCTCAACAAGCCCGAAGATGTCGCGGCAACCGCGATCTTCGCGATGACCCGGCCACCGGGCTGTGAGATCCGGGAAATGGTGGTCTGCCCGTCGACGGAAAGCTCGTGGCCGTGATGACCAGCGCATCGAGACCGCTCAACGTCCTGGTGTGGCATGTGCACGGCTCCTGGATGACCTCATTCGTGCAGGGCGGCCAGCACTACCTGATCCCCACCGACGCCGCACGCGGTGCGTGGGCGCTCGGCCGCTGCGGGCGCGACTGGCCGGATTCGGCCCGCGAGGTCGCACCCGCCGACCTGGCCGGCGAACAGATCGACGTGGTGGTGCTGCAACGCCCGGAGGAACTGGATCTGGTGCGGCAGTGGCTGCACGCCGAGCCGGGCGTCGACCTGCCCGCCGTCTACCTCGAGCACAACACCCCGCGCGGACATGCCTGCCTCACCCGGCATCCGCTGGCCGACCGCGACGACATCCCCCTGGTCCACGTCACCGACTTCAACCGGCTGATGTGGGACAACGGGCGGGCATCGGCCACGGTGATCCCGCACGGCGTGATCGACCCGGGTCACCTCTACACCGGCGAACTGGACCGCGCGGCCACCATCATCAACGAGCCGGTGCGGCGCGGCCGGGTCACCGGTACCGATCTGCTGGCACCGCTGTCGCAGGCGGCGCCGATCGACGTCTACGGCATCGACACGCCGGACCTGCACCGAGCCCTCGGCCTGCCGGAGGAGCGCGTGCATGGCGCGGGCGACCACGATCAGCGGCAGTTGCACAGCGAACTCGCGCGCAGGCGCGTCTTCGTGCATACCCCGCGCTGGACCTCGCTCGGCCTGTCGGTGATCGAGGCGATGTATCTGGGCATGCCGATCGTCGCGCTCGGCACCACCGAGGCGTCGGCATCGATCCCGGCCGACGCGGGCGTGGTCGCCAACGATCTCGACGTGCTCGACGAGGCGATCCGCATGTTCGTGCGCGAGCGCTGCTTCGCCGAACTGGCGGGCAAGGCCGGCAGGCATTGGGCGCAGGCCAATTTCGGGATCGACCGGTTCACCGGGCACTGGGACCGGTTTCTGCATGAGGTGGTGGCCGCGTGAGCGGTCATGTGCTCGCCGCGCGGCTCGACAGCGCCGGCGACGTCCTGGTGACCGGCCCCGCGATTCGCGCCATCGCGGCGCGCGCGGACAAGCTCACCTTCCTGGCCGGCCCACGCGGCCGCGCCGCGGCGCACCTGCTGCCCGGCGTCGACGAGGTGCTCGAGTTCGCGGCGGGCTGGGTCGATTTCGACCGGCCACCGGTGACCGCGCGCGTCATCGACGATCTGGTAGCCGCCATTGCCGCCCGGCAGATCGATGAGGCACTGATCTTCACCTCCTTCCATCAGTCGCCGCTGCCGCTGGCGCTGGTATTGCGGATGGCGGCGGTGCCGCGGATCTGCGCGATCAGCACCGACTACCCGGGTTCGCTGCTGGATGTGCGGCATGCGGTGGACGAGGATGTGCCGGAACCGATCCGGGCGTTGTCGCTGGCCGCGGCGGCCGGCTATCCGTCGGCCGATTCGGCGCTCGCGGTGCGCGACGAGTTGCCGGACGTGCGCGCGCTGACCGGCGAGCCGGGATACGTGGTCGTGCATCCGGGGGCGGCGGTGCCGGCGCGGCGGATGTCGGCGCGGCGCAGCCGGTCGATGGTGGCCGCCCTCGCCGAAGCCGGCCACCGTGTGCTGGTGACCGGTGGCCCCGGCGAAACCGCGCTCACCGCAACGGTATCCGGCGACCACGCGCTCGACCTCGGCGGCGCTACCGACCTGCCCATGCTCGCCGCGGTATTGCGCGGGGCCCGCGTCGTGGTCGCGCCCAACACCGCCGCGGCCCATCTGGCCGCCGCGGTCGGCACGCCGGTGGTCTCGCTGTTCGCCCCCGTCGTGCCCGCGCGCCGGTGGGCGCCGCATCGG
>NZ_BAFY01000116.1 GCF_000308555.1 Nocardia cyriacigeorgica NBRC 100375 | reverse complement strand
TGCTCGAAACCATCGACGCCCTCGACCGCACCCATCCGGAGGTGGCCTCGATCCTGGTCACCCACCATCTCGAAGAACTGCCGAGCACAACCACCCATGCGCTGCTGATCGCCGGCGGCCGCACTGTCGCCTACGGCACCGCCGACGCCACCATCACCACCGACACCATCTCGCAGACCTTCGCCCACCCCGTCGAAGTGCAGCGCACCGACGACCGATGGATAGCCCGCTCCCCCTCCCCGACACTGTCCGGGAGTAAGTGACAACCGGCCAGATGTGAGCTGCCGGCAGGCCGCGCGGCCGTGGTGGCCGCTGGCGATCGGCCGGATGGATCGCGCCGTTCTACCGGCGCCGCAACAGGATTCCGCGAATGAACGCCGCCTGACCGGAATGCTGGATGTCGTCGTCGATGACGCTGATCAGCCGTACGCCGAGCGTCACCGGTGGGTCCCATCGGGTGTCGACAACCCGCGGCAGGTCGGCATCGGTGAGGGCAGAGACGTAGTCGACGGTCTGGGCGTGTACCGCGTCGTGGTATCCGAGCAGCAGCTCCGCCGATGCGCCGGCGAGTGCGTCGACATCGGTGGGGCTGTGCCCGTACCCGGTGTCGCCGTCGGGGAACGGCAGCGCGAACCGGCCCACCCATCCATCGCGCGTCCACACCTGCTCGGTCCCCGCTACGTCCGCGATGTGGTCGTCCTGAACCCGGGTCAGGTGCCATACCAGCCACGCGATGGAATTGGCCTCCGCATCCAGCCGAGCCCCCAGTTCGGCGCCGGTCAAGCCCTCGACCGCACGGTGCACGTTATCCCGGATCCGTCCGAACCCGTCGATCAACAACTCAGCACTGGTCATATAGAGGTCCAAGCTCCCGGTGTCGGCACCTATTCCCCGATCCGCGGGCCGACTCCAGCCGAATCGGCCCGCGACCGGATGCTCAATTCATCGAGTAGCGGGCCTCCGCACCGACGGCCGCGACCGCTTCCGCATCGCCGAGACGCACCGGCAGTTCGGCGAGCCCTCGGATCAGCAAACTCTTGCGCCAGGTCAGATCGCCGAACTCGCCGTCCAGCGACAGGACCTGGACGCGGTCGAGCAGGCGAGTGAGGGCGATGGTCGCTTCGGTGCGCGCCAGGGCGGCGCCGAGGCAGTAGTGGATGCCGTGGCCGAAGGCGATGTGCCGGTGGTCGGTGCGGCCGGGATCCATCCGGTCGGGATCACTGAACAGGCGTGGGTCGCGGTTGGCGGCGGCGAGGGAGATCATCACGAATTCGCCGGCGTCGATGTGCTGACCGCCCAGCGTGATCGGTGCGGTGGTGTAGCGCGCGGTGGCCAGATGCACCGGGCCCTGCAGGCGCAGTACCTCGTCGAGGAAAGCCGGAATCCCGTCCGGATCGCGGCGCAGTCGGTCGGCGGTGGCCGGGTCGCGCAGCAGCTCGAGCACCGCGTTGCCGATGAGGTTGACGGTGGTTTCGTGCCCGGCGGCCAGCAGCAGGAACAGCATGGCGATGAGTTCTTGCTGATCGAGCCGGTCGTCGTCGTCCTTGGCGATGATGAGTTCCGACAGCAGGTCCTCGCGCGGATCGTCGGTGCGGGCCGCGATCAGCTCGGTGAGGTAGGTGAAGAAGCTGATCCCGGCGGTGGTGCGGGCCTCGATGGGGGCCGAATCGTTCACCAGAACGGCTGTCCAGGAACGGAAGTCGTCCTTCTCGTCGTCGGGTACGCCGAGCAGCTCGCAGATCACCGCGATGGGCAGCGGGAAGGCGTAGCTGTCGAGCAGGTCGACCGCTTCGCGTCCGGCCATGTCGTCGAGCAGGCTATCGGCGAGTTCGGTGATGCGCGGGCCGAGTTCCCGAATGGCGCGGCCGGCGAAGGCTTTCGACACCAGTTTGCGCAGCCGAGTGTGTTGCGGCGGGTCCGCGAAGAGCATGTTGTCGTTGATGGCGGCGTTGAACATCTCGGCTGCGCCGTGTTTGGCCAGGACCGCTTGGCCTTCCGGTGACCCGATCCGCTTGCTGATACTCGGCTCGACGAAGGCCTGTTTGGCGACCTCGTGGTCGACGACCAGCCAGCCCACCACCCCGTCCAACCGGATCCGGTGGATCGGTCCGCGTTCGCGCAGCCTCCGGTAGACGGCATGCGGATCCTGATAGAACTCGTCGGTCAGCTCGAGGATCTGGTGCGCGGCCGTCACGAACGACCACCGTCCCGCGCTGCCGCGTCCGGCCATGAATCCAGGGAGTGCACGTGCCACAGTCCTTTCCACGTTCGAACAGTTCTGACGTGTGCCCCGCGTGTGGACCTGATGCAACGCACGGTCTGCGCGATAAGTCGCGTCGGACAGTGTGGCGCTACGAGCTCTCGATCAGGTCTGCGACGGTGCGTGGTCGAGCAGTGTCGATCGGTGTGACGCGGAAAAGCCCGGTGCTGCGACCGGTTGGGGCCGACGGCATCTCGATCACCCGCCGTGGCGGCCGCTTTTCCGGGTGACATCATTGCACGACGGTCCGGGCCGGTCGCAGCGGATCGGCGAAAGCGGCACCGGATCGCCCCCGCGCTCAGGCGCTCGCGGCCTCGGCTTCGGCCAGTTCCTTCAGCGTCCGCAACTGTTTGCGCATCATGATCACGTCGCCGAGGGCGAGCACCCGGCCCACCAGTGGCGAACCACCGAAGCGGACCCGGACGACGAGCCGGGTTCCCGCCCCCTCGGGCCGCAGCGCGTAGGTCACGCAGATGTCGCCGGCGCGCAGTGTGACATGTCTGCCGAGTGCGAACGATTCCAGGTCGAACTGGCCCATGAAACGCTGCCCGGGCGCGAGTTCGGTCAACTGCGGATCACGGACCCGTGGACTGGATTTCCAGCGATTGCCGATGCGGTAGCTGTAGGTGGCGACCCGCAGCTGGCACAGCCACGCGAATACCAGGGCGGGCCGGGCGGCGATGCTGATGGCGCGGTCGGCGATGACGGCGTCGGGTTCGAGTTCATCGCACGGCAGCGGTGCGTCGCGTTCGGCTTCGGTGGCGCCCCACACCAGTCCGGCGTTCATGCCGCCGCCACGATGCGGGCGAGCATCCTGCGCACCACCAGCTTGTGTCCGCCGGTGCCGATCACCAGGGCCCGGTAGATCGAGCCTGCCAGGCCGGGGAATTCGGCGCGGGTGACGGCACGCACGACGGTGTGGCGTGGGCCGTCGTCGTCGAGTTCGAAGGTGAGGCTGTAGCGGGAGAAGGGATGACTGCCGGTGAGGGCGAGTCGGCGGGGCGGATCGGCGTGTTCCAGCGCGAATCCGCCGGGCACGGTCGACGGATCGGCCGGGTCCTTACAGACAACTTTCAGCAATGCTTTCCAGGTCCGCTCGCGGTTGGCGTCGACGGATCTGGCATGCTCATCGATATAGGGCAATCGCTCCATATGGAAGGAACGTACTAGTACATGGCTCCACCCCGCAAGCACGACACCGATGTGATCCTCGACGCGGCCCGCGCCCTGGTCCTGGCCGAAGGACCGCGCGCGGCGAGCGTCTCCGCGATCGCCGACGCCAGCGGTGCGCCGGTCGGCACGCTGTACCACCGTTTCGGCAACCGCAACGGCGTGCTGACCGCGGCGTGGATCCGCGCGCTCGAGCGCTTCCAGGACCGGGTCAAGGCCGCCGCCGAGGAGCCGGACCCGGTGGAGGCCGGGGTCGCCATGGCGCGCGCGGCCATCGGCTTCGGCCGTGACCTGCCCGAGGACGCCCGGCTGCTGCTCAGCCTGCGCCCGAGCGATCTGCTCGACGGCCGCCCGGACGAGGAATTCGGCACTCGCCTGGCGGGGATGAACGCGCCGCTGATCGAGCAGCTGCGGCGCATCGCCTCGGGTGTGACCGGGGGCGCGGGCGACCGTGAGCTCGACGCCGTCAGCCGGGCGATCGTCGACCTGCCGTATGCCGCGCTGCGCAGGCACGCGCACGCACCCGAACTCCCGGAGTGGCTCGAGCACGACGTCACCGCCGCGGCCCGCACCCTGCTCGAGTCGTTGCGCGCCGGGTGAACCGCCCGCCCCGGTCGCCGAGCATTCGGCGGGCTACCGATAACGTGTTCTCATGACCGAAGACCTGGCCGGCAACGCACTGCCCGACGCCGAGCATCACGAAGGCGGCTTCCGGCCCATGTCGGAGCTCATCGACGCGGCCAAGAATGCCGACATCACCCGCGGTGGCCCGCATTACGGCGCGTTCATCGAGGAAGTCCGCAAGCTCATGGATCGTGTGCGGCTGTCGAGCCCTTCCGATGAGCTCGCACTCGAGACAATCGGTGTGCTCAAACAGCTCAACGACCGGCTCGATGCCGCCGTCGTCGACGAATGGTCCGCGCCCACCTGGACCCGCGCGGATCTGCCCGCGCGTGGCAACATCACCATTCCGCCGTATGTGATCGATAAGGCGAGCAAGGACGGCGTCGAGGCCCGGATCACTTTCCGCACCTTCCACCTCGGCGGCAATGCCGCGGCCCACGGCGGCCAGATCGTGGTCGGCTTCGATGATCTGCTGGGTATGGCGGCGGCGCTGTATGCGGGTGGTGTCACCCGCACGGCATCGCTGACCGTCGATTACCGCTCCATCACCCCGCTCAACAAGGAACTGTCGTTGCGTACCTGGGCCGAGCGCCGGGACGGCCGCAAGGTGTATGTCCGGGCGACGCTGCACGACGGCGAACGGCTGTGCGCGGAGGCCAACGGGCTGTTCATCGTGCTCAAGCCCGGCCAGCCCTGAGGTCCCGATGAGCCGGCGACCGTGAAGCCTGAACCCTCCGGACCGGCCGGTCCGCCGCGGATTGCGAGCTGCGGCGACCGGCCGGAACGGTGTCAGCGCGTCGGGAAATGCGCTTCCAGGTAAGGCCCGAAGCTCGCGTCGACGGCTTCGGCGGTGAGGTCGAAATCGCCGAGGGTGTACTTGTGCGCCGGTCGCGCCGCACCCGAGGTCGACTCCGAGTGCAGGGCGGTCATCGCTGCCCGGGCCTCGTCGGTGAGGTCGAGGTCGAAGTGGCGGTAGATGCCTTCGACGGTGCCGATCGGATCGGCCACGAAATCGTCGTAGTACACATCGCAGAACTGCGCCGCGTTGTGGTTCTTGCGGTCGTCGAGGAACTTCTGCGCGCCGCGTGACCACAGCTCGAGCTGCGTGCGCCCGACCACCCCACCGCGGAACTTGTCCGACCAGCCCGCCGAGGCCTGCTCGTTCAGGCTGCACACCGAGGCGATGATGGTGCTGGGTGCCCGGTGCATTTGGATGATCAGCGCGTCCGGATACACCGCGAGCAGCGCGTCCAGGGCGAACAAGTGACTCGGGTTCTTCAGCACCCAGCGGCGGTCCACGTCGTTGAGCCCGATGAGTTGCAGGTTGCGCCGATGCCTGCGGTAGGCGCCGGTCCAGTCCTGCTCGCGCAGCCACTCCGAGTAGGTGGGCAGGTAGCCGAGGCACTCATACGAGATCGACATCGCCGATTGGCGCAGCAACTGCCAGCACTCTTCGACCTGGTCGGCCGAAATATGGTGCACTCCCATGAATTCCGGGTGCTCGACATGATGCTTGTCGTAGGCGGCCTGCAACCGCTGGAAAATCGGGTTCTGCTCCCACGTCTCGCGCGGCGGACGCGGCTGCGGCATCTCCGTCAGCCACATCTCCAACCCCTGATGCCCCGGATCGGCGGTCAGCAGCCGGTGCACAGCAGTGGTGCCCGAACGCGGCAAACCGGTGACGAAGATCGGCCGCTCGATCGGCACCTGCGCGTGCTGCGGGAACTGCTGCCAGGCCGATTCGCTCAGCAACCGGGCGATCAGCGCGCCACGCAGGAAGGCGCGGTTGACCTTGTTGCCGAAGGGGGTCAGTTCCGCGTCCCTGGCGTAGGAATCCAGCAGGACTTGCAGCCCTTCGCGGTAGTCGTCGGCGCCGAAATCGGTCAACCCGACCACCTTGCTCGCCGAGGCGTGCAGATCGTCGATGGTGCCGACGTCGTCCCTACCGATCATGTTCGTTTCGCTCCTCAATTGTGGTACTCCCCGCAGTTGACATCCAGGCACGCCCCGGTGATGGCCCGCGCCAGCGGTGAGGCGAAGAAGACGACCGCGTCGGCGATCTCGTCGGCCTCGGGCAGTCTGCGCAGATCGATGGTCGCGGCGGTCTCGGCGTACACCTCGTCGCGGGTGATGCCACGCTGCTCGGCCAGATAGTTGAAGTACCACTTCAGATTGTCGGCCCAGATATAGCCGGGGGCAACAGAATTCACCCGGATTCCGCGCGGCCCGAGCTCGGTGGCCAAGCTCTGCGCCAGCGCGAGCAGGCTCGCCTTGGCCATCTTGTAAGGGCCGAAGGTGCGTCGTGAATGGTGCAGCACCGCGGAGTTGATCATCACCACCGAGCCCTTGGACTCCTCGAGCGCCGGCACGAACAAGCGGGTCAACCGCAGCGCCGCGAGCACATTGGTCTCGAAACCGGCTCGCACCGCGTCCAGCTCGACGTCGGCCAGATCGACGATGGGCGGGATCGCGAACGCGTTGTTCACCAGCGTGTCCACCCGGCCGAAGGCGCTGTGCGCCGATTCCACCAGATTCGCCGCCGCCGCTTCGTCGTTGATATCGGTGGGCACCACCACCGCACGCCTGCCGAGGTCGGTGATCTCCTTGGCCACCTCGGCCAGCCGGGATTCGGTGCGCGAGGCGAGCACCACATCGGCGCCGGCGACCGCGGCCTGTACCGCGATGGCACGGCCGAGCCCGGGACCGACCCCGGAGACGACAACTACCTTGTCCTGCAACAACATCAGCCGAGCATCCTTTCCGCCACCGCCGCCTGCCGGGCCGCGATGCGCTCGCGCCACTGCTGCGGAGTCACCCGCGCCTGCTCGTGGTAGGGCAGTCGCGCCGCGATCTCATCGAACTTCACCACCTCGACCGTCGGCCCGTCCTCGGGTTTCATCTCCCTGGACAGCCGCTGCCAGCGGAATTGCAGGTAGCCGCGGGCGTGCCCGGTGCATTCGATCCAATTGGCCAGTCCGGGATCGCGTTCGCTGACCACCAGCCGGATCATCCCGTCCGGATCCACCCGCGCCTGGTCGGCGGTGAGGCTGGTCTGATGATTCATGTAGTCCAGCGACAGGTACCACATGCTGCCGAGCTGGAACCCCTGGTAGGGGGCGTCGGATTTCGGGACGGTGATGATCATCGCCTCGTCGTCGGCGAGCTCGTAGTGCCCGGCCGAGGAGAACTGCGTGGTCAGCCCACCCGGGGTGCTGCGCGGCTCGGTCATGGTGTTGACCGGCAGATTCAGGTAGAACCACTGCGGGAACGCCAGGAAGGTCTGCAACCGCGACACCAGCATCTTGCCCGCCACACCGTAGCGTTTGGTCATCAAGTCCTTGGTCAGCGGCGGTGGCGCGGCACCGGCCTTGTCGACCCGATGGATACGCAGGGTGCCCGGCTGCTCGGTACCCCAGTCGCTGAACACCTCACGGACCACCAGCATGGCCGAGTCGGGGGCGAGAGTGATGTAGTTCGGGCCGGCCGCACCCGGGCCGAAACGGACCTCGAACGATCCGTCCTCGGCGATATCGATGGCGCGGTCGTCGAATGCGGTGGTGCTGTCGGGCACATCGACCGGCGAATAGTCGCCGTTCAATACCTGGAAACTCAGATCGCGGGTGGTGCCGCGAGTACCGGTGACCACATATTCGGCGTCCGGACGCAGATACGAATGGAAGTAGAGGGTGTCCGGATTGTCCAGCCCCATTTTCGTGTACGGACCCGTCGACCGGACGAAGAATGGGAAATCGCGTTCATACGCCCACGCCATCTGAATGGCGGCTCGAATACTGCCGGCCAGATAGTCGTAGCCCTCCACGAGATCCTGTTCGGTCCGAATGTGCGGCGCTTCGGTGATGATCTTCTCGGCGGCGGCGATGGCGTCCGCGAACGGTTGCGTCAGCAATAGACTCTCCGGTGTTCCATATATGTACCGCCCTGGTACATTCTGATACCAGAGACATTAGAACGTGTTCTAGGAGTGGTCAATGGTCGAACGGCGATCCGCGCCGACCCAGCGCGTGGTGCAGGTGCTGGACTTCATCGTCGAGCAGCAGGGCAAACGAGTCGGGCTCTCCGAGCTCGCCCGCACCCTCGACCTGGCCAAACCCACCGCCCTCGGCATCCTCACCGAGCTCACCGCGGGCGGCTACCTGGTCCGGGATCCGCGCACTCGCACCTACGGGCCCGGCCCCGCGCTGATCGCCGCGGGACGGGTGGCGCAGGACAGCTTCGCCATCGCCGGCGTGGCGCATCCGGAGCTGGCCCGGCTCAGCGACGCCTACCGCACCACCTGCACGGCATCGGCCGTGGTCGGCGAGCAGATCATCGTGCTGGAGAGCACCGGTCCCGGCATGGTCAAAGTCGGCGCGACCTACCGTTTCGCGCCGCCGGTCGGCCTGATGTACGTGCTCTGGGACACCGATGCGGCCTTCGACGCCTGGCTGGCCATGCCCGCGACGGTGCCGTTGCAGCAGGACGAAGCGCGGCTGCGGCAGATCGTCGCCGAATGTCGCCAGCGCGGGTACCTGGTCGAATCCATGACAGCCGCCGGGCGGCGGCTGTATTCGCTGCTGGCCGGAGTCGCCGCCCGTGAACTGCCCGACGAGCTGCGCGAAGTGGTCGCCGAGCTGGTCACCAGCCTCGGTGAGCGGGTGTATCTCGGCACCGATCTGCGACCACGCAAACAGCATCCGGTGAGCCTGCTGGCCGCGCCGACCTACGACCCGGACGGCAGGCAGAACATGGTGCTGACGATGTATGTCGGTGCGTCGATCACCGGGGCGGAGATCGGCAGGCGTGGCGAGGCCCTGGTCGCCGCCGCCGATGCCGTCACCGAAAAGTCCGGTGGACGCAAACCGTTGACCAATTCCCGAAACGTGTTCTAGTTTTGCATCGTGAGCCAGTACGCAAAGTCGGCGGCGAACACCTACGAGGTTCCCCATCTGGACGCGCTCGAGGCCGAGTCGGCACATATATTCCGTGAAGTCGCAGCGACTTTCGAACGCCCGGTGCTGTTGTTTTCCGGCGGCAAGGATTCGGTGGTGATGCTGCACCTCGCCGCCAAATCCTTTTGGCCCGCCCCGCTGCCGTTCCCGGTGCTGCATATAGACACCGGGCACAATTTCGACGAGGTGATCGAGTTCCGTGACCGCACGGTGCAGCGGCTGGGGCTGCGGCTGATCGTCGGCCGGGTCCAAGACGACATCGACGCCGGCCGCGTCACCGAGGACGCCGGTCCCCGCGCCACCCGCAACCGGCTGCAGACCACCACCCTGCTGCGCTGTGTGCGCGAGGGCCGCTTCGACGCCGTCTTCGGCGGCGCCCGGCGTGATGAGGAGAAGGCGCGCGCCAAGGAGCGGGTGTTCAGCTTCCGCGACGAATACGGCCAGTGGGATCCGCGCAGGCAGCGCCCCGAGCTGTGGAACCTCTACAACGGCAGCCACCGGCCCGGCGAGCACATCCGGGTGTTCCCGCTGTCGAACTGGACCGAACTCGACATCTGGAGCTATATCGCCGCCGAGGGCATCGAACTGCCGTCGCTGTACTACGCGCACCGCAGACCGGTGGTGCAGCGCGACGGAATGTTGCTGGCGCACACGCGTTTTCTGCATCTGCTCGACGGTGAGACACCGTACGAGTCGACCGTGCGGTTCCGGACCGTCGGCGATGCCACCTGCACCGGCTGTGTCGAATCCAGCGCCGCCTCCCCCGCCGAGGTGGTGGCCGAGGTCGCCGCGGCCCGCGTCACCGAACGTGGCGCCACCCGCGCCGATGACCGCATCTCCGAGGCCGGGATGGAAGACCGCAAACGAGAAGGCTACTTCTGATGACAACTTTGCTGCGCCTGGCGACCGCGGGCAGCGTCGACGACGGCAAGTCGACCCTGATCGGGCGGCTGCTGTTCGACTCGAAGACCTTGTTCACCGATCAGCTCGACGCGGTGGAGCGCACCAGCCGCGACCGCGGCGAGGACTACCCGAATCTCGCACTGCTCACCGACGGCCTGCGCGCCGAGCGCGAACAGGGCATCACCATCGACGTGGCGCACCGCTATTTCACCACGCCGCGCCGCAAATTCATCATCGCCGACACCCCGGGCCACGTCCAGTACACCCGCAACATGGTCACCGGCGCCTCCACCGCCGATCTGGCGCTGGTGCTGGTCGACGCGCGCAAAGGCGTGGTGGAGCAGACCCGCCGCCATGCCTTCCTCGCCGCACTGCTGGGCATCCCGCACCTGGTGCTGTGTGTGAACAAAATGGATCTGGTGGACTGGTCGCAGCAGCGGTTCACCGAAATCCGGGAGGAGTTCGCCGGTTTCGCGTCCAAGCTCGACGTCACCGATCTGACCTTCGTGCCCGTGTCGGCGCTGCACGGCGACAATATCGTGCACCGCGGCACCTCCATGCCCTGGTACGAGGGCACCCCGCTGCTGCACCATCTCGAAGAGGTGCATATCGCCTCCGACCGCAACCTGATCGATGCCCGCCTGCCGGTGCAGTACGTGATCCGCAGTCACACACCGGAATTCCGCGGCTACGCCGGAACCATCGCCGGCGGCGTCTTCAAACCGGGTGATGAGGTGACGGTGCTGCCATCGGGCCTGAACACCACCGTCCGGTCGATCTTCGGCCCGGGCGGTGTGCCGATCGAGGAAGCGTTCCCGCCGCAGGCGGTGACGGTGCAGCTGGCCGACGAGCTCGATGTCTCCCGCGGTGACCTGATCTGCCGTCCTGCCAACCGCCCGCAAGTCGGGCGCGACCTCGACGCCATGGTCTGCTGGTTCGCCGAGGACGCCGAACTCACCCCCGGTGCGACCTACACCCTGCGCCACACCACCCGCTCGACGCCGGTGGAGGTGCGCTCGCTGGACTACCGGCTCGAGGTGAACACCCTGCACCGGGACGAGAGCGCAACCATGTTGTCGCTCAACGAGATCGGGCGCGTGCAGCTGCACACCCGGCAGCCGCTGCTGTTCGATCCGTACCGGCGCAACCGCACCACCGGCAGTTTCCTGCTGGTCGACGACAGCACCGGCAACACCGTCGCCGGCGGCATGATCACCGGTCCGAGCCTGCCGTCCTCGCGGGTGGTGTGGCATTCCACCGCGGTCGAACGCGCCGAGCGCGCGACCCGTGGGATGACGGTGTGGCTGACGGGCCTGTCCGGCTCGGGCAAATCGACGGTAGCAGTGGAGCTGGAACGGCGTCTGGTGGCATCCGGGCGTCCGGCGTTCCTGCTCGACGGCGACAACCTGCGCCACGGCCTCAACTCCGATCTCGGGTTCTCCGCCGAGGACCGGGTCGAGAACGTGCGCCGCGTCGGTGAGGTCGCCCGGCTGTTCGCCGAGGCAGGCGTCATCGCCATCGTGTCGCTGATCAGCCCCTATCGCGCCGACCGGGACCGGGCGCGCGCCGTGCACGAGGCCGCGGGCATACCGTTCCTCGAGGTTTTCGTCGACACCCCGCTCGAGATCTGCGAATCCCGTGACCCGAAAGGCATGTACGCCAAGGCCCGCGCGGGCGAGATCAGCGATTTCACCGGCGTCGACGCACCGTACGAGCATCCGCTCACGCCGGGATTGGTGCTACGCCCGGCCGACGGCGACCCGGCGGCGATGGCGTCGACGGTGCTCACCTTGCTGGCGAGCATGGACTGACCTCGGCACGGATGGGCGCCGGGCGACGCTTGCCGCCCGGCGAGCCGGCGACCGCGCATCGCGGGCAAAGCGTCGGCACGGCCGCACCGCACCGCCTATCGTCGGGCGAGGATGCCGACGCTGCCGGGGGCATGCCGCCCGGCAGCGTCGGTCCGCGACATTCGACCCGCTCCGTGGAGCGGCGGGTCCACCGAAAGGAAGCACCGTGGGGACCATCGCAGTACACGAGTTCATCTCCCTCGACGGCAGGTACGACGACCCGAGTTTCACCTTCGCTTATGGGTTCGACCCGAAGATGGGCGACACCCTCGCCGAGATCACCGGCGCCGCGACCGGCATTCTGCTGGGGCGCAACACCTTCGAGATGTTCGCCCCGGCCTGGTCCACCCGCACCGTTGACGACGATCCCGGTGCGCCGTTCTTCAACGACACCACGAAATACGTCGTCGGCGCGCAGGAACCGGCCGTCGAGTGGGCCAACACCACCCGCCTCGGCGCCTACGACCCCGAGGTCATCGGCAAGCTCAAGGCCGAGACCGACGGGATCCTCTACATCAGTGGCAGCGGGCAGCTGGTCCGCGCACTGCTGCGGGACGGCTTGGTCGACAATCTCCACCTGTTCATGTACCCGATCGCGCTGGGCACGGGCGAACGGTTCTTCGACGACGCCACCACCAAGCTCGCGCTGATATCGACCGATGTCTACGACAACGGCGTCGTGCACCTGAACTACGGCCCCGCCGCGGAGTGAATCGTGCGGGTCGGCCATGGCGCCGACCGGATATGGCCCTGGCGGAGTATGGTACACAGGAGTCAACTTGTACCGAAGGGATGCTCGATGCAGTCTACTCTCCTGTCCCGGCGTGATCTCGACTTCCTGCTCTACGAATGGCTCGACGTCGAGCGGCTCACCGAGCGGAAGCGGTTCGCCGAGCACTCCCGGGAGACCTTCGACGCCGTTCTCGAGCTGAGCGAACAGCTGGCGACGAAGTATTTCGCCTCGCACAACAAGCTCGGCGACGCCAACGAGCCGACCTTCGACGGCGAGCGCGTCACGCTCATTCCCGAAGTGGGCGCGGCGCTGCGCGCGTTCGCCGAAGCCGGGCTCCCTGGTGCGGCGATGGACTACGAACTCGGCGGTTCACAGCTGCCCGCCACCGTCGCCCAGGCCGGTTTCGCCTGGTTCCAGGCCGCCAATCCCGGTACCTCCGGCTATCCGTTCCTCACCATGGCGAACGCGAACCTGCTGCTCACGCACGGCCGCGAGCACATCGACCGCTTCGTTCGCCCCATGGTGGAGGGCCGGTTCTTCGGCACCATGTGCCTGTCGGAACCACAGGCCGGGTCGTCGCTGGCCGATATCGTCACCCGCGCCGTACCGCAGCCCGACGGCAGCTACCGGCTCTTCGGTACCAAGATGTGGATCTCCGGCGGCGATCACGAGCTGGGCGAGAACATCGTGCATCTGGTGCTGGCCAAGATTCCGGGCGGGCCGGCAGCCACCAAGGGGATCTCGCTGTTCGTGGTGCCAAGGTTCCTCGTCGAGGACGACGGCTCCCTGGGCGAACGCAACGACGTCGCGCTGGCCGGGCTCAACCACAAGATGGGCTATCGCGGCACCGTCAACACCGTGCTGAACTTCGGCGAGGGCAAATGGACACCCGGCGGCGCACCCGGCGCGATCGGCTACCTGGTGGGCGAACAGCATCGCGGGCTCACCTACATGTTCACCATGATGAACGAGGCCCGTATCGGCGTCGGCCTGGTCGCCACCGCGCTCGGCTACACCGGCTATCTCGAGTCGCTCGAGTACGCGCGCACCCGCACGCAGGGCCGGACCAAGGGCGCCGCCGATCCCACCACGCCACAGCGCCCCATCATCGAGCACGCCGATGTGAAGCGAATGCTGCTCGCGCAGAAGGCCTATACCGAAGGCGCGCTCGCGCTGGTGCTCTATTGCGCCCGGCTGGTCGACGAGCACCGCACCGCCGCCGACGACGACGAGCGCCGCACGCTGACGCTGCTGCTGGACATCCTCACCCCCATCGCGAAGAGCTGGCCGTCGCAGTGGTGCCTGGAGGCCAACAGCCTGGCCATCCAGGTGCACGGCGGCTACGGCTACACCCGCGAATACAACGTCGAGCAGCATTACCGGGACAACCGGCTGAATCCGATTCATGAAGGCACGCACGGCATTCAGGGCCTTGATCTGCTCGGACGCAAGGTCACCCAGCAGGGCGGGGCGAGCCTGCGCGCACTCGACGAACGCATCCGCGCGACCATCGGCGAGGCCCGCGACCAGGGTGGTGAGCCCGCCGAGCTGGCCGGGCAGCTCGAAACGTCGTGGCAGCGACTGATCGAGGTGACCGCGGGCTTGTTCGCCGACGGCGACATCGAGGCCGCGCTCGCCAACAGCTCGATCTACCTGGAGGCGTTCGGCCACATCACGCTTGCGTGGATCTGGTTGCAGCAGATGCTGGCCGCCGTCGGCCACGACGGCGATTTCTACGACGGCAAGCGGCACGCGGCCCGGTACTTCTTCCGCTTCGAACTCCCCCGCACCGCACCGCAGCTCGATCTGCTCGCCGCCGGCGACACCACCACGCTGACCATGCGAGACGCCTGGTTCTGACACCGCTATTAGATACATATTCCGGTGGATGTATCATTCGGGTGTGACCAGCGACGAGCCTACCGTATCCCGCCCACCGGGGCGCCCGGCCTCCGCGACCCGGGAAGAGGTCGTTGAGTTGGCGCGGCTGGCGTTCTTGGCCGGTGAGCGGGTGGATGTGCAGGCCATCGCGGCCAAACTACGGCTCAGCCGCGCCTCGGTGTACCGCTGGTTCGGCTCACGCGACGGCGTGCTCGGCGCGGTGCTGGCCGGTGAGTTCGAGAATCTGATCGAACGTGCGGACGCCCGCCGCCGGGCCAGCGGCGCCCAGCGCATCCTCGATGTGCTCTACCGGGTCAACCGGTGGATGGCGGGCAACGAACCGTTCCGCCGCTATTTCGAAAACGAGCCGATCGCCGGGCTGCGCATTCTGACCACCGGCGACGGGCCGGTGCAGCCGCGCGTTGTCGCCGCGGTGGAGGCGCTGATCGCCCGGACCGAGGAGCAGGACGATTACCGGCCGCCGCTGGAACGTTCGCTGCTGGCCTACACCCTGGTCCGGATTGCCGAGGCCTTCCTCTACAGCGACAACGTCACCGGACTGCGCGGCGACGTCGACCGATTGCGTCAGGTGCAGGCGGCGTTGCTCGGCCTCACCCCCGACGGCGAAGACATCCGCGCGCCCCGGCATTCATTGGAATCGGCGTGATCACAACCCCCGCTGGTGCGCCGAAGGTGGCGCAATGGCGCTCGCCGTGCGCGTTTGCCCAGGTCGCGCCGCCTGCCGACCCGGCGTAATAATCACGCCTGCTCCGCGCCGCCGGCTCAGCGCCGAAAAGGCTGCCGCAATCGCCGCTATCGTCGCTGTTCATGCAGGTCAGCGACAGAAACTCGGAGATGCCGGCCCCGGTGCGCCGGCTACGGGCCGACGATGCGCGCCGGGTCGCCGACATTCTGCGCCAGCAGATCCACACCGGCGTGTTCGCCGAGACCCTGCCCGGCGAGCAGGCTCTCGCCGCCGAACATCAGGCCTCCCGCAACACCGTGCGCGAGGCGCTGGCGCTGCTCCAAGACGAGGGCCTGATCGCCCGCGCGCCCAGGGTCGGCACCAAGGTGACGGCCCGCAAATTCGACCACGGCCTCGACACCCTGCTCGGGTTGCAGGAGACCTTCGAGGGTCACGGCGTGGTTCGCAACGAGGTCCGGGCCGCGACCCGGATCAGCGCACCGCCCACCGTCGCGCGCCGGCTGGCGCTGGAGCCGGGCACCCGGGTGGTCTACATCGAGCGCCTGCGGTATCTCGGCGACCTGCCGTTGAGCCTGGATCTCACCTATCTCGCACCCGGAGTCGGCGCGGCGGTGCTCGAGCACGATCTGGAACGCACCGACATCTTCGTCCTGCTCGAGCAGATCAGCGGCCAATCGCTGGGCTCGGCCGACCTCGCGGTGGAAGCCCTCTGCGCCGACCCGCACACCGCGGCCACCCTGGATATCCCCGCGGGCGCCGCCCTGCTGATGCTCGAACGCCTCACCCGCCTCGACGACGGAACTCCGGTCGATCTCGAGTACGTCCGCCTGCGCGGCGACCGAATCACCCTGCGCGGCAGCCTGTCTCGCAGCATCCCCGAATGGAAGGTCCTCTAGATGGCTCTGGCGAACCAGCGCACCGACATCCCCGTGACCATCGACGAATCACTGTGCATCTCCGGTTGCACGCTGTGCGTCGAGATCTGTCCGCTCGACTCCCTCGCCATCAACCCCGACAACGGCAAAGCCTTCATGCATGTAGACGAGTGCTGGTACTGCGGCCCGTGCGCCGCACGCTGCCCGACCGGCGCCGTCACCGTCAACATGCCGTATCTCCTGAGGTAGTTCACATCATGAAACACTGGAAACGCCTGGCCGCTGCGGCCGCCGCGGCGGCCCTCGCGCTCACCGGATGCTCGCTGGAGGAGGCTGCCTCCGGCGACACCGTCAAGGTCGTCATCGGCTATCAGTCCAAGACCATCAATACCGTCACCGCGGGCACGTTGTTGCGCGCCCAGGGCTATCTGGAACAACGTCTCCAGCAGATCACCGACGGCGGCGGTGCGACGTACGAGGTGGAGTGGCAGGACTACGACACCGGCGCGCCGATCACCGCGCAGATGGTGGCGGAGAAGATCGATATCGGTTCGATGGGCGATTACCCGTTGCTGATCAACGGGTCGCGCACCCAGGCCAACGAGCGTTCGCGCACCGAATTCATCTCCGTCACCGGGTACAACCCCAAAGGCGCGTTGAACATGGTGGTGGTGGCGCCGGATTCGCCCGCAGTCGCGTTGCCAGACCTGGCCGGCCAGAAGGTATCGGCCAGTGTGGGCTCGGCTGGGCACGGCACCCTCGTGCAGGCACTGACCCGGGCAGGCATCGACCCCGTCGGTGGTGTCGAGGTGCTCAATCAGCAGCCGCAGGTCGGTGCGTCGGCGCTGGAGTCGGGCCAGGTGAGCGCGCTGTCACAGTTCGTGGCGTGGCCCGGGCTGCTGGTGTTCCAGGACAAGGCGAAGCTGCTCTACGACGGCGCGGAATTGAATGTGCCCACCTTCCACGGTGTGGTCGCCCGCGAAGATTACACCGCCGCGCATCCGGAGGTGATCGACGCGTTCTTGCAGGCCCAGCTCGACGCCACTGAATTCCTGTGGCGTGAACCGCTGGAAGCGGCGCGCATCGTCGCCGACGGCTCGGGCCTACCGCAGGAGGTCGTGTACCTGTACAACGGGCCCGGCGGCACCTCGTTCGACACCACCCTCAAACCGAGCCTGATCAACGCGTTCAAAGACGATGTCCGGTACCTGAAATCGATCGGCGACTTCGCCGACCTCGATATCGACGCCTTCGTCGACGACACCCGCATCCGCGCGGCCTTCGCCGCACGCGGGGGCCGCGATTACGACAGCGCCCTCGCCGACACCACCAATCAGACCACCGGTTCGGGCACCGAACTCTGGCTGGACCGGCAGGAAGCCACCCGGCCGCTCACCGACGCCACCGCCCTGCTGCGCGCGGTGAAAACCGCACGGGCACAGGGTGAGACCATTCGCTCGGCCTACATCGTGGACGCCGAGCTCGGCACCCGGTGGTTCGCCGATAAGGCGGTCTGGCTGCGCGACGGCGAGACATACCTGCCGTTCACCACCGCCGCCGCGGCCCGCCGCTACCAGCAGGCGCACCCCGCGGTGCAGCCGGTGAGCTATGACCAGGCCGTCAACGAGGTCCGGTCATGATATGGTCGCGCGCTGACTTCCCGGCGGTCGCCGAGGTGGCAGCAGAGCCCGCTGATATCGGACCGGCCTCAGTTGCCGAGTCCACCACGGACACCGGCAGCGGCACCCAGTCGGCGACCCATGCTCACGACGTCGGCGGCTCTGCTCCGGCCACCGCCTCCGGCGCCGATGTACCCGCGCCAGTTCGGCCCGACATCCGTCGCCGCGATCATGTCGGCTCGGGTGAGGCCGGCGCAATCCACGTCGGCGCCGAGCGCGACGCAGCGGATGGGATCCGGTCGGGCGAGCCGCAGGTGGCCGCGGATGCCACACGGGTGCCGGGACGCCGCTTCGTAACCCGCTCGGTGTGGTCTTCGCGGGCACTACGCCTCGTTTCGGTGATCTCCGCCGTTCTGCTGTGGCAGGCCCTGACCACCAACGACATTCGCCTGTGGCTGCGCTTCGACACGCTGCCGACGGTCACCGAGATCGTCACTGCGTTCGGCCGCCAACTCGGCACCGAGGTCTACTACCTGGACCTGGGCCAGTCACTGATCCGCATCCTCACCGGATTCGCCATCGCGACGGTGCTCGGCGTGGCCAGTGGGATCGCACTCGGCCGGTCGCGGCTGTTCGCCGACATCCTCGGCCCGCTCACCGAACTCGCCCGGCCGGTGCCCGCGATCGCGGTGGTGCCGATCGCGATCCTGCTGTTCCCCGATGACGAGGCGGGCATCGTCTTCATCACCTCGCTGGCGGCCTACTTCCCGGTCATGGTCAGTACCCGCCATGCGGTGCGCGCACTGCCGACCTTGTGGGAGGACTCGGTACGCACCCTGGGCGGCAACCGGTGGGATGTGCTGGTGCGGGTGGTGTTTCCGGGCGCACTGCCCGGGATCTTCGGTGGTCTGTCGGTCGGGATCGGGGTGGCCTGGATCTGCCTCATCTCCGCGGAGATGATCTCCGGCCGTCTCGGCGTCGGCTACCGGACCTGGCAGGCCTACACCATCGTCGACTACCCCGGCGTGTTCGTCGGGATCATCACCATCGGCGTGCTCGGGTTCGCGACGTCGGCGGCGATCGAACTGCTCGGCCGCCGCATCACCCGCTGGCTGCCGCGTGGAGAGGAGAATGTGCGATGACCACCGCTGTGGCCGGCGGCATGAGCCTGCGCCTGGACGAGGTATCACTGTCCTACACCGGCGATCCCGTGATCAGCCGGCTCGACCTGGACGTGCGGCCCGGCGAGATCCTGGTTCTCACCGGCCCCTCCGGCTGCGGGAAATCCACCGTCCTGCGTGCGCTGGCCGGACTGCTGGCCCCTGACTCCGGCCGGGTACTCGCCGACGGCGCCCCGGTGACGACGACCTCCCGCGATCGCGCGGTCGTCTTCCAGGACAACGCGCTGCTCCCCTGGCGCAGCGTGCGCGCCAATATCGAACTCGCGCTGAAGCTGCGCGGCGAACCGAAGCCTGGTCGTCGCGCCGCCGCCGACCGCTGGATCGAGGAGGTCGGATTGACCGGGTTCGCCGATTTCCTGCCCAAGAACCTGTCCGGCGGGATGCGTCAGCGCGTCCAGCTCGCCCGCGGCCTGGCCGGCGCACCGCGCGCGGTCATGATGGACGAACCGTTCGGCGCCCTGGACACCCAGACCCGAAACACCATGCAGCGCTTGCTGATCGACACCTGGCGCACTCATCCGACGACCGTCGTCTTCGTCACCCATGACGTGGACGAGGCGCTGCTGCTGGGTGACCGGGTCGCGGTACTCGGCCGGGCCGGGCAGCCGCTGCGCGCCGTCATCGATGTTCCGAATCCGCGCACGGCCGCCGACCGGCCGGTCGAGCGCGCCAAGATCGTGGAGGCTCTCACGTGACCGCACCGACCTTGCTCGCGGCACCCGATCTCGCCGATGCCATCCGGTTGGATTGCGATGTGCTCGTCATCGGCGGCGGCACGGCGGGCACGATGGCTGCCCTCACCGCCGCCGAGCAGGGCGCGAATGTACTGCTGCTGGAGAAGGCGCATGTGCGTCATTCCGGCGCGCTGGCCATGGGGATGGACGGGGTCAACAATGCCGTCATCCCGGGGAAGGCCGAACCGGAGGATTACGTCGCCGAGATCACCCGCGCCAATGACGGCATCGTCGACCAGCGCACCGTCTACCAGACCGCGACCCGTGGTTTCGCCATGGTGCAGCGGCTGGAGAGCTACGGGGTGAAGTTCGAGAAGGACGAATACGGCGAGTACGCGGTGCGGCGGGTGCATCGGTCCGGCTCATATGTGCTGCCGATGCCCGAAGGCAAGGACGTCAAGAAGGCGCTGTATCGGGTACTGCGGCAACGCAAGATGCGCGAACGGATCCGGATCGAGAACCGGCTGATGCCGGTGCGTGTGCTCACCGACGGGGGCCGGGCGGTCGGCGCGGCGGCCCTGAACACCCGCACCGGCGAATTCGTCGCGGTGGGCGCGAAGGCCGTCATCCTGGCGACCGGGCCGTGCGGGCGACTGGGGCTGCCGGCGTCGGGCTATCTGTACGGCACCTACGAGAACCCGACCAACGCCGGCGACGGCTACTCGATGGCCTATCACGCCGGCGCCGAGCTCAGCGGTATCGAATGCTTCCAGATCAACCCGCTGATCAAGGACTACAACGGTCCGGCGTGCGCCTATGTGGCCAACCCGTTCGGCGGATACCAGGTCAATGCCGAGGGCGAGCGGTTCGTGGATTCCGACTATTGGTCGGGGCAGATGATGTCGGAGGTCAAGCGCGAGATCGAATCCGCGCGCGGACCCATCTACCTCAAGGTCTCACATCTGCCGGAGGAGACCCTGTCCACGCTCGAAGGCATCCTGCACACCACCGAGCGACCCACCCGCGGCACCTTCCACGCCAACCGCGGCCACGACTACCGCACCCACGACATCGAGATGCACATCTCCGAAATCGGTTTGTGCAGCGGTCATTCCGCGTCCGGCGTGTGGGTCGACGAGAACGCGCGCACCACCGTGCCGGGTTTATACGCGGCCGGTGACCTGGCCTGCGTCCCGCACAATTACATGATCGGCGCCTTCGTCTTCGGCGATCTCGCCGGTGCGCACGCCGCGTCCACGCTGACCGACGTCGCGGCACCGCAGCAGCTTCCGCAGGACCAGCTCGCCGAGGCGCACGAGCTGATCTACCGGCCGCTGCGTCATCCGGACGGGCCGCCGCAGCCGCAGGTCGAGTACAAACTGCGCCGCTTCGTCAACGACTATGTGGCACCACCCAAGACGGCGGCCAAGCTGTCGATCGCGGTGGAGACCTTCGAGCGAATGCGCGGTGAGATCGCCGAGATGGGCGCACGCACCCCGCACGAGCTGATGCGTGCGGTGGAGGTGTCGTTCATCCGTGACTGCGCGGAGATGGCGGCCCGCAGCTCGCTCACCCGCACCGAATCCCGGTGGGGGCTCTATCACGAACGCGCCGATCTGCCCGAGCGCGACGATGTGGGCTGGCGCTATCACCTGAATCTGCGCAAGAACGCCGAGGGCGGCATGGAGTTCCTCAAGCGCCCGGTGGCGCCGTATCTGGTGCCGGTGCCGGGCCTGGACGACCTGCCGTCGGCCGAGGCCGCGATCGAGCTCGTCGAGCAGCCGGAACTGATCGCACGCCGCGCGCCCTCGGCCGAGACGGTGGTGGCCGTCGACAAGGAGCCGGCAGCACCGCCCTCACCGCGCCTGGTCACCCTGCTCGGGTTGGACTCGCCGTCGGTGGCGCAGCTGTCGGAATATCTGTCCGATGCCGACCCCGTGGTACGGGTGGCGGCCCTGTCGGTGCTCACCGAGCACACTCCGGACGGGTTCGCCGGCGCCTTGATCGCCGCACTCGACGACTCCGCCGCGTCCGTGCGCGCCGCGGCGGCGGCCGGACTGCGTGAACTGGTCGAGGTGCTGCCCTCGGCCGAGGGTTTGGCACAGCGACTGCGCTCCCCTGATCCGGTGGTCCGCGCCACGGTCGTCGATCTGCTACGGGCGCTGCGTGCCGGAACCGCCGCGCAATTCGGTGCCGCGCTCGCCGATTCCGACCATCGGGTGCGGATCGAGGCGGTGCGCGCGCTGGTCTCCCTCGACGATGGTTCGGCCGTGGCCGCCCTGGCCGGCGATCCGAATCGGGAAGTGCGCATCGCGGTGGCCCAGGGCTTGGCCACCATCGGCACCGGCGCCGAGGCCATCCGCGCACTCGCCTCCGATCGTGACCCACTGGTGCGAGCGGCGGCGTTCGCGGCATACGCCGCACTGGGGACCGATACCGACTCGGCCGCCGAACTCGTCGCCGCACTGGGTCATTCGGCCTGGCAGGTGCGGGTCGGCGCGGCGCGCGGACTGGCGGGCGCCGACCCGGAGTCCGCGCTGCCCGCGTTGACCGAGGCGCTGTCGGATCCGCATCTTGATGTGCGCAAGGCGGCGGTCCTGGCGCTATCGGGCTGGGCGGGCCTGGACTCGGCCAGGATCGCGTTGAAACATGCCGTCGACGACCCGGACGCCGACGTCCGCGCGTATGCCCGCCGCGCACTCGCCGGGTGAGCCGCGCCCGGGGCACCGCCGCTGGTGCTCGGCCCGCCCCGGCTCACTCACCACCCACGCCGCTGCGGCCGCGACCCCACCAGCTCGCCCGGACGGGCATGGCCGCGACTGCGATAGACGATGTAGGGCCGGAACAGGTAGGCCACGGGCGCGCTGAACGCGTGCACCAGGCGGGTGAACGGCCACAGCGCGAACAACGTCAACGCGATGAGGACGTGGATGTGGAACGACAACGGCGCCTGCGCCATCAGGTCGCCACGCGGTTGCAGGATCCAGATCGACCGGAACCACGGCGAGACGGTCTCGCGGTAGTTGTGTTCCTCGCCGACCACGCCCGATCCCGTCAGCGTCGTCGCCAGGCCCGCCACGATCGCCGCGATCAACACGACATACATCAGCTTGTCGTTCCAGGTGGTGGCGGTGAAGACGGGTCCGGTGCTGCGGCGTCGATAGACCAGCAGCGCCGCGCCGGTGAGCGTGGCGATGCCTGTGATGGTGCCGAGCGTCAGTGCCTGCACGTGATAGGCGTGTTCGCTCATGCCGATGGCGTCGGTCCACGACTCCGGGATCACCAACCCGATGATGTGGCCGACGATCACCACCAGGATGCCGAAATGGAACAGCGGGCTGCCGATGCGCAGCAGCCTGCTCTCGTACAGCTGGGACGAGCGGGTGGTCCAGCCGAACTTGTCGTAGCGGTAGCGCCACCAGGTCCCCACCGCCAGGATCGCCAGTGTCACATAGGGAATGACGTCCCAGAAGATCACTGCGGCCGGCATGGTCAGCCACCTCCTCGTTCTGGCTCGGTGCGGCGTGGCGGCACGGTCAGCGTGAACGGTTGCAGCCCGACCTGTTCAGCGGGTGGGCCTGCCGTCACCAGTTCGCGGGTGCGGTGCACGTCCTGTTCGGTGGCCACCGGCAGGGTGGCGGCCACCGCGGCGAGGACGCCGGCGTAGGGCGAGTGCCGTTCGGCCAGAGCGGTGTGCACGGCGTCGATCGCCGGTCGATGCGCGGCGAGCAGTGCGCCGCCCGTCCGCGGGTCGACGGTGGCGGCGAATTCGAGCACGACGGCCAGGTGGTCCGGGGCTTCGCCGCGCGGCGGCGCCACACCGGCAGCCCGATAGGACCGGGCGAACGCGAGCATGGCTGCGCCGCGGTTGCGGGTGTCGCCGTCGGTCCAGTAGGTCAACAGCAGCGTTGTTCGCCGTTGCAGGTCGAAGGTGGAGACGTAGTGCTGCGCGGCCTCCGACAACGGTGTTCGTCGCAGATATCCGAGGGTCGCGCGCAGAGGGTCGGCGGGCTCATCGCCGAGCCGCTCGCATAAGGCCTCGACGGTGTCGAGCCGCTCGGGCTGTGCCTCGTCCGGGTAGGCCAGCAGCAGCGAGGCCGACTGCCAGATCAGTCGATGCGCGCCCCGGCCGCTGCCGTGGCGGCGCCCCCACCTCACCGGCCCGTCCCGCGGTGGCCGTCGCTGTCCGGGAACATGCCGTCGGGAACGCCGTTGCCGTCCCAGTTCAGCAGGTTGACCCGGGACGGGTTGGCCGCGGTCGCGCCGAACGATTCGCTGGTCTGGCGCTGGCGCAGTGCGCGGAAGGTCTCCACCGCGACCGGAACCGGTCCCCCGCTGGATTCGCCGAACGGCCCTTCGCCGTACATGCCGGGGCCGCCGTCGAAGTCCAGTGCGCAGTCGCTGACGGCCTCCTCGAGCCGATGCCCTTCGTCGGCGTAGGCCGACGGAATCACGTATCGGTCTTCGTATTTCGCCAGCGCGAGCAGCCGGTACAACGCATAGATCTGCTCCTCGCTCATCCCGACCGCTGCCGGGATGTGGCCCTGCGGCTCGCGGCCGAGCGTGATGTCGCGCATGTACGAGCGCATCGCGGCCAGCTTGCGCAGCACGTTCGCGACCACCTCGGTATCGCCCGCGGTGAACAGGCCGGCCAGATATTCGATGGGTATCCGCAAGGCTTCCAGCGCACCGAACAGATTGCCCGCGTCCTCACCGTCGTGACCGTCGCGGCTGACCGCGTCTACCACCGGCGACAGCGGCGGCACGTACCAGACCATCGGCATGGTGCGGTATTCCGGATGCAACGGCAACGCCACCCGGTATTGCGTGATCAGCGCGTACACGGGGGAACGGCGCGCGGCCTCGATCCAGCTGTCCGGGATACCTTCGGCGCGTGCACCGGCGATGACCGCGGGGTCGGTCGGATCGAGGAGCGTGCCCAGCTGGGCTTCATACAGGTCGCGGTCGTCGGTGACCGACGCGGCGGCGAGAACCTTGTCCACGTCGTAGAGCACCAGGCCGATGTAGCGCAACCGGCCC
>NZ_BAFY01000117.1 GCF_000308555.1 Nocardia cyriacigeorgica NBRC 100375 | reverse complement strand
AACATCTGGGCCGCGAACGGATCCACCGAGATTCTGCACCAGCTTCTGCTCGCGTTCGGCGGCCCGGGACGTCGCGCCCTCGGCGTCACGCCGTCCTATGCGATGTACCGGATCGCCGCTGAATGCCTCGGCACCGCCTGGCTGTCGGTGGGTGAGCCTGCCGATTCCGCCCCCGACATCGAACAGATGATCACCGCGATCACCGAATACCAGCCGGACATCGTGTTCGTCACCACCCCACACAACCCGACCGGCGCACTCTTGGCACGTTCGGATCTCGAGCGCCTGCTGCACATCGCGCCGGGACTGGTGATCGTGGACGAAGCCTACGGCGAATTCAGCGCCGCACCCAGTGCGATCGGCCTCATCGAGGAGTATCCCGCGAAGCTGGTCGTCACACGTTCATTGAGCAAGGCGCTGGCATTCGCCGGGGCTCGGGTGGGCTACCTCGTCGCCACACCGGCCGTCATCGAGGCGATGCTGCTGGTGCGATTGCCCTACCATCTGTCCATCCTCGGCCAGACCGCCGCGCGGGTGGCGCTGCGGCATGCCGACGAAGCGCTGGCACGGGCGGCGGAGGTGGTCGCCGAACGGCAGCGGGTATCTCGTTCGCTGCACGAGATGGGGTTCCGGGTTCGTGACAGCGAAGCCAATTTCCTGCTCTTCGGCCCGTTCCCGGACCCACCGCGCGCCTGGCAGCGCTATCGCGAACACGGTGTGCTGATCCGTGACGTCGGCATCCCACATACCCTGCGCGTCACCATCGGCTCCCCCGAGGAGAACGACCGTTTTCTCGCGGTCAGCGCAGGGCTGCTGACCGGCGAATCACACTGATTCGGCGAACCTTGTCGCGCCCGGTTCGGTGCGCTGCCGGGCGCGGCACCCGCCGGTCTCACGGCAATGTCAGCACCGCCTTGCCGTGCAGCCGCCGCGACAACAACGCCTGGGCGGCGTCATCGAACCGGGTCCAATCCCCCTGCCACGCGATGTTCGGGTCCAGGGTGCCGTTGGCGACCCGTTCGGCGAGCCAGCTCAGATCCGGACCCAGGTTGGTGCACGCCAGCAGGAAGAACGTGGTGATCGAACGGTCATGTCGGCCCTGGTCGCCGTAGAACGCCCCGAACGGGAACGTCTCGTCCGCGCCCGCGGCGTGGCCGACGGCAACCACGGTGCCACCCTCCGACAACCGGCCGTAGGCCTCGACGAGCTCGGGGCCGCCCACCAGGTCGATCACACCGTCGACCGGGGCTTGCAGCTCGGCGGCGCCGGTGATCACCTCGGCCGCGCCGAGTGCGCGCAGGCTCGCCGCGTGGGTCGCCGGATCACCGGTCGACGCGATGACGTGCGCGCCGCCGAGACGGGCGAGTTGGACCGCGTATCGGCCGACGCCACCGGTCGCCCCGGTGATCAGCACCCGGCGCCCGAGGATGAGCCCAAGGCGATGCAGAGAGCGCAGCGCGCTGGCCCCCGCGACTGGAACGGTGCTGATCGGTGCCGGATCCGCGCCCTGCGGAACGGTTCCGATGAGGCTGGTGTCGACAGTACGGAACTCCGCCCAGCCGCCGGCCCAGCCGAGGGTGACCACCGGAGTGCCGACCGGGGGGCCCGAGCCGTCGGCTGCCGCGCGCTCCACAATTCCGGCCCCGTCCCAGCCCAGCACCGAACCCTCCGGTGCATCGGCGAGCACGTACCTGACCTCGCCGGCGTTGAGCGAGGTTGCGGTCACTCGGACCACCGCTTCATGTGGTGCGGGCTCCGGATCCGCCACCTCGCCGATGCGCAATCCGGACGGCACAGAACGATCGACAACCAATGCGCGCATGTCACAACGCCTTTCGACAGTGGGGAGGCTATGGCACCGAGAGGCCGGCACCACTCGCTCAATATGCCACTGAGTGGCAAATGTTCGCAAGTGGCGTTCGCCGATTGGGCGCGCGGCCGCGTTACCCTGTGAACATGCCTGACGCACCCGACCGACTGCCTCTGCGGGAACGCAAGAAACAACGCACCCGGCAGACACTGGTCGACACCGCCCTGGAGTTGTTCGCCGATCGCGGCTTCGACAGCGTCACGCTCGATGAACTGTGCGACACCGTCGACGTCTCCAAACGCACCTTCTTCCGTAACTTCAGCAGCAAGGAAGATGTCGCCATGGCGCCGCTGCGCGAGCTGTGGGCGGCCTTCATCGCCGACCTGTCGCTGCGCGAACCAGGTACCGGACCGCTACTTCGAACATTGCAGGCCGGCCTGCTGGCGGCACTGGATCAGATGCCCACCGATGGTTGGGCCGACCGAGCCGCGCGCTGTCACCATCTCGCGCAATCCACCCCGTCGATGGCCGCCAACAACCTGCAATTCTGCGACCGGACCATCCGCGACGCCCTCGAGATCCTGCGCGACCGCTTCGCCATCGACTCGCGCACCGATCGTCGCCCGCGCCTCGCCCTGGACATCATCGTCGCCGCCTTCCATTGCGCCCTCGACACCTGGAGCGCCGGCCCCGAGTCACCCGACACCGCCACGCTCACACTCCATGTCCGTGACGCGTTCGCCGCCATCCCCGCGGCGCTCACGATGGCTCCGCCGGCGCACCCGAAGCGCTGAGCCGGCTTCGGGCCGTATCCATGGTCCAACGGAGCGACCAATCCGTTGCACTCATGCGGATCCGGTCTTCTGATCGCTCACATGAGTACGGAACGCTCGATCCCTTTTATGCGGGGTTCTTTCGGGAATCGACCGTCGCCGATTTCGTCGACGAGCCTACGTGCCAATTTCTCCGACGATTGCGGATTCTGCCCGGAATACACATTCCGGTCGACAACCACATGGGGCCGCAAGGGAATCCACCCTTTGGAGTAGTCGACACCGGCTTCCTTCAGCCTGTCTTCGAGCAGCCACGGCGCTTTCCTCGCGAACCGGTTGAGCAGTTCCTCACGATTGGACAATCCGGTCATCCGGTAACCGGCGAAAGGAGAGGTGCCGTCCGGCCCGGAAGCGGCGAGAATGGCCGCCGGGGCATGGCACAGCAGGGCGAGCTTCTTACCGGAGGCCAGCCGGTGCGCGAGCAGCGCGCCGGAGGTCTCGTCGTAGGCGAGATCTTCCATCGGACCGTGCCCACCCGGGTAGAACACCAGGTCGAAATCATCGGCGTCGACCGAGTCGAGCGGAACCGGCGTGGCCAGCACACTCTTGATACCGTCCAGATACCGCTCGACCTCGCGCCGTTTCCAGGGCATCCCACCGGCGATGCCGAGGCTGAGACGATCCAGGGTCGGCGCCTTGCCGCCCGGAGTGGCGACGGTGATGTCCCATCCGGCTTCGGAGAAGATCCGGTGCGGAAGCGCCACTTCCTCGGCCCAGAAGCCCGAGGGATGCACTTCGCCGTCGTTCAGCGTCCAGCGGTCGGCGGCCGATATCACGAATAGCACCTTCGTCATTTCTGCGCCCCGCTTCCCAGTGGTATGGATCTCGGATTCGCCCGGCTCACATTCGTCACGTCCACGATAGGACCGGATCTGGTGCGGGGGCGAGAAAACCGCTCCGGCACCCAATGTTTCTGCCGCTTACATTAACGGCCGAGTCGCCCCGCGTCAATGGCCGGTTGCCAGGAAGATGCGTGGTGGCGAGCCATTTCGCGAAAGCGCTTCGAACACTTCTTCTCGGCTACGCTCCCCTGCCGATTCCCGCCAACCGTGCCAGCGGTGTCGGCAGGCGCGAAGGCGTGCCCTCGACTCGGCGTGCGGATCGCGCTCGGTCCGGCCACTCATGCGTCGGCCTTCTGACGGTACTTGCCGAGTTCCAGCCGGGCGACGACGCCGCGGTGCACGTCGTCGGGGCCGTCGGCGAACCTGATCGCGCGCGCTTGCAGCCAGGCCGCCGCCAACGGCAGGTCTTCGGACAAGGCGGCGCCACCGTGCAATTGCATGGCCATGTCGATGACCTGCTGCGCCATCATGGGGACGGCTACCTTGATCTCGCTGACGGCGCCGTAGACTGCCATGTCGCCGGTGTCGAGCAGCCAGGCCGCGTGCAGCACCAGCAGACGAGCCTGGTTGATGGCGACCCGCGCGTCGGCGAGCTGGTTACCGGGCACCCACCGCTTTCAGCGACCGCAGCGCGAAGGTCAGAGCCGCAGCCCAGGCGCGATGCGGCACGCCTGCCGGTGCGTTGAATCCTTGAAGTCGCTGGTGGGCAACCGTTTGCGGTTCGGTGTATTTCAGGATGCCGTCGGCGCCGTGGCGTCGGCCGAGGCCGGAGTCACCCATGCCGCCCATCGGCGAGTCGATGCTCCCCCATGCCGCGGCGTAGGCGTCGTTCACATTCACCGTGCCCGCGTGCAGGCGCGCCGCGACCGCTCGGCCCTTGGCGCCGTTGCGGGTCCAGACGCTGGCGTTCAGGCCGTAGGGGGTGGCGTTGGCACGGGCGATGGCGTCGTCGAGATCGTCGAAGGAGTAGATAGACACGACCGGACCGAAGGTCTCCTGGTCGTAGAGCGTCATGTCGGGCGTGACGTCGGTCAGGATGGTCGGTTCGTAGAACAGCGGCCCGAGATCCGGCCGGGCCCGGCCCCCGGCCAGAACGGTGGCGCCCTTGGCGACGGCGTCCTCGACGTGCGCGGCGACCGTCTCCAGCTGGGACCTGTTGGTCAGGCAGCCGACATCGACGCTGTAGTCGTAGGCCGCACCGATCCGTAGGTTCTTGGTGCGGGAAACGAATTCGGAGACGAACTCCGCACGGATCGACTCCGCGACATACATGCGCTCGATCGACACACACAGCTGGCCGGTCGAGGGAAAGCAGGCGTTGACGGCGCCGTCGGCGGCGCGGCCGATATCGGCGTCGTCGAGCACCAGCATGGCGTTCTTGCCGCCGAGCTCCAGGGAGGATCCGATGAGCCGCTGCCCCGCCTCGCGCGCGATCGTGCGTCCGCTGGCGGTGGAACCGGTGAACATCAGGTAGTCGGCGTTGTCCATCAACGCGCCGCCGATGGAGCTGCCCCGGCCCACCACCATCTGCCACACCCCGGCGGGCAAACCCGCCTCGTGCATGAGATCCAGCGCCCACAGCGCCGTCAGCGCGGTCTGCGTATCCGGTTTCTGCACCACCGCGTTGCCGGCCATGAGTGCCGGAATGGCATCGCCTGCCGCCATGCTCAACGGACAATTCCACGGCGAGATCACGGCAACGACGCCCTTGGGATGGCGCAACTCGGTGGTGTGGGTCAGCAACGGGATCGCGCCGCGGCGACGTGTGGGCGCAAGGAGTTTCGCGGCAGTGCGCCCGTAGTACCGAGCGGTGATCGCGATATCGCTGACCTCGAGAAACGCGTCGCGACGGGTTTTTCCGCTCTCGGCCTGCATCAGATCGAGCACTTCGTTCTGCCGCGCCAGCACCAGATCATGGAAGCGGAGCATGATCTCCTTGCGCTCGCGCAGCGACCGCTCGGCCCACGCGGCCTGCGCTCCGCGGGCGCGGGCGAACGCGGTCTCCACATCGGCCGGCGTGGAGACCGGGAGGCCGGTCAGCGGGGCGCCGGTGTACGGCGCGGTCGTCGTCACGCGGTCGGCGTCCGGCGCTGCGGTGACGCGGGCGATCAGACATTCGAGTAGCGCGGAGCCGATCGAGGCCGGCAGGCCGAAGCCGGCAGCGGTGGTGGGCCGGGTGGTGTGGTCGGTTGTCATAGCGGCTCCGTGAATGTCTCGGTCGGCGGATTATGGCTACTGGCTGGGTACCGGCATCGAGATCGGGACCGGCATGTGCAGGGCGAGTTGGGCTTCGGCGGTGACGTCGAGGCGGATGGTCTTGATCGGGTCGAGCGCGGTGAGGTCGTCGGCCATGCGCCCCTGCCCGACTTGAAGATCGACGGCGCGCGGAAAGCTCGCGGTTCCCGTCGAAAGCACGTTGGTCTGACTCAGCGTCGAATGCCATACGCCGTCGATGCAGGTGTAGGAGGTGAGACTCGACACGCGCTCGCCCGAGGGAAACCTGGACTGGACGGGGGTTGCCACCGACAGCGCCAGATCCAGACCGCCGGTGTCGTTGGCGACGCGCGCCGTGGTTCGATCCTCGCCGATTTCGACGTCGAGGTCGGTCACCCATTTCGGGAAGCCGTAACCGTCGTGGCCGCGGACCTGGGCGATGTCGGAACTGACCGGCAGCGACAGCACATAGGAATCGAGATGATCGTTGGCGAGACCGGTGACGAGATCGAAGAATCCGAGCCGCCCGTGCCGCGCCGGCCGCACCGCCACACCGACCGCGGCCTCGGTGTAGAAGTCGATATCGCAGACGTCGTACCGGAAGAACATCACCGACACCAGACCGAGGCCGGGCGCGACCTGCAGCGGCGCCAGTTCCCGCGGCAGCCGCTCGCGGATCGCCCCGGTGCGGGCGAGCATCGTGAGCCGCGCGGTCGAGATCCGGTAGTAGAAGTTCGGGGTGAGCGTCTCCCCGATCGGCGAATCCACCCTGGTCTTACGCAGGTTCCGGAAGAAGTCCACGCTGCTCACCCGCGGGTCACGAGCCACCTCGTCGAGATCGGTGTTCATCCGGAACCGGTCGTACAGGCCGCCTTTCGGCACCGCGACGGTGCGGCCACCCAGGTCGACCTCGACTGTTTCCTGGTGAATCGGTGACATCGGCACAGCTCCCTCGCCTCTTATGTACTCAGTGCTTACATCAGGCTAACGGGGTATGTTATCGGTGTCAACATACCCCGGGGTCGGTTACACCGGAATCAGGCCGGCGTCCGCGCAACCGTCGCGCAGCGTCTCGAATCCGAACGCGCCCACCGGCCCGACCACCCCAGCGGTGCGGACGGGGGCCGATGCCAGCCGCTGCGCCGCCCAGGCCATCAGCTCGCCGGTCAAGCTGTACGCACTGGGACCTTCGACGTGCACTTCGGACGACTGCCCGGAGGCGTCCGTCGCGACCGCGACGACATGCGAGCGCGTGCTCGCGCGCTCGGCGGCATCGGGCCCGCCGGCCGGACCGATCATGGGACGAGAGACTATATCGATCAGCTTGCGGCCCACGGCAATTCGCGATAGTTGGGCGGTCATGGCCGACATGACCACCATCGGACGGGCGAGCGCAGGAAACCAGCCGTTGTAGACGGTAACCGCATCGACCGTGGGCAGATCCTCGGGCAGGAACAGCACCTCGGTCCCCGAGACGAGGGTGGCGTTCTTGCGCTTGCCGCGCACATCGAAGGCACGGACCTTCGATCCCGTGCGCGCGTCGACGAGCCGGCCACCGGACCACCGCGGCGAGGGCAGGGGGAGGCCGTCGCGCATGGTGATGCGGGTGCCTTGACTCAGACCCTTACTCAGCGGGCCGGTGGCGAGGTAGCCGACGTCGATCGACCGCACCGGCGCCTCGGCCTGCCGCGCGGCGAGGTGTGCGGCGAGAATGCCGGGCACGTAGTCGTAGCCGAAGGCAGGCACCATCAGCGACCCGGTCTCACGGGCCCGCTCGTGCAGCCGACGGCGCAGCTCACGCACGAATCCGACTTCGCCGGTGGAATCGATGTAGTGGGCGCCGGCCTCGGCAGCCGCACACGCCACCGGATATCCATAGCGCTCGAACGGGCCGACGGTGCTGATGAGCACATCCCCGCTGTCCACGAGGTTCGCGACGCTCTCGGGATCGGTGACGTCGGCGATCCGGTAGTCGAGACCGCCACCGCGCCCGGCCAGAGCCGCCAGGGCGTCGCGATTGCGGCCCGCCAGAACCGGCGCGAGCCCCCGCCGCAGCAGGGCGTCGAGGACGATTCCGCCGGTATAGCCGGTGGCTCCGAGTAGAACGATACGTCCGGACATCGAGGGATTCTCCTTCGGGAAATGGTGCCCGGCGGATGGCGCGCACGCTGGGCAACCAGGGAGATGACCAGTGGTCATATGACTGGTGGTCACTGTAGGATCGGATCGACACCATGTCAATCGCCCACCGGACAGGAGGCCGGCGCTTGCCGACAGGAACATGGCAGCGGCTACCCGAAGGCCGCCGCGCGGCCGTGGTCGCCGCGGCGGAAGCGGAGTTCGCCGCACGCGGGTTCAGCGGCGGCAGCCTGAACACGATCGCGCGTGAAGCCGGGGTTGCCAAAGGCAGCCTGTTCCAGTACTTCACCGACAAGGCTGATATGTACGTCCACCTCGCGCGGCTGTCGAGCCACCGCATCCGCACCGCGATGGAGTCGGCGGCGAGCGAACTCGACTGGGACGCCGACTTTTTCGCTGCCCTGCGGACGCTGACCGCGGCGTGGGTGCGTTACTTCTACGATCATCCCCTCGAGCGCGCAATGACCGCGGCCGCCAATCTCGAACACGATCCCGTCGCACGGACCGCGGTTCGCGAGGTCGTCAACGACGACTACCTCGCAGTGCTACGCCCGTTGATCGAGCGCGCGGTCGACACCGGACAACTATCGCGCGAGACCGATACCGACGCATTGCTGTCGCTCCTGCTGGTGACACTCCCCCACATCGCCCTGGCGCCGCATATCCACGGCCTGGATCCGCTGCTGGGATTGGCGGACGGCGATGCCAACCATGCCGTCGAGAACGCACAGCGGCTCATCACGTCTCTGCTACAGCCGCACCGCACCGATGAGCAAGACCTTCGAACCGTCATATAGCGCACCGCTCAAGTCCGGAAAACCTAGCGCCCAATTGGTGAATTACTTTGCCAGTTTCCTCCGTCTGGCAAACCATTCCGCCACGCGGAAGAACCTATGCATCGACATGACTATTTAGTTGATCAATAAACTGCGTGGTCGTCGAATACATTCGCGCACAGCGATTTTCGCCGACGTGTTGCCAGCGTTAACATTGCCGGGCTAGCGTGATTGCGGCACCGCACACATTCTCGTGATGGGAGCTGATGTCCATGGCAACGAACGAGCACATCCAACCTGTTCTCGAACCCGAGGCCGCCGAATTCTGCAAGGCCACCGATACGCCGCCCTTCCTGTACCAACTGCCGCCGGAAGAAGGCCGCAAGGCCGTGGACGAGGTCCAGTCCGGCGATATCGACAAACCCGAGATCGACGAAGAATGGATCACCGTCGAGGGCGGGCCGACCGGATCGGTACCCGTGCGCATCGTCAAACCCGCAGGTGCCACCGGGCCATTGCCGGTGGTCTTCTACATTCACGGCGCCGGGTGGGTGTTCGGCAATGCCCACACCCACGACCGCCTCGTCCGTGAACTCGCGGTCGGCGCCGAGGCCGCGGCGGTCTTCCCGGAATACACCTTGTCGCCGGAGGCCAAATACCCCACCGCGATCGAACAGAATTATGCGGCCGCGCAGTGGGTTGTCGCGCACGGCGCCGAGAAGGGGCTCGACGCACCGCGTTTCGCGGTCACGGGCGACTCTGTCGGTGGCAATATGTCCGCGGTATTCACATTGATGGCCAAGGACCGTGGCGATATCAGCATCGCCCAGCAGGTGCTGCTGTACCCGGTGACCAATGCCGACTTCGACACCGGTTCCTACCATCAGTTCGCCGAGCACTACTTCCTCGCACGCGAGGGCATGAAGTGGTTCTGGGACCAGTACACCGAAAACGAGGCCCAGCGCGAGGAGATCTACGCCTGCCCGCTACGCGCATCGGTCGAACAACCTTCGGGGCTGCCGCCCGCGCTGGTGATCACCGCCGAGGCCGACGTCCTGCGCGACGAAGGCGAGGCGTACGCGGCGAAACTGCGTCAAGCCGGCGTTCCGGTCACCCAGGTGCGCTTCGGCGGGATCATCCACGACTTCATGATGATCAACTCGATGCGCTCCACCCATGCCGCAACCGCCGCCATCAAGCTGGCACAAGACACACTGCGGTCCGCACTGCACTGACATCGGGGCTGTTGATCGTCAACGCAGTGACGCCGACGGCCGTCATGGCGAACGTGCTGTAGAGGAACAGGGCAAGAGGCCGGTCGATGTGCACGTCCAGGACCGCGCTGACGCCGATCAGCGCGCCCGAGCACGCTGCGGCGGCCACCGCCATGGCGCCCTCGGCGAACTACTCACCGTGGACCCGGAGACGCTCACCGTTCTGCGCCTCTACATCCATCATCCGCCGCCTCGCCCGCGCCGACGAGCTGCTACCGAAACCCATGGCCGACAACATTGTTGCGATCGCCGCCGCCTTGGCGGTGCTCCACTGGCGCGGAGAGCCCCTCGGCCGTCGAGACAGCCAGGCCGGCGGGTGCGATGAGTGTGACATCGGCTCCATCTCGTTGACCACACCGTCACGCCGAGTAATGTAAGCGTTGTTTACATCGTCGACGGAAGGAACGCCATGCATGCGGTGACGCTGAACGGTTACGGAGGGCCGGAGGTCATGACCTGGGGCGAGGTCGACGACCTGCCCGCCCCCGGACCGGGAGAGGTGGCGATCGAGGTGGTCGCCGCCGGGGTCAACCGGGCCGACATCATGCAGCGGTGGGGCGTCTATCCGCCGCCGCCGGGTGCCAGCGAGGTCCTCGGCCTCGAGGTGTCGGGGGTTGTGGCCGACGTCGGGGCCGGCGTCACGCAATGGCGATCCGGTGATGCCGTGTGCGCGCTGCTGGCCGGTGGCGGCTACGCCGAGCGGGTGAATGTGCCTGCCACCCAAGTGCTGCCCGTTCCCGAAGGAGTGGACCTGACGGCCGCTGCTGCCCTGCCCGAAGCGGCCGCCACCGTCTGGTCGACCGTGGTGATGGCCGGTGGCCTGCGGCAGGGACAGACCTTGCTGATCCACGGTGGCGGCAGCGGCATCGGTACGCACGCGATCCAGGTGGGTAAGGCGCTGGGGGCGCGGGTCGCGGTGACCGCCGGCTCGCAGTTCAAGCTCGACCGCTGCCGTGAGCTGGGCGCGGACACGCTGATCAACTACCGGGAACAGGATTTCGTCTCCGTCGTCACCGACGAGTACGGGGGCGCCGACGTGATCCTCGACATCATGGGCGCGGGCTACCTCGCCCGCAATGTCGACGCGCTGGCCGAAGACGGCGACCTGACCATCATCGGATTGCAGGACGGCGCGGTCGCCGAGCTGAACCTCGCGACGCTACTGAGCAAGCGTGGATCGGTGCACGTGACCAACCTGCGCCGCCGCCCGGAACAGGGTCACGGCTCCAAGGCCGACATCATCGCCGAACTGCGGCGGGAACTGTGGCCGCGCATCGCCGAAGGTGCGGTGCGGCCGGTCGTGTCCGCCGAGATCCCGATCGCCGACGTCGCCGATGCGCACCCACTGCTGGATTCAGCGCAGACGGTCGGCAAGGTGCTGCTCACGGTGCGCAAGCCCTGATCAGGGGTGTGGCCGAACAGCCGCGCGCGCGGTTCGCCGTGGCCGTGGGCGCACCGCGGGGCCGAGCACCGAACCGACCGCCGCGCGCACCGTCTCCCCGGGCTCCCCCGGCGCGTCGGCGTCGAACTTGCCGTGCAGGAACAGGAATGCCAGGCCGTGCACCATCGACCACATCGCGGTGGCCAGCGCTTCGGCGTCGGCATCCGGAAACGCCTGGCGCACGATCTCGCGTACGTATTCATGAATCGCGGCGGTGGCGGCGACACGGTCGGGACTGGTGGGATCACACGGCTCGGAGAACATGGCCCGGAACAGGCCCGGACGCGCGAGAGCGAATCGGACGTAGGCGATCGCGATATCGGAAAAGTCCTCGGCCGTTTTCGGCGCCGGGTTCGCAGCGGCGAGCGCGGACGCCAGCTCGCGATAACCCACCGCGGCCACCGCCGACACCAACGCTTCCCGGTCGGCGAAATGCCGGTATGGCGCGGCCGTGGAGACACCGGCCCGCCGGGCAGCCGCACGCAGCGACAACTCGCCGTTCTCCTCGAGGAGTTCCATCGCCGCGCGAACCAGCGCGGCGGGAAGATCGCCGTGATGGTACGGCGTATTCGACGTTGCCATGGCACCACCTAGCAATAGTTAACGGCGCTAATATTATCGCTGCTCACGATAATAGCTGCGCTTGGCGGTACCGATGCCCGGCCTTACACGTGGGAGACGGCCGCGCCACCAGCGGCCGGATTGCGCTACCACGCGTCGAGCATTCTCGCCGAGCTCGTCTCGGTCCCCGCGAATCGGTGCGGGACAATGGCGGGGTGAGTACGCGCGCCAACCTCGAACACGTCATCGACCTGCGGGTATTGTCGCCGGTCGAGTGGCGGAAGCGGGCGCGGGCGCATCGGGAGCGCATCGATGAGCTGGTCGGGCCGTACCTTCGGCGCCGGGCCGACGGGGCCGCTCATCCGGTGATCGATTTCCTGTTCACCTATTACGGACACAAGCCCGCACAGTTGCGGCGCTGGCATCCCGGTTTCGGGGTGGGATTGGCCGGCGCCGCCGAGTACGACGGGGCTCGCGGCTATCACCAGGTGAGCGTCGACGGCGCCGGGGTGATCGTCACGGCCGATCCGGCGTTTCTGGCGAAGCGACGGGACACGGTGACGTTCGTGGCTCGGCTGCTGCGCGCGACGGCGGCGCGGCCCGCCCAGCTGTCATGTTTCGGGTTGCACGAATGGGCCATGGTGTATCGCTCCGATGAGGTGCGCCACGGTGCGGTGCCGTTGCGTCTGGGCCGGACCGAGACCGATGCGGTGGTCGAGTCGATGTCGTTGCGCTGCACGCACTTCGACGCTTTCCGGTTCTTCACCCCCGATGCCGTCGGCCGCAACGCACAGGTGCTCACCCGCGACGATCAGCCGCTCCGGGAACAGCCGGGGTGCCTGCACGCGAATATGGACCTGTACAAGTGGGGTTTCAAATTGGTCCCGCTCATCGGTTCGGACCTGCTGCAGGAGTGCTTCGAACTCGCCTGCGTCGCACGAGAACTCGATATGCGGGCCAGCCCATACGATCTCAGCGAGTACGGCTACGACCCCGTTGCCATCGAGACGCCTGCCGGGCGCGCCGAATACGCACGCGCTCAAGCCGCGCTCGCTGAGCGGGCCGCACCGTTGCGGGCGCAGCTGCTCGCGGCGTGCGACGAATTGCTCGACTTCGCCGACCGACGCAACTCCTGAGCCCGACGACCCAGACAGAACCACGCCGGGCAATTCATAGCGCACCGCTACCGACGCCCGTCGCCGCCCGCTGTCATCGGGCCCGAATCCGGCCACATTGCCAGGCATTTCGCTGGTCACCGACCCGCTGCGACTGTGTCGGCCGACAATTCCGCGAAAACACTCCCGAAGCACCGCCCGCTTATTAAACTCCGGTCAGCAACGTCCGCCCAGGTGTCTGAGACGCAAGTCCCGCCCCCTGTGCGCCGGCGTGCCACGACAACAAGGAAGTTGGGGGATGCGATGAGGCGTCCGTTGATGCTGCGCCGTGCCAGGCCGTTCGCCCTTGCCGCGGCGGCACTGATCGCCACGATGATGTTGCCCGCGGGCGCGTCGGCCGACCTGCAATCCGATATCGCCAATGGCGTGCGCGAATTCCTCGACGTCGGCCGCACGTCGGTGCCGCGCGCGGACTGCGGGCCCGGCTCGATGCCCGAACCCGGCCTCCAGGGCGATGTTCCGGCGGCCGATCGCGACAGCGGGCGCAGCACCCAGGGCTATCGCTGCAATATGTCGATGGTCGGCCAGTTCGCCGGGCGCGGCGCGGGCATCACCTCCACCAGCTTCGAGCATTGCGCGTACATGGGCTCGTTCTTCCCCGGCAATCTGCTCGGTGAGGGCCGCGGCGTGCAGGTGCTCGACGTCTCCGATCCGGCGAACCCGCGCCCGACCGCCACCCTCACCGAACCGGCGATGCTCGCGGGCACGTGGGAGAGCCTGAAGGTCAACAAGGAACGCAAACTGCTGGTCGGCACCGGTGTTCCGGTGGGCATCGGGGTCGGCTATCTGTCGGTCTACGACATCTCCGACTGCGCGCATCCGCGCCTGCTGAACCCGGGGCCCGGCACGAATCTGGCCATGCCGCTGCCGATCACCACCCATGAGGGCGGGTTCTCCCCCGACGGGCGCACCTACTGGGCCTCGGGCATCGCTCCCGGATTCGTCAGCGCCGTCGACCTCACCGATCCGTCGAATCCGCATGTGGTGTGGCAGGGCCTCACCGGCATCGAGGCGCACGGGTTCGGCATCAGCCCCGACGGCAACCGCATGTACATCTCCGCGCTCGGCGGCTTCACCGTGCTCGACATCAGCGCGGTGCAGCGGCGCGACCCGAACCCGCAGGTCCATCACATCGGGCGGGTGTTCTGGACCGACGGCTGGGCGACCCAGCACAGTGTCCCGGTCAGCTACGACGGCAAGCCCTACCTCTACACCGTCGACGAGGGCGGATCCGGCGGCGTCAAGCTGATCGATATCTCCGATGACACCGCACCGAAGGTGGCGGCCAAGCTCAAGCTCGAGATCAATCTGCCCCAGCACGTCGACAGCAATATCGGTTCCTCGATGGGCGGTTCGGCCTTCGCCTACGAATCCCACTACTGCGCCGCCGACCGGCAGGCGAACCCCACCGCCCTGGCCTGCGGCTGGATCTCCTCGGGCATCCGGGTCTTCGACGTACGGGACCCCGGAAACATCCGCGAGATCGCCTACTTCAATCCACCCGCCCGCACCGGACGCAACCTCGAGCTGTGGAACTCACCGCACGCGCTGGCGTCCATCATCGGCGTGCCATTGATGAGCGCGCCGAACGCCGTCCGCGCGGTGCTCGAGGGCCAGTTCAACCCGATGGACGCGCTCACCCCGCGCACCGGGCGACTCGCCTTCGGCGACGTCTCCACCGACTGGTGTTTCTCCCCGCCGGAATGGCGTGGCGACAAGCTGTATGTGGCGTGTTCGGACAACGGCTTCATGGTGCTGGAGCTGAACAACGGCGTGTACACGCCGCCGCCGAATCAGTCCTCCATCGTCGGATCGTGAGCATGCCACGCGGAATGCGGATCGCCGGGTACACGGCGGTCGCGGTGCTGCTCCTCGTCCTCGGGGCGGCGCTGCGTCCACTGTTCATCGATGACGACCGGTCGGCGGATCCGATCCTCGGTGAGGCCGAAATCGGCTTCGTCCAGGACATGACCGCCCACCACCAGCAGGCGCTGATCATGGTGCAACGACTCGATCCCGCGGTCGATCCCGCGATCACGCGGCTGGCCCAGCAGATGGCCGACACCCAGCGCATCGAGATCGGCACCATGCTCGGCTGGCTGCGCCTGGCGAACGCGTCGCCGTTGTCCCCACAGCCGATGGCGTGGATGCACGCAGCCGCCGAACCAGAGCATCGGCATTCGGGAGCGGCGGAGGCACATACCCCGGCCGGCCACAGCATGCCCGGCATGGCGACCATGGCCGAGCTCGATGCCTTGTCCGCCGCCCGGGGCCGCGCCGCCGAGGTCCTGTTCCTGCAGCTCATGCTGCGCCACCACCAGGGCGGGGTGGCGATGGCGCAGGCGGCCGATCAGCTCATCGAGTCCGGCCCGGTCAAGGAAACCGCGCGGTCGATGATCCACTCCCAATCTCAGGAGTCGGGGGTGATGGCCGCTCTGCTCGGCCAGCGCGACGCCCGGCCGCTGCCATGAGCGACGACGATCAGTGGTCGATCGGCTGACGCGGCCATTCCCGGGCGCTGCTCACCAGCGTCGTCGGATCGGTGGTGGCCAAGGTGGTGGCGACGGGGCGGTCCGATTCCAGTGACGCCGCGGCGGCGGCCGTACTGCGGACCTCCAACTCGGCGACGCCGACCAGCACGACCAGGCCCACGACGACCAGCGCGACAGTCGTGATCAGCGGGGTCAGCAGATCCACCGGCGTAAGGCCCTCCGGTGCCGCCTGGTGCTCACCATGGTGTGCACTCATCGCCATCATGCCGGTGTAGTGCATACCGCAGACCGCCAGACCCATGATCACCGCCGCGCCGACCGTGTTGGCCCAGCCGCGCACATGCACCATGAACCAGAACGCGGCGGTGGCGGCGACGACCGCGATAACAATGGACAGGGCCACCAGACCCGCGTCGTACTCCATCGCGGCGCCGCTGTTCATCGCCGCCATGCCCAGGTAGTGCATGGCCGCGACACCGAAACCGGTGATCGCGCCGCCCAGTGGCAGGGCGATCGCCTCTCGATGTCCACGCACCACGATCGCCAGCCCGACCAGCACCACGACGATCGCGATGGCGGCGCTGAACAGCGTCAGCGGGACGTCATAACGGATGTCCACGCCGTCGATGGCGAACCCGAGCATCGCCGTGAAGTGCATGACCCAGATTCCCGCACCACCAAGCGCCACCGCCGCCGCGACCAGCCAACCGGCCGGCGACTTCGCGGCGCGCGCGTGCGCGGCGCAGCGTAGACCGAGGACCGACCCGATGAAGGACATGAGGTAGGCCAGGGCAGGGGTTACCCATCCATTGCTGAAGTGCTCGAGATGCACGTCTACTCCGATGTTGCTAGTCGATTTCCGATCCGCGATCGGGTGCACGAGTGTGCGAACCACCGAAATGAGGATTTCAAGGTGAGAAGTTCACCACGGATGCGCTGGGCGTCGCCAATCGGTGTCTCTACTGCGCCACCGGGTGGCCCGCCCGGTCAGCCGAGTAGATACGCAGGCGTAGCGGCGGGGACGACACCGTAGACGAACTCACGCCGCAGCCGGTGATAGGGCTCGCCCTCGCCGTAGAAGTTGCGGCGCATTTCGGTCAGCTCCTCGGCGCGGTAGTCGGCCAGCGGTTTGCTGAGCTCGTCGGCTTCGCGTCGCTGCTTCTTGGCCACCAACCGCGCCTCCAGCTCCGGTGAATCGGCGAGCGCCGCGGCCTCGCGGCGCACCCATTCGCGGAAGGCCGCCGTGCTGCCCGGCGCCACCCGATCCACCAGACCGATCTCGGCCGCCGCCGTGGCACCCACCGGCAACGTCTCACGGGTGAGCCGGGCGGCCTCGGATTCACCGACGCGGCGCGGCAGCGAGTAGGTCCAGTACTCCGAGCCGTAGAGCCCCATCAGCCGGTAGTGCGGGTTGAGCACCACCGATTCCCGGCACCACACCTCGTCGGCGGCCAATGCCAGCATCACCCCGCCCGCCGCGGCATTGCCCGCCAGCGCCGAGATGACGATCTTGTCCGTGGTGGTCAGGATCGCCTCGACCACGTCGTTCATCGCATTGATGTTGTGCCAGGACTCCAGCGCCGGATCTGCGGCCGCCTCGATGACATTGAGGTGGATGCCGTTGGAGAAGAAGTCGCGGGCGGGCCCGAGCACCAGCACGGCCGTCGGCCGGGCGCAGGCCTGCCGGTACGCGGCCAGCAGGCGCTCGCATTGGCCGGTGCTCATCGCTCCGCCGCCGTAGGCGAATTCCAGATACCCGACCGCGCCGTCCTCGCGGTAGCGCAGCTCGGACCAGGTGTCGCGCGCCGCCGCCTCGGCCGGGGTCACCGGAACCTCGGGGACGTCCGGCAGGTCGGCGCCCAGCGCGTCGACGGCCGGGCGTTTGAACGTCGCCGGACCACCGGGAACCCGGCGTGGCCGCAGCTGCGGCAGCCAGACCGCACCGTCGACGGTGGCGCGGCAGATCGCGCCGTCGCGGGTGGCGATCACCTCGCCGGGAGCGCCGCGCAACTGGTCCTCGTTGTGCCCGCCGTGTACGAAGTACTCACGGCCGAACAGCTCGTCGAGCACCCCCGGCTGAGAATCGGCCGCACGCAGTTTGCGCAGCACCGCGATGGTGGGGTCGGCGGACCAGTCGATGCGGCGGTACTGCTGAGAGTGGTACGGCCGAAGCTCGCCCCGCACGTCCGGGCGGCGGTAATCGAGCGGCTCGGGCTCGAACGTCCCGCCGGCGAAGCGCTCCACCGCCAGCAACACCGCCGCCACGGCCGCATCCGATACCTCATTGCGATACAGCTCGCTCTTGCCGCAGGCGGGCACCTCGAACGGCACGGACGCCCAGATCGGCCCCGCATCCATTTCCTCGACCGCCTGCAACACGGTCACGCCCCACTCCCGGGCGCCGGTGGCGATGGCCCAGTCCAGCGATGATGGCCCGCGATCGCCCTTGGGGCCCGGGTGCACGATCAGCACGGTGTGCTCGGTCCAGATGTCGGCGGGAATCGCGGTGGTGAGCATGGGCGCCACGATCAGCTCCGGCCGGAAGTGGGCCACCCGCGCGCGCAGCAGATCGTCGCCGAGCGCCAATTCGACCCCCACCTTGTGTCCGCGTGCCCGCAATTCGGTGTGAACGCGCTGGGTGAGACTGTTGAAGGCACTGGCAACTAGCAGGACGCGCACGATTTCCCCTCTACCGGCGGATGAGCTGGCTCACCCCTGAAGCGATCTTGATGTCGGTGACCAAGCTAGCGTGCGGGGATGCGGGCCGCAGCGGAGGACCCATGGGCCATAGCGAGAGTCACTGTGCGCCAAGCGGACCGACCCGCCCGCGCCGGTGGCCGTGCCTCACGCACGCATGGCCCCGACCGAAGCGGGACCGGGCCATGCGAGCAAGAAATGCCCCCTGGGCTCGGCTCGGACCCATTTCGGAGCCGGCCGCTCGCACCGTCGGGCACGAGCAGGTGATGGCATTCGTCGACCTCCACCTGACCGACCCCGGTCTCGATGTGGCGGCCATCGGGCGCGGCTGCCGGATATCGCGGCGGCGAGTGCACCGGCTTCTGGCCGACGCGTGGGGCGGGCCGATGACACTGGTGCGGCAATGACGGATCCGGCGCGCCCGCGCACTACTGGTGGACCATCGGGACCAGACGGTGGCTTCCATCGCACATGCGTGCGGGTTCGGCGGTGACGGCAACTTCTTCCGGGCATTCCGCGTCGAGACCGGGCAGAGCCCAGCGGACTTCCGGGAGCGGGCGCCGGCCGACCGATCCGGGCTCGGCTGACGAGACCGCTGCCGGCCGGTGGGTGATCCGGCCGGTCACCGTCAGACACTGATCCAGGGCCAGGACGTCCACGAGCGCTTCGGCCAGGCCGACGTCGTCGGCCGCCGACCCATAGATCGAGATCACCAGCCCGGGCCTGGCCGGCGCGGAAACCGTCACCGATTCGGCCACGACCGGGCACACGGCGTGCAGGGTCAGGACGGTGGCCAAGTCGTCGCCGAGTGCCCGGCCGGTCACTTCGATCCCCGCGGCGACGCCCTCGATCACGTCGATCGGACAGCGCGCCCCTGGCGCCAATCCCGCGAGTTCGATGGCGGACCAGCGATGCAACGCCGCGAGTCCGCCGGCGTTCACCCGTCTGCGCCAGCGGTGACACGCCCGTTCCAGCAGTTGGGACACCCGCGCCGCGCAACGAGTCGGATCACGCACGACGACCAGCATGTGCACGGGACACTCGGCGGCGGTGGCACCGGTGCACAGGTCTGCCGCGGTCATCGCGCGACCCTGCCGGCGATCCGGTGTCCCCGCATCGGGTGGCCCACAGCGTCAACCGACGCCACCTGGACGGGAGTCGAGGCAGCGTCGGCGCGTACATCGCTCGAACGGGTCCGCCGCCATGCCACGGCGAACATCACCGCCGCGCTACCCGATGCCAGCACGGTCGCGAGGATCCCCAGACCGAGCGACCACGCCGGCGCGGTCGCGCCCAGTACAACCCCATGACGATGCATCAACATCGCCGCGGCCACCGGACCTGCCAGGGCCGCGGTCGCGGCCAGCAGTACCAGCGCGCCGGTGACGAGGTCCACGGCCGCCAACGGCCGTCGGCTCCTCGTCCGGACCGCGCTATGGCGTCCACTCAGCGAATCCCGCTCTCCCCTGATCGCGACCACGGCTTCCCCTTCCGTCTTCCCTGCTAGAACGCATTAGAACCGGAGCCTGAATCGTAGGACGAAACGCGGAGCCAGCAGGAGAATGAGATCAAAAGGTAGCCGAGACGTCCTCAGCAATCACGCAGCGACTATTTGTGCCGGGCGGGAGCGACGCTTGATCGCGCGCGGTTTCGAGTCGCGATTCTCGCGGTCGCCGAGGAGCAGCCCTCAGCCCGCGTCGCCGACACGACTGATGCCCTCCGCAGAACTACGGGCCTCGCCCCTGCGGTTCAGGGAACGGCGGTGAACAGCTCGTAGCTGTGTCCGTCGGGGGCGTGCACGTAGACCCCGCGCCCTCCGGCCAAGTGGTTGATCCGCCGGTCCCACCCGTGCTCCGGGCCGGAGCCGTACTCCAGGTCAGGCCACTTCGCGAGCCTTCGTCGAAGCCGTCGCCGCCGCGCTTCGGGCGAACGCGGAAGCGGCGGTCACCGACGTCGCCGAGCAGCTCGGTCTCGACCACTCCGGCGCCAGCCGCATGGTGCGTGACGCCGTCACGGCCGGATACCTCGCCCGCAGCGACTCCACCCGCGACCGCCGCCGGACCGTCGTACGACTCACCGACAGCGGACACGAGCTGTTGGCGGCGTCCCACGACTGGCAACGCCGCTGCTTTGACCAGCTCACCGCGGCGTGGAGCGAACACGACCGCCGCCGATTCGCCGGCTACCTACAACGCCTCGCCGACGAGCCGCTCCGATGAATCGATCGCCGGGCGAGAGCCGCGAATCTGGTGAGCGACAATGCCCCGAACCGAATCCGTTCGAAACCGGCCAACTACGCCATCCGCGCGAACTTCGGCCGATACCGCCGCGCCCAGAGATGAACCCGCAATCCTCACCCGGTCGCCGGGTTCGCTGATGGTGGTGCGCCGGCGGAACCCGCCGCCGACAGTCGCTGCCCCAGTACGCTGCAACGCTCGGCGAGCTCGGGCGGGTCGAGCACCTCGAAATCGTGGCCCAGCAACAGCACACGCACGAGGGCCGCGTCGAGTCCTGTGTCGGCGCCGGTGCGGATTTCACACCGATCGGGCCCGCGCGGGCGTACGACGGCCGCTGACGCGGGGATCTGCGCACGCACGGTGTCGGCCGGGGCGTGCAGGAGGAACCGCGCCCGGTGCGGGTAGACCCGGCTCGCGACACCTTCCTGCACGAACGCGGCGGCATCCGGCGCGGCGCGCGGCTGGAAATGCCAGGTCCGCGCGACGACATCGCTCATGCGATCCACACGGAAGGCTCGCCAGCCGTCACGGTCGAGATCGTAGGCGAACAGGTACCAGCGACGGTCGGAGGCGACCAGGCGGTAGGGCTCGACCCGCCGCCGTCGCACCGCGTTCCCGGCCCCGCCTCCGATCGGGTAGTCGAATCCGGCCTCGACGTCGTCGAGGCAGGCCCTGGCCAGGGTCATGAGAGCCTTGGGGTCGGCCGTCATGCCACCGTGACCGAAGAACTCCACCGAGCCGGACAGCGCCCGCACTCGGTGCCGCAACCGCGTGGGCAGCACCCGGTCGAGCTTGGCCAGGGCGCCCAGCCGCGCATCGCCTGCGCCCGCAGCCCTACCTGCGGCGCCCGACAGCAGCGCGCCCACGGTGGCGATCGCCTCCTCGTCGTCGAACAGCAACGGCGGCAGGTCCCGCCCGGGGCCGAGCCGATATCCGCCGCCGACACCTTGACCGGCGTGCACCGGGTAGCCGAGGGCGCGCAGCCGCTCGACGTCGCGGCGCACCGTCCTTGGTGTCACCCCGAGTCGCCGCGCGAGCTCGGGCCCGGTCCATAACGGGTGCTGCTGCAACAGCCCGAGCAGGGCGAGCACCCGTTCCGTCGTGCTGCGCTGGTCGCCGTCTGCCGTATCCATGTCATCCACCCTGCCGTTGAAAGCGGACCGATCCTGTCCGCCAGCGGTGTCACGGTAGCCGCATGCAAGCAGATCATTTCGACTGGAACCAGACCTTGCGCGCGCAACTGGAGGTGCACTGGAGCCATCAACTCCGGGACCGGCTCGACGGCCTGACCGACGGCGAGTATGCCTGGGCCCCGGTGCCGAACGCCTGGAGCGTGCGACCGCGCGGCACCTCGACGGCGCCGGTCCGGTTGGGCGCCGGGGATTTCACGATGGACTACGCGGTTCCGGTGCCCTCCCCCGCACCGTTCACCACGATCTCCTGGCGCCTCGGCCACGTCATCGCAGGCGTTCTCGCCGCACGCAACGCCGCGCATTTCGGGGCGCCGGCCGCGTCGTACGACACCTGGGAGTTCGCCGGTGACGCGGGCACCGCGCTCGACCAGCTCGACGCCCAGCTCGACTGCTGGCTGACCGGGGTACGCGGCCTGGACGAGGCGGGTCTGCGGGCGCCGATGGGCCCGGCGGAGCCGTTCCCCGACGCACCGATGGCCGACCTCGTCCTGCACGTCAACCGCGAGCTGATCCACCACCTGTCCGAAGTGAGCCTGCTGCGCGACCTCTACCTACACACCCACAACCGGCGCCGCTGAGTACTCACGCAGACCGCCCATCCCGCGCGCACGGCCGCATAGTTTCGGGGAGCGCCTCGACCTGTAGGACAGGCCTTCTCGTCGACCACGGTGACACATCTCGATGTGTGGCCGTCTCGAGCGTGACGGACCGTTATTCGAGCTGATCCCCACTGACGGCAAAAGCCCCGCACCGGAATGTATCGGGTACGGGGCCTCCGCCGAAACAGCTGCTGGGAGCTACTTTTCACGCACTGCAGATTACTTGGCAGCCAGCGCCTTCGCCTCGCGACGACGACGGTGCAGGATGGGCTCGGTGTAGCCGTTGGGCTGCTTGGTGCCCTCCAGGATGAGCTCCTTGGCGGCCTGGAAGGCGATGCTGCCGGCGAAGTCGGGCGCCATCGGCCGGTAGTTCGGGTCGCCGGCGTTCTGGCGGTCGACCACCGGGGCCATCCGCTCCAGGCTGGCCACCACGTCGTCGGCGGAGACGATGCCGTGACGCAGCCAGTTGGCCATCAGCTGGCTGGAGATGCGCAGTGTGGCGCGGTCCTCCATGAGCGCGACGTCCTTGATGTCGGGCACCTTGGAGCAGCCGACGCCCTGGTCGATCCAGCGGACCACGTAACCGAGGATGGACTGGGAGTTGTTGTCCAGCTCCTGCTGCTTCTCCTCGGCCGACCAGTTGATGTCGGCGGCCAGCGGGATCTCCAGGATCTGGTCGACGGTGGCGCGGGGGCCGCCCTTGGCCAGCTCGGCCTGCCGCTTGAACACATCCACCAGGTGGTAGTGGGTGGCGTGCAGGGTGGCGGCGGTGGGCGAGGGCACCCAGGCGGTGTTGGCGCCGGCCTTCGGATGGCCGATCTTCTGCACCAGCATGTCGGCCATCAGGTCCGGCATGGCCCACATGCCCTTGCCGATCTGCGCCTTGCCCGGCAGGCCGGTGGCCAGGCCGGTGTCGACGTTCCAGTCCTCGTAGGAGGCGATCCACTGCTGGGCCTTCATATCGGCCTTGCGGACCATCGGCCCGGCCTCCATGGAGGTGTGGATCTCGTCGCCGGTGCGGTCGAGGAAGCCGGTGTTGATGAAGACCACGCGGTCCTTGGCGGCGGCGATACAGGCCTTGAGGTTGACCGTGGTGCGGCGCTCCTCGTCCATGATGCCGACCTTGAGGGTGTTGCGCGGCACGCCGATGACGTCCTCGATGCGGCCGAACAGCTCATTGGTGAAGGCGACCTCGTCGGGGCCGTGCATCTTCGGCTTCACGATGTAGACCGAGCCGGTGCGGCTGTTCTTCAGCTCGGTGTCGCCGCCCAGCGAGTGCTTGGCGATCAGCGAGGTGATCAGGCCGTCCATGATGCCCTCGGGCACCTCGTTGCCCTCGGCGTCGAGGATGGCGTCGGAGGTCATCAGGTGGCCGACGTTGCGCACGAACAGCAGCGATCGACCGTGCAGCACCAGCTCGGAGCCGTCGAGCGCGGTGTAGACGCGATCGGGGTTCATGGTGCGGGTGAAGGTCTTGCCGCCCTTGCTGACCTCTTCGGCGAGCGTGCCCTTCATCAGGCCCAGCCAGTTGTGGTAGCAGAGCACCTTGTCCTCGGCGTCGACAGCGGCGACCGAGTCCTCGAAGTCCATGATCGTGGTGACCGCGGACTCGAGCACCACGTCCTTGATGCCCGCGCTGTCGGTGCTGCCGATGGGCGATTCGGGGTCGATCTGGATCTCGATGTGCAGGCCGTTGTGCTTGAGCAGGATCGAGGACGGCGATTCCGGGTCGCCGAGGTAGCCGACCAGCTGCGAGGCGTCGGCCAGGCCGATCTCGGTGCCGTCTTCCAGGCCGACCTCGAGCTCACCATCGACGATCTTGTAGGAGGTCGAGCCGATGTGCGAGCCGGTGATCAGGGTGACCGAATCGTCGAGGAAGTTGCGCGCCCACTCGATGACCTTGTCGCCGCGGACCTTGTTGTAGCCCTTGCCCTTCTCGGCGCCGTTGTCCTCGGGGATGGCGTCGGTGCCGTAGAGGGCGTCGTAGAGCGAACCCCAGCGGGCGTTGGCGGCGTTGATCGCGAAGCGCGCGTTCATCACCGGCACCACCAGCTGCGGACCGGCGGTGGTGGCGATCTCGTCGTCGACGTTCTGGGTGGTGATCTGGAAATCGGCCGGCTCGGGACGCAGGTACCCGATCTCGGTCAGGAAGTTCTTGTAGGCGGCCTTGTCGTAGTTCGCGCCGGGGTTCTCGCCGTGCCAGGCGTCGAGCTTGCCCTGGATCTCGTCGCGCTCGGCCAGCAGGGCCCGGTTGCGCGGGGCGAGATCGTTGATCACCTGTTCCGCACCGGCCCAGAACGCGGCGGAATCCACGCCGGTACCCGGAAGCGCCTCGTTCTCTACGAACTCGTGGAGAACGCGTGCCACCTGTAGCCCGCCGACCTGAATCCGCTCTGTCATCTAAGCCTCACTTGTCGAGAAACGAGTAGGAAAAGTCGCAGCCATGTTACCCGTCGGTAGTGCTACGACGATGCGTCGGGGTCAACACCGGCACCGGCCGGTATGTTCCGACGCCACCAGACCCTACCGGGCGTTTTACCGCGCACCGACGGGTAGTCGGAGGTCCCGGCGCCCCTTGCTGGGCTCCGCGGCGGTGGATAGTGTGCTCTACGCACCACCCGCGATCCCCGAGGTTGCGCGGGCGCAGCGCCGACGCCGACGAAAGGCCGACCATGGCTTGGGATTTCGAGACCGATCCGGAGTACCAGGCGAAACTGGACTGGGCCGCCGACTTCGTCCGCACCGAGGTCGAGCCGCTGGACCTGATCTACCCGAACCCGTACGACCGCACCGACACCGAGGCGATGGCGTTGATGCGCCCGCTGAAGGAGAAGGTGAAGGAACAGGGACTGTGGGCCTGCCATCTGGGTCCCGAGCTGGGCGGGCCCGGGTTCGGGCAGATGAAGCTCGCGCTGCTCAACGAGGTGCTCGGCACATCGGTCTGGGCGCCGTCGGTGTTCGGGTGCCAAGCGCCCGATTCCGGCAATGCGGAGATCCTCGCCCACTACGGGACCGAGGAGCAGAAGAAGCAGTACCTCGAACCGCTGCTGGCGGGCGAGATCGGTTCCTGTTACGTGATGACCGAACCCACCGGCGGTTCTGACCCGACGCTGTTCACGACCCGCGCCGTGCGCGACGGCGACCACTGGGTCATCAACGGCGAGAAGTGGTTCAACTCCAACGCCCAGTTCGCCGCGTTCCACATCGTCATGGTGGTGACCAACCCGGATGTCAGCCCGTACCAGGGCATGTCGATGTTCATCGTGCCCGCGGACACACCGGGACTCGAGATCGTCAAGAACTTCCACGTGCACGGGTTCAGTGAGCACGAGGGCCACCTGCGGTTCACCGATGTCCGTGTGCCCACCGATCATCTGCTCGGCGCGGAGGGTCAGGGCTTCATCGTGGCGCAGACCCGGCTCGGCGGCGGACGGGTACATCACGCGATGCGCACCGTCGCGTCGGTACGCAAGGCCTTCGACATGATGTGCGAACGCGCGGTATCGCGCCCGATGCGCAAGGGCCGCCCGCTGGGCAGCTTGCAGATGACCCAGGAACGGATCGCCGACAGCTGGATCGAGATGGAACAGTTCCGGCTGCTGGTGCTGCGCACCGCCTGGCGCATCGACAAGGAGCAGGATTATCTGAAGGTGCGCAAGGACATAGCCGCGATCAAGGTCGCGATGCCGAAGGTGATGCACGATATCGCCCAGCGCGCGCTGCACCTGCACGGCGCGATCGGCGTCAGCCAGGATCTGCCGTTCGTCGACATGATGAACTACGCCGAGGTGATGGGCCTGGCCGACGGGCCGACCGAGGTGCACAAGATCACCCTCGCCAAAGAGGTGTTGAAGAATTACCCGCCCGGCGATCCGGTGTACCCCTCGGGGTATCGGCCGGCGTTGCGCGAGCAGGCCCGCGAGCACGTCGCACGGCGGCTGGAACACATCGTCGGCAATCTCTGAGGGATACCTCTGGCGTCGGTCCGGCCTGCGTCGGGTCGCCCGATAACAGCACCTCGGCCCGGTCGAACAGCGTCCCGAGGACGACGGTGATCCGAAGGTCGGCCGATGACCTCGGGCGCGATGCCGGACCGGGCGGCGACAAGACAGATCGAACCGCGGGCGGGCCACGCTCGTAGCTTCGTCCATGACTGTCACCACAGACCTCCTCGACACCACCGACTGGATCGCCCGAGCCCGCGAGGTCGGCGAAACACTGCGCCCCGGCGTCGCCGAACGCGACCGCAGCGGCCGGTTGTCCACTGAAGCCTTCGATCGACTCCGCGCCGCAGGTCTCACCGCCGCGCTGGTCCCGCGCGAATTCGGGGGCGGCGGCGCCACCCACCGCGAGATGGGCGCGATCTTGCGCGAGCTCGGCCGCCACGATCCCGCGACCGCCGTCGCGTTCGCGATGCATTCGCATCTGGTGGCCGCGCAGGTGTGGCGGCACAAGCACGGTATGGACGCCGGCGTGGTCTTCGGCAAGGTGGTTTCGGGTGCGATCCTGGTGAGCACCGGAGCCTCGGACTGGGTGGAATCCAACGGCCGCGCCCACCGGGTCGACGGCGGCTACCTGGTGAGCGCGCGGAAGGCACCTGCCAGCGGCTGCGAGGTCGGCACGGTCGCGGTGACCAGCATCCGCTGGGACGACGCTCCCGATGGCCCGCGGGTACTGCACTGCGCGATCCCCATGAACGCGCCCGGCGTGCGGATCGAGCAGACCTGGGACACGCTCGGGCTGCGGGCCAGCGGCTCGCACACCATCGTCTTCGACGAGGTGTTCGTCCCCGACGCCGCCGTGGCGATGATCCGGCCCGCCGACACCTGGCCGCCGATCCTCAACACCGTGATCGGCGCCGCGATGCCGCTGGTCATGTCGGCCTATCTCGGCATCGCCGACGCCGCCGTCGAGCTGACCGCCGCACTGATCACCGGCCGGGCGGACCCGCACACGCTGCAACTGGCCGGCGAGATGATGAACGCGCACACCACCGCCGAGGACCTGATCGCGGCGATGTTCACCGCATCGGACAACCTGGAATTCGCCGCCACCGAGCCGTACGCGGCGCGGATTCTCAGCCGAAAGACCGTGGCGGCGAACGCGTTGATCGACACGGTGCGGCTGGCCGTCGAGACCGTCGGCGGTGTGGGCTACTCGCGCACCTGCGAGCTGGAGATGTACTACCGCGACATCCACGGCTGCCTGTTCCATCCGTTGCCCCGGGCCAAGCAGACCCGGTTCACCGGGCGGGTGTTGCTCGGGCACGGCCCGATGGGATGACGCCCTGGTCGATGCGGCTGCGCCGCGGGTCGTCGGTTCGGGCGATCAGGCCGCACCAGGGCGGCCGCCGACCTCATCGCAGGTCGGTTCCGGTGGCAGGTGTCGCGGTGGGTGGCCCCGCGAGGATGCCGAACCAGGGCACCCTGCCGGTGCGACCGAGAGCCTCCATTTCGGAAGTGTGCCCCTGGGGCCCGGGAGGAGTTGAATGGTAGGCGGCGCCCGCCCTCGTAGCGCAGCGGGCAGACACCGAGGGAGATGGCCGTGAAACGACTCGCCCGTTCGCCCCTGACCTGGATTCTGGCGCTGATCGTGGCGACCGGTGTCGGAATCGGGCTGGCGTACTTCCAGCCGTGGCGGCTGTTCACCAGCACCACCCTCGACGAGGCCGCGCCGACCGTCGATGCGCCGCTCACCCCCGGTGCGCCGCCCGCCGAACCGCAGGTCCTCGCGCGCGGCGCGCTCATCTCCCATGAGCACGACACCTCCGGCACCGTGGTCGTCCTGCGTCTCCCCGACGGCAGCCGGATCCTGCGGCTGGAGAATCTCGACACCTCCGACGGCCCCGACCTGCACTTGTGGCTGTCGGACGCGCCGGTGCTGTCCGGTCGAGATGGGTGGGGCGTCTTCGACGACGGCGCCTACCACGACCTGGGCAAGCTGCGCGGCAACAAGGGCAATCAGAACTACCCGATTCCGGCCGAGGTCGACCTGACCCGGCTGACCAGCGTGTCCATCTGGTGTGACCGGTTCAACGTCTCCTTCGGTGCGGCGCTGCTGCAACAGGCGTGAAGGACCACCGGCCTGGGTACGACGGCCGAAAAATGGCCCGACAACACCACATCCGGTGTGTCACCATGATCCGACGCTGATCGACCGCATCCGGCGGTGATCGACGAGAACTCAGGAGAGGAGGAGGTGGCTTTGTACTCGACGCAGAAACCCGTGCGGTTGTGGGCTCCGGTCGTATGCGCCCAGTCGCGGCTCATGCTGGGCATCGCGAGCGCGGAACTCGAGTCCGGTCGCCTCCAGGACGGCCGCTGATTCCCAGCCCCGCTCCCCCATTCCTCTGATCGATCCCCTTCTCGCTCTGCCGAAACATGGTGATACCCATGCCGATACGCCACGCCACCGCCGTGGTGGCCCCGTCTGCCGACAACTGGATACACACCCCGGTGCTGGTACTCAATGCCAGCTACGAGGCGATCGACGAGATCGCCGCCGACCGCGCGGTGGTGCTGTTGCTCAGCGGCGCCGCCGAGTCGATCGCCGAGCGGGAGCCGCGCTTCCCGATTCGCTCCAAGCATCTGGAAATCGTTCTGCCCGAGACGATTCGACTGCTTCGCTACGTCTACCTCGAGCATGTGACCCAGGTGCGCGACGAGAGCCGGGCCACCCTGGCAGGTGTCCTGCGCCGCGACAAGCACCGGTGCGGGTACTGCGCGGGGTGGGCGCGCACCGTCGACCACATCCGTCCGCGCAGCCGCGGCGGGCCCAACACCTGGGCCAATCTGATCGCCTGCTGCGCGCCGTGCAACACCAGCAAGGCCGACCGCACCCCCGAGGAGGCGGGGATGCGGCTGCTGTGGCAGCCGAAGGCCCCCGATCCGCTGGCCAAGCGGCAGCGCCACATCTGGAAGCAGCTCGCTGCCACCACCTGACCGGATCCGCAGAAAGGAGAGGATCGCCATGACCATCACCACCTTGACCGACCTGCTCCCGCTGTCGGACAGCCGGGAGTGGCATCGCGCCGCCTGCCGCGGCGACCCCAACCATGAGGCGTGGTTCCCGTACCCGTCGCAGGATTTCGCCTACGCCCGAGAAGTCTGCGGCGGCTGCCCGATCCGCGCGGCCTGCGGCGACTTCGCCGAGCGCACCGGACAGTCCGGTGTGTGGGGTGGGCACGAATTCGATCGCGGACGGGTCATCCGCGAATAATGATCCGCCAGTTGTGGCCCGTCCCCGTCCTCCGGAGGCGGGCCACAGCCCGGGTGTGGCGGCACACACACGCATACACTCGTGCCTCGTGGGTACACATCGCAGCCATTCCAGGTCACGGGGGATCAGCAAAGGTCCGGTTATCGCCGTGGTGGCTGTGCTGTTACTCGTCGGCGCGGTGTTCGGCTGGTTCCAGTTACGCGACCGCTCGAGCAGCGACAGCAGCGCGGCGGCCGCGGAGTGCGTGGAGGGCGACACCGTTCTCAACGTCACCGTCGATCCGTCGATCGAAACGCCGGTGCGGACGATCGCCGATCGCTACAACGCCACCGAGCCGATCGTCGGCGATCACTGCGTGACGGTGGCGGTGCAGGGCAGGCCGGCCTCGGCGGTGGTCGCGACGTTCACCGCGAACGCCCCGTGGGATCCCGCGCTCGGCCCGCAGCCTGCGCTGTGGATCCCCGAGTCGATGCGCCAGATCGAATCGGTGCGGATGCCCGGGCTCATTCAGGGCACGCCTGCGCCGGTGGCGGTCAGTCCGATCGCCTTGGCGGTCCCCGGTGAGCTCGGCGCGGCGTTGCAGCGTGCGGGCATCACCTGGGCGGATCTGCCTCGGCTGCAACGCAGTTCGCTCGATGAGCTGCAACTGCCGTGGGGTGGGCTCGCGATGGCGATGCCGCCCGGCGATGCCACCCTGGCCGCCGCGACCGCCGTCGCGTCGGGGGTGTCGGGGACCGAGCCGCTCACCGAGGAGGCCGCACGGTCCGGTCAGGTGGTCGCGGCCGTGTCCGCTTTGGCCACCAGCGCACCGGAGGTCGCCGACACCCGCAGCGCACTCGGAGCTCTCACCTCCGCTCCGCCCGCGGCCGCCGCCCTGCACGCGGTAGCAGCTACTGAGCAGCAAATCAACGCGCACGGCGGGCTCACCACATTCGTGCCCGCCGGCGCCGCGCCCGTCGCCGATTATCCGGCGGCCATGATGACCGGCCATTGGGTCGACACCGCCCAGAACAGGGCCGCCGGCGTTTTCGTCGACTATCTGCGCGCCCCGCAGCAGGCCGCCGTGTTCGCCGCCGCCGGCTTCGGCCCCGCCCCCGCCACCACCACTGCGGTGCCGACGCGCGCCGCGCTCGACAAGGTCCGTGCCACACTTGACGATCCGGTGCTCGGCGTCTCGGCGACCGTGCTGCTCGACGTGTCCGCGTCGATGGCGGGCACCGACGGCTCCACCACTCGGCTCACCAATACTCTCGGCGCATTGCGGTCCACCATGAATGTCATGCCCCCCGATTTCGGCCTCGGGGTCTGGACATTCGGCAAGAACCTCGACGGCACCACCCCCTATCGGGTGCAGGCGGCCACCGCGCCGCTGGCCGCCGAACACCGCACCGAGGTCACCGCATCACTGAACACCATCCGGCCCTCGGACCTCCGGGCCGATCAGTGCTATCCCGCGCTGCTGGCGGCCTACCGTGCCGCCGTCTCCGGGTACACCAGCGGCCGCACCAATTCGGTGCTGCTGATCACCGATGGCCCCGAGGACGATTCCGCACTGACCGGTGCGCAGCTGCTCGCCGATCTGACCGCCGCAGGCGATCCGGCCACCCCGGTGCGGGTGGATGTGATCGTCATCGGCTCAGAGGGCACAGACACGCTGCGTTCGGTCACCGAGCGCACCGGCGGCACCTACACCCGCGTGCCGACGTCCAATGACATCAGCTTCGGTACGGCTATGGTGCAAGCCCTGACCACGACCTAGGTCCGCTGACAGGTACAAGCGCCGCAGCCGGCCGGACGGCAGTCCAGCAGGCGAACCCGTCGCGGTCCGCGCGATCCGGCGGTGCCGCCGAGTACAACATCATGCATGTGGTCGGGCCGCTCAGCTGTTCTGACCGCGGGCACCAAGATTCACCACTGCCGATCCGTCGGAGCGGACTGCGGCACAGCCGTTGGCCGAACCAGGCCTACCCCGCGACGGAAATGGTTCAGGCGGCCGGACACCCCGCGCCTCAGGACAGCGCGTTGACGGGAACCCGCGCGAGGACGCCGGATTCCATTGCTACCGTGATGATTCCATCGGTACCGGCCGCCAGGCCGTGCGGCTCGGCGCCCGGCAACTCCACGCTGGTGATCTTGCCGTCCGTGGTGATCCGGCCCAGTCGTCCGGCGCCCCATTCGGTGAACCACAGCGCCTGGTCGGGACCGGCGACGATGGCGTGCGGGCGCGCGGCGCGGTCCGGCAGCGGGAACTCGTCGATGGCACCGTCGGTGCTGATGCGGCCGATCTGTCCGGCTCCGATTTCCACGAACCACAGTGCGCCGTCGGGGCCCGCGGTGATACCGACCGGGTTGGCCGCCTCGGTGGGCAGCGGGTAGACGGTGATCTCGCCCGCGGTGGTGCTGCGGCCGATCGCATTGGCCTGATTGAGGGTGACCCACAGTGCCGCATCGGGACCCGCGACGATCATCGACGGCATGCCCTGCACCGGGAAGCGAGCGGTCTCGCCGTCCGCGCCCAGCCTGGCGATGTGCCCGGCTTGCAGTTCGGTGAACCACAGTGTCCCGTCGGGACCGACACACAGACCGTACGGCGCGTCGGCGGCGACGCTCGTCCGTTCGCCGTCGGCGGTGATCCGGCCGATCCGGTTGCCGCGGAATTCGGTGAACCATATCGCCGCGTCCGGGCCTTCGATGATGACGGTCGGCTGTCCGTCGGCGGGATCGAGGCCGAAGGTGTCGATCGCGCCGGCGCGGTAGCGGCCGATGGCACCGGTGGTCGCCATGGAGAACCAGGTCGCGCCGTCGGCGGCGATCGTCACGCCGTAGGGGGCGCCGGGTACGTCGATCGTCTGGATGTTGTCGGTCAAACTTGTGGGTTCCCTTCTCGGCTTTCCTCGCCGCGCCCGTAGCTCGTGGCCGAGGACGGATTCCAATTGCAACTTGTGTAGCCTTAAGCTACGACACTAGTGGATCTAACGCAACAGGAGTTGTCTTTGGAGGTCAAGAAGCGGCCGGGCGGACGCAGCGCGCGTGTGCGCGATGCGGTGCGCGCAGCGACCATCGCCGAACTGGCCGAGCATGGCTATCCAGGCCTGACCATGGAGAACGTCGCCAGACGTTCCGGGGTGCACAAAACCACCGTCTACCGGCGCTGGACCGATCCGGAAGGGCTCATCGCCGATGCGCTCGACCTCGCCGCCACCGAAGCGTGGCCGATCCCGGACACCGGCAGCCTCGATGAAGACCTGCGCGCCATCGTCGAGCTGGTGCGCACCGGCTTCGCGGATCCGCAGGCCGGCCCGATCTCCACCGCGTTCATCACCGCCGCCATGCAGAATCCCGCGGCGGCAACAGCATTGAACGCCTTCTTCACCGCGCGCCACGCGCAGTCCGCACAGGTGATCCACCGCGCCGTCGCCCGAGGGGAACTGCCTGAAACCGTCGACGCACACGCCGTGATCCGCTTCGCCGTCGCCCCGATCTACTACCGGCTGTTCATCTCACACGAGCCGGTCACCGCCGACGCCGCCGAAGCAGCCGCCCGCGCCGCGATAGCCGCCGCCCGCGCCGGCGCGCTCTGACGCCGGCCGGTTGCGCGTCGTCCGACCTCCACGGCGGGGCTGTTCGACGTCCGCGACAGGGCCTGGTCATCTACGACGAGGTCCACCAGCTGCCCGCGTCGGCAAGGTGCACGATTGACGAATACCCCGATCGCCAGGACATTTCACGATCCGCGGCGACGTAGGCCCGGTATCCGTCAGTCGGTGTAGGCGTCCAGCGGTGGGCAGGAGCACACCAGGTTGCGGTCGCCGAAGGCGCCGTCGATGCGGCGCACCGGCGGCCAGACCTTGGCGCGGGCATGCCCGAGACCGCGCGGGTAGACGGCGATCTCGCGGCTGTAGGGGTGGTCCCACTCCCCGACCAGGCTCGCGGCGGTATGCGGCGCACCGCGCAGTGGATTGTCGGTGACCGGCCAGACGCCCGCGCCGACCTGGTCGATCTCGCGGCGGATGGAGATCATCGCCTCGATGAAATCGTCCAGCTCCGCGAGGTCTTCACTCTCGGTGGGCTCGACCATCAGCGTGCCCGCCACCGGGAAGCTCATCGTCGGCGCGTGGAAACCGTAATCCGCCAAACGTTTTGCCACATCATCGACGGTGACGCCGGTCTGCTTGGTGATCTCGCGCAGGTCGAGGATGCATTCGTGGGCGACCATACCGTTCTCGCCGGTGTAGAGCACCGGGAAGTGGTCGTTCAGCCGGCGGGCGATGTAGTTGGCCGACGCGATCGCCGACAGGGTCGCCCGGCGCAGGCCGTCGGCGCCCATCATCCGGATGTAGGCCCAGGTGATCGGCAGAATCGAGGCCGAACCGTACTTCGCCGCCGACACCGCGTGCGAACCCGGCTCCAGCGGATCGCCGGGCAGGTACTGCGCCAGATGCGAACGCACCGCCACCGGTCCGACACCGGGTCCGCCGCCGCCGTGCGGGATGCAGAAGGTCTTGTGCAGGTTCAAATGGCTGACGTCGCCGCCGAATCGGCCCGGCCGCGCGAGTCCGACCAGCGCGTTCAGGTTCGCGCCGTCGATGTAGACCTGTCCGCCCGCCTCGTGCACCAGCTCGCACAGCTCGGCGACCTCGTGCTCGTACACGCCGTGCGTGGACGGGTAGGTGATCATGATGCAGGCCAGCCGGTCGGCGTGGTCGGCGACCTTGGCGCGCAGATCGTCCAGGTCGACGTCGCCGTTGTCGCGGCAGGCCACCACCTCGACCCGCAGGCCCGCCATGGCGGCCGAGGCCGCGTTCGTCCCGTGCGCGCTCGAGGGGATCAGGCAGGTGTCGCGATGGGTGTCGCCGCGATCGAGGTGGTAGCGGCGAATCGCCAGCAGGCCCGCGTACTCCCCTTGGCTGCCTGCGTTGGGTTGCAGGCTCACCGAGTCGTAGCCGGTGATCGAGGACAGCCAACCCTCCAGATCTGCGATCAGACGCAGCAGCCCGGGCGCGTCCTCGACCGGCGCGTACGGGTGCACCCGCGCGAACCCGGGCCAGGTGATCGCCTCCATCTCGGCGGTGGCGTTCAGCTTCATGGTGCAGGAACCGAGCGGAATCATGCTGCGGTCCAACGCGATGTCCTTGTCGGAGAGCCGACGCAGATAGCGCAGCATCGCGGTCTCGGTGCGGTAGCTGGTGAAGGCGGGATGGGTCAGGAACTGCGAGGTGCGGGTCTCGATCGACACCGGCTCGCCACCCGGCTTCTCCGAAGGCAGTGCGGTACCGAAGGATTCGAGCACCGCCGCCACGTGCGCCTCGGTAGTCGCTTCATCGCAGGCGATGCCGACGCGGTCGGCGTCGACCAGACGCAGATTGATGCCACGCGACTTGGCCTTGCCGACAACGGCTTCCGCACCGCCGGGCACATGCGCGAGCACGGTGTCGAAGAACCGCTCGTGCACCACGGCACCATCCAGGCCCGCGGCGATCGCGGTCGCATGCCCGTGCACCCGGCGCGCGATCGAGCGCAGGCCGTCCGCACCGTGGTAGCTGGCGTACATGGCGGCGACGATGGCCAGCAGCACCTGCGCGGTACAGATGTTGGAGGTGGCCTTCTCGCGCCGGATGTGCTGCTCACGGGTCTGCAGAGCCAGCCGGTAGGCGGGCGCGCCATCGGCGTCGACCGACACACCCACCAGTCGACCGGGCAGCTGCCGCGCATGCTTGGCGTGCACCGACAGATACCCCGCGTGCGGACCGCCGAAGCCCATCGGCACGCCGAAGCGCTGGGTGGTGCCGAAGCAGGCATCGGCGCCCTGCTCACCCGGCGGGGTGATCAACGTCAGCGCCAGCAGATCGGCCCCCACAGCCACGAGCGCGCCCCGCTCGTGCGCGGCCTCGATGATCGGCGCCATGTCCACGATCCGGCCGGAGGCACCCGGAACCTGGGTGAGCACACCGAAGAAGTCACCGTCGGGCAGCTGGCCGGTGGCCAGGTCGGCTTCCACGATCTCGATGCCGAGCGGTTCGGCGCGCGTGTAGAGAATGGTGCGGGTCTGCGGAAACAGGTCGGTGTCGATGAGTAACCGCGCGGACTCGGAACGGTTCGCGCGCCGCAGCAGCGTCATCGCCTCGGCGGCGGCGGTGGCCTCGTCCAGCATGGACGCGTTGGCGACCTCCATGCCGGTCAGGTCCGAGACCATGGTCTGGAAGTTGAGCAGCGCTTCGAGCCTGCCCTGGCTGATCTCCGGCTGGTAGGGGGTGTAGGCGGTGTACCAGGCCGGGTTCTCCAGCAGGTTGCGCACCAGCACCGGCGGCGTCAGCGTGTCGTAGTAGCCGAGCCCGATCATCGAGGTCGCGACCGTGTTGGACTCGGCGAGCGCGGCGAGTTCGGCCAGCACCTCGTGCTCACTGGCAGCCGGCGGCAACCCGGCGAGCGCGGAGCCGTCGAGGATCCCGGCGGGAATCGCAGCGGCGGCCAGATCATCGAGCGACTCGACGCCGACGACGGGCAACATCCGGTCGAGTTCGGCGCGGTGGGGTCCGATGTGGCGGTCGGCGAAGGTGCGGCTCACGGCATACTCCCAGGTCGGGCGGGTCGACCGGGCGGTCGACGGGTTCCAGCCCTCCCCCTCTGTCGTGGCGCCTGAGAGATTCGGTGGCGACGACCGGTCGGCCGTACCCCTTTCCCCATGGGCGGGCAGCCCGCAGCCACCGCTTTCCAGAGGCGCCGAAGCCCGTACGGTCCCTGTTGCCTGAGAGATTGACGGGGAGGTGCTGCTCCTTCGGCGCCCGGACTCGAGGCCCGGAACTCTCCCGCACGGCGGCGACGCTCTGCCATTTTAGGCCGCCGCCGTGGCGCGGCGGGTTTTCGGCCCCCTCATGCCGCGCGGGTGCGCGGCCACGACTCACGCCCGCGGCGCATGTGGCGCGTCCATGCATACCCGTGCGGAACCGGAAACAACGAGATCTACCTGCGGGTTCGCGGCCTCCTGGCCGGAGGCGGCCAGGTCAGGGCAGCGCGCGGTGTGATCTTGATATGTGCTCAAGAACACGGTGGTCCCGGCGCATCCCCGGCGTCGGGACCATCGTTTCGGCACGGTCGGGAGCCACGACCATGTGCAGGCTCGCCCGGACGGGCGCTACCCCGTCTTACGGTTCATCCGCGCTTTTCGGCGGTAGGCCAACTCGTCTTCGGGTCGGTCGGAGGCCGCGGTGGCGCGTTCGGCCGGGAAGTTGGCGATTGCGCCGGTCAGCTCACGCATGGCACCGCTGACGGCGATGCCGAACACGCCCTGCCCGCCCTGCAGTAAATCGACGACCTCCTCGGGCGAGGTGCACTCGTAGACCGAGGTGCCGTCGGAGAACAGGGTGATGCCGGCCAGATCCTGGACGCCGCGGCTGCGCAGGTGGTCGACCGCGATGCGAATGTTCTGCAACGAGATGCCCGCGTCCAATAGTCGCTTGACGATTTTGAGGACCAGGATGTCCTTGAACGAGTACAACCGCTGGCTGCCCGAGCCCGCCGCACCGCGGATCGACGGGACGACCAGACCGGTGCGCGCCCAGTAATCGAGCTGCCGGTAGGTGATCCCGGCCACCTGGCATGCGCTCGGCACGCGGTAGCCAACCAGGTCATCGGGCACCGAGTCGTCCGGGAACAGTCCTGGCTGTACCTCGTCCTGGTAATGCTCTGCCACTGACCACTCCCTTGTTTCGCCGACGCGTTCTCAGCCTCATCGATGACCCGGCTCCGTCACGGCCACGAATCGAGTACCGGTACCCCGGCGCGACCCTGCCGAAACGGACGTGGCCCAACTATCGAGATTACTCTTCTCGATTGTCTCGGGAGCGGTCTCGTCGGACCAAACGCGACGCGCGGTAAGAGTCTCGACCTGTACTTAAGGTCTAAAAAATAGTTTCCGCGCTCAGCTGTCGGTGGCCTTGAAATCGTCGGGCGAGACCGACTCGAGGAACTCCTTGAACTTCTCCACCTCGTCCTCGCGCTCGTCCGGCATCACCAGACCCGCCTCGTCGAGCACCGCTTCTTCGGCGTAGATCGGGCAGCCGACGCGTAAGGCGATCGCCACCGAATCCGACGGGCGCGCGGAGATGCGCAGATCGTTGTCGAAGACCAGATCGGCGTAGAACGTGCCCTCCTGCAGATCGACGATCCTGACCTCCTTCAGGGTGTGCCCGAGATCGGTGATCAAGATCTTGATCAGGTCGTGGGTGAGCGGGCGGATCGGCGTGACGCCTTCCTGCTCCAGCACGATGGCGGTGGCCTCGGCCTGCCCGATCCAGATGGGCAGGTACCGGTCACCGGATACCTCCCGGAGCAACAGCACGGGCTGGTTCTGTGGCTGCTCGACACGGATGCCGATCACGCGCATTTCGCTCATCGCACTGCCTCCCAATACTCGCCGACAGCCCGCCGTGTCCCTACCCGAGCTCGCCGTAACACGAGTCTAAGCGAATTCCCGACGGTGCCGCGATGGCTGAGTTCACGGCGTTGCGCGGCCTTCGGGCCCGGCCGGGGGGCGTCTCGGCCGCGGTCGGATCAGTTGCCGAGGGAGGCCCGCACCGAGGCCTTCACCAGGCTGGTGTGCAGGGTCAGCGACAGCGCCGCCAGCTCACGCACGGTCTCCTCGGCACGGGCGCGCGCACCGGCGTCGCGGCTCTTGGCGATGGGTGCGGCGATCTGCGCGACCAGGGCGGCCTCCCGGTCGGCGGCGAGTTTGAACGCCCGCAGATGCCGTGCCTCCAAACCGAACTCCGACATGGCGCGCGCGGTTTTGGCCAGCGTCACCGCGTCGGCGTCGAAGAATCCGGCGGCGCCGGGGGTGATCAAATTGGCCCGGATCAGGTCGGTGAGGAATTTCTCGTCGATCCCGGCCTGCTCGAGCAGGTCGGCTCGGGTGAGCCGGACCTCGTGGTCGAAACGCAGCTCATCCGGGGAGATCTCGCCGGGCACTACGCCGAGCCTGCGCGGGGCCGCGGCCCGCTCCCCCGCCGCGGCGCGTTCACCGTCGCCGGAGGCGCGTTCGGGTTCGGTGCGCACGGAGTGCGCCCGGGCGCGGGCTTCCCGCACACCGAGCGTCGCCGCACCACTGTCGATCGCTTCGAGCTGTTCCTTGATCACCTTCAGCGGCAGGTACTGATCCCGCTGCGCGGTGAGCACGAAACGCAACCGCTCGCAGTCGGCCACCGAAAATCTGCGGTAGCCCGACGGCGTGCGTTCGGGCCGGATCAGCCCCTCCGCCTCCAGGAAACGAATCTTGGAGATGGTGATGTCGGGGAAATCCGGCCGCAGCAGGTCGAGCACGGAGCCGATCGACATGCCTCCGCGAGCCCACTGCGCCGCGCCCGTCATGACATCGAGTCTTTCATGTGAGAGCGCCGATCACGTGTACCGGCGCACCGCCTGTCACAAGCTGCCCGCACCCGCCGCCGAATCGGTGGTCTGGGCGCGCGGGCCGGTGAGGAATACCAGACGGAACTTGCCGATCTGGACTTCGTCACCGTTCTGCAGCTCGGAGGAATCGACCGGCTCACGGTTGACGTAGGTGCCGTTGAGGCTGCCCACATCGACCACCTGGAAGGAATCCTCGTCCTGGCGGAACTCGGCATGACGGCGGCTGACGGTCACGTCGTCGAGGAAGATGTCGCTGTCGGGGTGACGCCCGGCCGAAGTGGTCGGCTGGTCCAGCAGGAAACGCGAGCCCGCGTTCGGACCGCGCTTGACCACCAGCAGGGCCGCGCCGACGGGCAGTCCCTCGACACCCTGGACCGGCTGCTCGCCGGTCGCCTCTCCGGAGCGTGACGCGTCGACCTCGTTCAGGAAATCCGCGCGGAAGACCGACGTCGTCTCGGCCGCGGTCTCCCCGTAACCCGGGTCTTTGTTCTCGCTCACCGTTTCTCTCCTCCTCGAACCTGATAATCATGCAGGCAGCTGCTGCCTCGACCGCCGCGACCTCGAGTCGCGGCCGCACAACCCACCAGCGGCCGGCAGCACATCCGTTGGCATTGACCGTACCCTGCCGGGGCGGACCCGTGCAGGGAGAACTGGGAAGGCCGGGTCAGCCCCCGATAACTCCTTGATAACCTGCGGCATCGAGCAGTTCACCGAGTGCGGTGTCCAGCGCCGCGGCATCGCTCACCTCGAGCTCGAACAGCCACCCCGAACCGTAGGGGTCGGTGTTCAAGGTCTCCGGTGCATTCTCCAATTCCTGGTTCGCCCCAACAACTTTCGCGTCCAGCGGAGCATAGATGTCGGAGACGCTCTTGGTCGATTCGACCTCGGCGATGCTGTCGCCGGCCGCGACATCGGCGTCGACGGCAGGCAACTGAACGAACACGACGTCACCGAGCTGGGACTGGGCGTAGTCGGTGATGCCGACCCGGACCCTGGAGGGGCCGATCCGACGCACCCACTCGTGCTCTTCGGTGTAGCGCAGGTCCTCGGGCGTCTGGGTCACAAGGCATCCTTTCGTTGTGCACGGTGCACGCAACTCTATAGCGAGCGCCCACCCGGGCGCGGGTCAGTGGTCGGTCCTGCGCGGGATCGCCCGTGCTACGGCGATGGCCTTCCCGGTGTAGAGAACCCCGGTCCAGACATAGACCGCGGTGCCCCAGACCAGTAGTGCCCCACCGAAGGCCCGGCCGAAACCATCGCCCGGCCAGTCCATCTGCCCGGCCAGCAGCCACGGGAGCGCCGACATCAGCGCGAAGGTGGCGGCCTTGCCCAGATAGATGACCTCGGGCGGGTCCAGATCGCGGCGCCGGTACACCGACAGGGTCAGGGTCAGGATCAGGTCACGGCCGATCAGCAGGGCCGCCACCCACCAGGGAATCAGCCCGCGGATCACGAAGGCGGCCAGGGTGGTCACCAGGTACAGCCGGTCGACGAACGGGTCGAGCAGGGCGCCCAGCTTCGAGGACTGGTCCAGCAGCCGGGCCAGCTTCCCGTCGAGGAAGTCGGTGACGCCGCTGACGACGAGCAGCGCGAAGGCCCAGCCGTCGGCGTGCTCGACCAGCATCAGCCACAGGAATACCGGCACGCCGATCAGCCGGAGCACGCTCAGCGCGTTGGGCACGGTCAGGATGCGGTCGGCGAAGACGCCGCCCAACACCTCGCGCCCGGTCCCCTGGCCGGATTCGGTCGTCCCCGATTCGCTTGTCACAGCCCCGTGCATACCGCATCGGCGCCGTGACGCGCCATCCGGCCCGCACCTCGGGCGGCGCGCGGACCACCATCCCGGGTACTGGGCCGGCTACTCCCCTACCGGGCACCCGTACGGGAGGCCGGAGTCGGTAGCGTACGCGGTGATGAGCAGTCGAATCGACCTCCGCAGCCACGTCAGCGCCGATGACGTCCGCGCAAGCGGCGCGGCCCTGCGCGAACAGGTGCCCTTCGGTGCCCGCGATCGCGAGGCCGCCGCCCCGGATCGCCCTGGCGTGCTTCCGTTCGTGGCGGCGAGCAACGCGGGCCGGCTGGCCCATCTGGTGCCGCTTCGAATCGGACGGATGACCACCTCACCGTTCACCTTCTATCGCGGCGCCGCCGGGTTGATGGCCGCCGACCTCGCCGCCGGACCGGTCACCGGGCTCACTGCCCAGCTGTGCGGCGACGCCCACGCGGCCAACTTCGGCCTCTACGGCACCCCACACGGTGACATCGTCATGGATATCAACGACTTCGACGAAACCGTGGCCGGGCCCTGGGAGTGGGATCTGGAACGGTTGGCGGCGAGCCTGGTGCTGGCCGGACGCGAGGGCGGCTCCAGCGAGGACGACTGCCGCGACGCCGCGCGTGACGCGGTGCGCTCCTACCGTCGCACCATCGCCGCGCTGGCCGAGATGCCGTTCATGGAGTCCTGGACCGCCCTACCCGACGAATCGATGATCAGTAAGGCCAAGGCCGACGATCTGCTCGACGACTTCAAGAAGGCGGCGAAGAAGGCCCGCAAGAACACCAGCGCGAAGGTGGTCGCCAAATGGACCGAGCACCTCGACGATCACGAAACCGGCATCCGTAAGCAGCGATTCGTCAACGACCCGCCGATTCTGACCCACGTCGACGAGGCGGTGGCCGAGGCCGCGATCGATGCGCTGGAAAACTACGCGGGCACACTGCGCGAGTCCCGGCAAGGCCTGCTCGCGCGATTCTCGGTGTCCGACATCGCGTTTCGCATCGTCGGCACCGGTAGCGTCGGACTGCACAGCTATGTCGCGCTGCTGCACGGCAACGACGGCGAAGTACTGGTGCTGCAATTGAAGCAGGCCAACCCCTCGGCGCTCACCCCATTCGTCCAGCCCGCCCGACCCCGCCATGAAGGCGAGCGAATCGTGCAGGGTGCCAGGCTGGTTCAGGCCGAGACCGACATCCTGCTCGGCTGGACGAGCATGCGCGTGCCCGCGACCGCCGAGGAGCCCGAGCGGGAACTGCCGTTCGTCGTACGTCAATTCCGCAACCTCAAAGGCGGAATCGACCCTGCCGAACTGGATTCGAAGGATCTCGACGATTACGGCCGGCTCGCGGGCGCGCTGCTGGCCCGTGCCCACACGCGGTCTCTCGATCCCCGCGCCACCGCCGGATATCTCGGCGACGACGAACGTTTCGAGGAGGCGGTCGCCGATTTCGCGGTGCGCTACGCCGACCGCACCGAAGCCGACCACGCCGAGCTGGTCGCGGCGGTGCGCGCCGGGAAACTTCCCGCGGAGCCCGCGGACGGGTAGCCTTCGGACCGGCGCCGCGCCCGTCCGCCCCGGACACAGCGCGGAGCCGCAAATCTCGGGTCGGCGCCGACCCGCCTCGTATCCTGTCCGGTACCGGGTGTCGACGTGAAGGGCGGTCGCCAATGCTCGTGCGAGTGCAGAACAGCGCAGGCACCAATGCCGAACGGGCATTGATCGACTGGTTGCGCACCTGGAAGGACCCGGGTAGCCCGCATGGCGTGGCCACCATCAATTGCAGCCTGTTCCATCAGGACACCCTGCATCAGTTCGACGCGGTGATCTGGACACCGACCAGCTGTGTGGTGATCGAGGCCGAGGCGCTGATGGCGCGCCAGGAGGGCGTGCTGCAGATCCCGCTCAACGGCGCGTGGACGGTCTCGGGTGAGCCTGCGGTCTGGGAGAACAAGGACCGGCGCACGCCGCTGGAACGCTCCCGCGACCACACCTTCGCGCTGCAGAACTGGCTGGCGGCCCGTGGGCTCGGCCAGCGCGCGGTGCACGGCGTCGCGCTGATCGTGCCGATGCGCGGCGCCCGGATCCAGCTCGAACAGGCGTGGAGTGACCCGAGTTTCGACGCCATCCTCGGCGACGATCCGGAACGGCTACGGCACTACTTCGACACCCTCGCGCAAGCGGAAAACCATTTGTGGACCGCCAACGACGTCGCCGTCGCCTTCCGCGGCCTCGGCATCCTGCCGTATCTGCCCGCCCCGCAGGAGTTGCTCAACGAGGGGTTCCTTGGCCCCATCGACATCACGCTGTGGCACGGCGGCCCGGCCCAAGCGCAGGCCGAGGCCTACGCCGAGGAGCTGGCGCAGGCCGAGCGTGAGGCCGCCGCCAAGTCGAAGGTGCTGCAAGCGCCCTGGTACAGCCCGTGGAAGTTGTATCCGCCGGAACGCGGCGACGTCGATTTCGGGCGGGCGTTCATGCGGTCCACCTTGGCGGTCGGCATGGTTATCGCCTTCGCCTGGGTGCTGTGGATGGTCATCACCGCGATCCTCACCTACGGCCCGTAGGCGCTTGCCGGCGGCGGTGACTATCGTCGTTGCGGTGATCGCAGCACCCGGAACGGGCGAACCCGCCGCGCGTGGACCGGATACCGCACCCGACGCGCCGATGCCCGATCAGGCCGGCGCGTGGGGTACGGCAGCGGCCGCGGGTGCGGTCACCGTCGCGATTCCACTGAGCTTCCCACCCGACGGCGGCCCGACCGGCCTCGATCAGCGCATCGGCGGACCGATCAGCGCCGCTCTCGATCCCCGGCCATGGGTCGCCGAGGTGCTGGCACTGGCGAGCAATACCTGGGTGGTGATCGCGTTGATGCTGGCCGGGGCCGCCTGGTTCGGCTGGCAGCAGCGCTGGTGGCGCGCCGCGACCATGGTGGCGGTGCCGGAGGTCGCGGCCGGGCTCAATACCTGGGCGCTCAAACCCTTCTGGGGACGGCCACTGCACGACTATCTGGCCTATCCGAGCGGGCACACCGTCCACCTGGTGGCGGTTGCGACGACGTTTCTGGTGCTGATCGAATCCACCAGGGCACGGGCGGTGATCGCCGGCTGCGCGGTGGTGGCGTGGGTGTCGGCGGCGATCGGCATGATCGCCCTCGACTATCACCACGCCACCGACATCATCGGCGGGGCCGGTGCGGCCGTCGCGCTGTCGGTGCTGCTGTGCTCGGCGATCGCGCAGCTGCAACGGCGTACGACTCCGGCCGCCTGATTGGAACCCGTCCGAGGTGACTACCGCACGTCGCGGGCAAGTACGGCCGACCGAGGGGTACAGCGCGACCCTGAGCCCAGCGGAGCATGCCGAGCAGACCGCCCGCACCGGAGGAAATGCCTCCACTCGCCGCGGGCGAGATCTGCTCGATTACTCCCGTTCGTAGACGCTCGCGTCGTCGAGCATGGCCGCGCGCAGCATGGGTTCGGGCACGCCCATCGCCTCGATCAGGGTCAGCGCGTCCGGGCGCAGCCGGTCGACGAGTTCGTTCACTCCGCGCCGCACCGCCTTGCCCCGCTCCACCGACATGAACCGGTGCATGATGTACCAGGACAGGTTCTCTTCGAGGGTGGCGTAGACGAACAGATCGCACATCGTTTCCGCCAGCGCCCTGGCGTCGGGGTCCTCGATTCCGCTGATGCCCTCGATGAACGCCTCCAGCACGAGCCGATCGATATGGGCCGAACCCGCGGCCAGAATGTGGTCCTGGGCGTTGTTGAACGCCTCGAACGGGCTGGTCTCCTCGGCCCGCGCGCGCAGCCGGTGCGCGGCGGTGCGGACCAGATAGTCCTCGCGGTCGGCGAACAACTGCAGCTGAACCGCGCGCTTGGACAGATCGCCCTCGTCGACGGATTCGTCGCCGCGATCGCGCAGGGTCTGGATCAGCTGACGCACCCCCGAGCGCTTGCGCACCACGTCACCGGCCATGGTGGCAGCGAAGCGCACCCACCCCAGCGCGTCCAGATCGCGGACCTCGTCGGAGTAGGCGGTCAGCAGTTCCTTCGCGACCAGCTGGGTCAAGACGACATTGTCACCTTCGAAGGTGGTGAACACGTCGGTATCGGCCTTGAGGGTGACCAGCCGGTTCTCGGTCAGGTAGCCCGCACCGCCGCAGGCCTCGCGGCATTCCTGGATCGCCCGGGTGGCGTGGCGGGTCTGGGCGACCTTGAGGCCCGCGGCCCGCTTCTCCAGCGCGCGCTGGGCACCCGGGTCGAGGTCCTGGCCGGTCTGCACCAGGTGCATGCGCCGCACCAGGTCGTTCTGCGCGAAGGCCAGCGCGTAGGAGCGCGCGATCAGCGGCAGCAGTCTGCGCTGATGATTGCGGTAGTCCAGCAGCAGGATCTCGCCGCCGTCGTCGGGGTCGCCGAACTGACGCCGTTTCAGGGCGTACCGGCCTGCGATGCTGAGCGCCACCCGCGCGCCCGCCGCAGCGGCCCCGCCCACACTGACTCGACCGCGGACCAGGGTGCCGAGGGTGGTGAAGAAGCGGCGGCTCGGGTTCTCGATCTCGGAGCTGTAGGTGCCGTCGGGCGCGACGTCGGCGTAGCGGTTGAGCAGGTTCTCCCGGGGGACGCGCACGTGATCGAAGACGATGCGGCCGTTGTCGACCCCGGGCAGCCCGCCCTTGAGACCGCAGTCGGAGGTGGTGACGCCGGGCAGGTCGTTGCCCTGCTCGTCGCGGATGGGCACCAGCAGGCAGTGCACACCGTGGTTGCCCGCCGGGGTGATGAGCTGCGCGAAAACCGCTGCCATCCGGGCGTGTTCGGCCGCGCCGCCGATGTAGTCCTTACGCGCCGAGGGGGTCGGGGTGTGCACCACGAATTCCTGGGTCGCCGGATCGTAGGTCGCGGTGGTCTCGAGATTGGCGACGTCGCTGCCGTGGCCGGATTCGGTCATCGCGAAACAGCCGAGCAGATCCAGCGAGATCAGCTTTTTGATGAATTCGCGGTGCCGCTCGGTGCCGAGATTTTCCACCGCACCGCCGAACAGGCCCCACTGCACGCCCGATTTCACCCATAGCGACAGGTCGGTGTAGGCCAGCATTTCCAGCCCGACGACGGCCGCGCCCGGTTCGCCGGTGCCGCCGTTCTCCCGGCGGAAGCCGCGCTCGGCCAGGCCCAGCCCGGCCAGCGTCCGCATCTGCTCGAGCACCCGGGCCCTGGCGGCGCGGTAGTCGAGTCCGGGATCGCCGGCGAACCGGTCGCCGGCCAGTTGCTCGCGTGCCTGTTGCCTGACCTCGCCCCACGGTCCGTCCAGGGCTTCACGTAGGTGATCTGCCGTCGATGCGCTGCCGGTAGCCATGCCCCGACCATAGCCGTATCCGTCGGCGCCGGGCCGAAAGAACGCGGCGCGAGATCGGTCACCACACCGGCGATCGCCACCGTGGCGCGACGGTCGTCACCGCCGGGCATCCGGCGCTCTGCCTGCGGTTGCGGGTATCACGATGCGCGGGTCCGGTCGGGGTGACTACCTTCACGGCTATGGCTATTGGCGCGCCCTCGGGAGGAGACATCGGCGAATCACGCGTCGAAGATTTCGCGGCGCGCGGTCCACGGCGGCGCAGAATCCTGCGGCTGCCCGTGGTGACGCAGGCCTTCGGGCGCCTGGTCGGCGATCGGCAGGCGACGGCCGACACCATCGTCGCCGCCCCGACGCCGTTGCAGCCGATCGATCTCACCGACGACGCCAAGGTCGCCGAGGTGCTCGACCTCGCGGTACGCATGGGCGAGGTCGTGCTCGCCTCCGGGACGTCGGTCAACGACACCACCACGACGGTGCGGTTCATCGCCGCCACCTACGGTCTGGCGCGCTGCGATGTCGACGTCACCTTCGACGCGATCCGCATCTGGGCCGACCGCGGCCGCTCGCTGCCACCGGCCAGCAGCATGCGGATCGTGCACTACCGCGGCATGGATTTCACCCGGCTGGCGGCGGTGGACCGGCTGACCCGGCGCATCCGCACCCAGGTCGTCGATCCGGAGGACGCGCGCGCCGCCCTCGACGCCATCACCTCCGCGCCGCATCCCTACCCGCGCTGGATGGCGACCTTCGGCTGGTCGCTGCTGGCCGCCGCCATCGCGGTGCTGCTCGGGGCGGGCGCGCTCGTCGCGGTGATCAGTTTCGCCGCCACCGCGGCGATCGACCGGGTCAACCGGATCCTCAATCGGTACGGGCTGCCGTTCTTCTTCCAGCACATGGCCGGCGGCGCGATCGCCGCCACCCCGGCGATCGTCCTGGCGACGCTGGCCGAACCCTTGGGCATCGACGTGGATCCGACGCTGATCATCGCGGCCGGAATCACTGTGCTGCTCAGTGGCCTGCAATTGGTCGGTTCGGTGCAGGACGCCATCACCGGCAGTCCGATCACCGCCGCGGCCCGCATGCTCGAGGTGGTGATGATGACCGGCGGCATCGTCGCCGGGATCGCGCTGGCGCTGCGGGTCGGCCAGATCCTCGGGGCGACCTCACCGCCGCTGGACCTGACCCCCGCCCGGGTCTTCACCGATCTGCCGGTCAAACTGCTCGCCGGTGCGGTGGCCGCGCTGGCCTACGCGCTGGCCTGTTACGCCGAGCGCCGGGCGTTGGCCGCCGCCGCGCTCAGCGGCGCGGTGGGCACGGTGGTGTTCCTGCTGGTGCAGCACGCGGGGTTCGGGCCGGTGGTGTCGTCCGGGGCCGCGGCTACGATCATCGGCCTCGCCGGTGGTCTGATGGCGCGTCGTGCGTTGACTCCGCCGTTGATCGTCGCGGTCGCCGGCATCACCCCGCTGCTGCCCGGTCTCAGCGTCTATCGCGGCCTGTACGGAACGCTCAACGACGAGCTGCTCATCGGGGCCAATCAATTGCTGGCCGCGCTCGGTGTCGGGTGTGCGCTGGCCGCGGGCGTCACCCTCGGCGAATGGTTCGACCGGACGGTGGTGCGTCCGCCGGTGCTTCGCCGCTTCGGCAATCTGCGCCGGCCGATCGTGCGGCGCCGCCGCAGGCCCGCCGGACTGCCGCCCTACCTGCGCAAGGAGATTCCGCCCTACCTGCGCAAGCAGAAGTGAGCCCATCGCGGGAAGATCGGTGAGCCGGTATCGTCGAAGCGATCGGTCCGCCGCTGCGCGGTCGGGCCACGGCATCCGGCCCGCGGCCGGTCGAGCCGACGGTTCCAGTGAGGGTGAGGTGGTTTCGGATATGTCGCACGGTCCGAATGTGTCGGAGACCGATCACGCCGCCGCGGACCCGCTACCGTTCTCCGCGCAGATCCGTAGCGCCACCGCCCGGCAGCACGAAGAGGCGGAGAACTCCTCGTTCATCTCCGACATGCTCGGCGGCGAACTCGGCGTCGAGTCCTACCTGCGCTACACCGGCCAGCTGTGGTTCATCTACCGCGCGCTGGAAGGCCGCTGGGACGCCCTGGCCGAGGACCCGATCGCCGGGCCGTTCATCCGCCCCGAGCTGGCCCGCACCGCCGAACTCGAACGCGACCTGGCTCATCTGGCCGGCCCACGGTGGCGCGAAGGGCTCGAACCGCTGCCCGCCACCGCCGCCTACGCCGCCCGCATCGACGAGTGCGCGCGCGAGTGGCCCGGCGGCTATATCGCCCACCACTACACCCGCTATCTCGGCGACCTGTCCGGCGGCCAGGTCATCCGCGGGACCGCCGAGAAGCTGTGGAATCTGCCGCATCGGGGTGACGGCGTGCGTTTCTACGTCTTCGACGGTGTCGGCAACCCGGCCGCGTTCAAACGCGAATACCGGGCGCTGCTGGACCGGATGCCGCTCGACGATCTGGAGCGGCGCCGCGTCCTGGACGAGGGTCAGCGGGCCTTCGCGATGAATACCGCGGTGTTCGCGGAACTGGCCGAGGAATTCCCGACCCGTCGGCCGTCCTGATCCCCGTCCGGCTCATCTGGTCAAGCGACCGATCAACGCACGCGCGGTTACGCGGCGGTTATCTGTCACTCCCGGTTTCATATTCCTTGTCTGAAAACTGTTGTAACACACAAAATCCCCGCCGACGCGGTCGTGACCATTCCCACAACGACTCGACGCCGATCCGGCTTGCTACCGACGGGTAACCCCGATTACTGTTCCGGTCAGTCAGGACGAAGGTGTTCCTACTTTCGGCCCGGCGAATCTTTCGGGGGGTCGAAATCTTCGATTGTCCGCATCCACCGCTGCATGCCGGACAGCTCTGTGCGACAACGGCTTCGAGTGAACAGCAGGGGTAGACAGTGGTTTCTTTTATTGTGACAGGCGGTACCGGCTTTCTGGGTCGTCGCGTCGTGCAAGGAATTCTGGACAGTGCGCCGGACGCACAGGTGCATGTGCTGGTGCGCGCCGAATCGCTGACCAAGTTCGAGTCCCTGGCCACCCGCTGGCGTGGCAGCGACCGGGTGCACCCGCTGGTCGGTGACCTCACCGCGGACGGCCTCGGACTCACCGCGCCCGCACCGGCCGCCGATCACATCATCCATCTCGGCGCCGTCTACGATATGACCGCCGACGAGGCCACGGCGCACGCGGCGAATGTGCGCGGCACCAATTCCGTTCTGGCGCTGGCGAAACAACTCGATGCGGTGCTGCATCACGTTTCTTCGGTAGCGGTGGCCGGTGATCATCGCGGTCAATTCTTCGAGGAGGATTTCGATCTCGGACAGCGCCTGACCTCGCCCTACCATCGCACCAAGTTCGCGGCCGAGAAAATGGTGCGCGAATCCCAGGGCGTGCGCTGGCGGGTGTATCGGCCCGCGATCATCGTCGGCGATTCGCGCACCGGCGAAATGGACAAGATCGACGGTCCCTACTACTTCTTCCCGGCCATTGCCGCGCTCGGCGGGCTGCCCGCCGAATTGCCGCTGCCGCTGCCCGATCTCGGCGCGACGAATGTGGTTCCGGTCGACTACGTCGCCGCGGCCATGGTCGAACTGGTGCGCAGGCCGGGCCTGGACGGGCGCACGTTCCACCTGGTGAATCCGCGTCCGCAACCGTTCGGTGAGATCTACGGCGCGCTCGCCGCCGCGGCCGGCGCGCCCACGGGCGTTGGTCCGTTGCCGGGCAGCCGTGCCGCGTTGAGTGGGCTGGCGCATCTGCCGGGTGTGCCCTCGGTGCGCGATTTCCTCTTGGAACGGCTGGGCATTCCGGCCGCGGTCGCGCCGCACGTGTCGTTCTCGGCGGAGTTCGTTTCCGATTCGACGCGCGCGCTGGTGCGCGGGCTGCCGGTGCCGGAGTTCGGCAGCTACGCGGGACGGCTGTGGGAGTACTGGCGCGCCAACCTCGATCCGGACCGTCATCGCCCGGGCTCCGCCGAGGAGATCTTCACCGGCCGGATCGTCCTCATCACCGGTGCGTCGTCGGGAATCGGGCTGGCCACCGCGCATGCGGTGGCACGTCGCGGCGCGACGGTGCTGATGGTGGCGCGTGGCCGCGCGGAATTGGAAGCCGCGGCGGAGGCGGTGCGCGCCGACGGCGGTGACGCGCACGCCTACGCGTGCGATATCACCGATGCCGAGGCCGTCGACACCTTGGTCGCCACGATCCTCGCCGACCACGGTGGGGTCGACTATCTGGTGAACAATGCCGGCCGGTCGATCCGGCGATCGGTGGTCAACTCCACCGACCGCATGCACGATTTCGAACGGACCATGGCGGTCAACTATTTCGGCGCGGTCCGGCTGATCCTGGCGCTGCTGCCGTCGATGCGCGAGCGCCGCTTCGGCCACATCGTCAATATCTCGTCCATCGCGGTGCAGACGAAGGTGCCGCGTTTCGCCGCCTACGTCGCCAGCAAGTCGGCGCTGGACAATTTCAGTGAGATCGCGGCGGTGGAGAATCGCGATGCGGGCATCACCTTCACCTCGGTGCGGATGCCACTGGTGCGCACGCCGATGATCGCGCCGACCGATCTCTACCGCTCGCTGCCGGTCCCCGATCCGGCGCAGGCCGCGGCCATCGTGGTGCGGGCGCTGGTCGAACGGCCCGACCGGATCGACACGCCGGTCGGCACCTTCGCGCAGGCGGTGGAGCTGCTCATGCCGTCGGTCAAGCGCTCCATCATGCATCAGGGCTACCGGATCTTCGGTGAGTCCAAGGCCGCCGCGGGTGTGGCGCCGCGGCCGGAGGGTCCGGGCGCCGCGACCGCCGATCAGCTCGCCGAGCAGCCGCGCAGCCCGTTGACGGCGTTGTCGCCGGTGCTGCTGCCGCTCATGGCATTGCCCGGTCCGGCGGCACGGATGGCCAGGGTGGTGCCGGGCCTGCACTGGTAGTTCTGGTCATTCGGCAGCTCACAGCAGGTGGGCAGCGAAGTCGGCTGCCGCGGCGATGGTGTCGCGGTAGCCGACGTGCGCGTCCGGATTCATCGCGCCGAGTTCGCAGATCGGATCGCCGGGTGCGCAGAAGTTCCTGGTCCGGCCCGCATACATATCGGTGACCGACCACGCATTGAGGCGCAGCGGGTCACCGAACAACAACACCGCGGCGATGTGTGGCGCGATCGCGGGCGGCAGCTGCCGGATTCCCGGCATCAAGGCCATGACTCCGGTACCCAGCGCACCGTGCACGACGAGGGCGCCCTGCGAGTACCCGGCGATGATGTAGCGCTGTCCGGGACATCGGGCGGATCGGGCGATGAGGTGATCGACCAGATCGGTGGTGCCCGTGCTCACCGACGCCGGGTCGAGCAGGTCGGCGGGATAACGCACCGCGTAGGCTCCGACGCTCACCGTCACCGTCTCGGACACCGCGGCATACAGCGGATCACCCACCACCGCACCGAGATACCCCGGTTCGTGGGTGCCGCGCGCGACGACCAGTTCCGCGGCCGCACATCCGTCTGCCCTGGCTGCGTTACTCCAGCACCCGATTCCGAGCGCCAGCAGGATTGCCGCGAATATCGGTGCCGCAGCACGAATAATGGTCCGACCACAGTGTCCGGCCATCGTGATCACCGCCGTTCACACCCGAAAGTGCCTGCCGGGGCGTCGGTGTCGGCGGCACCGGCCCGGCCGTATCCGCGAAGGTACGAACGGTGGCCCACCGGGTCAAGCCGGATGCGCCAACCGATATCGACTCAACGCCCAACCGTGTCCTGATCCGTCAGGCAACGAGAACCGCGGCGCCGACGAAACGTCCGTGCGCGAGGTCGCCGAGGACGCGGTCGGCGCAGACGATGGCCGCACTCAGAAACGAGCCGCCAGCAAGTCCGTGGCCTCGCGCGCCAGGCCCATCAGCATGCGGGCCTGACTGCTGATATCGGTCGCGGATCTATCCGCTCCGACCCGGGTGCTCAACGACAGCGCCGCCACTGCCATGCCGCGCCTGCGCACCGGGACCGCGACGCAGCCGATTCCCGGCACCGATTCCTCGTTGTCGACCGCCACGCCTTGGCGGTGCCGAATCCGGTCCAGTTCGCGGTGCAGTTCGACGCGGTCGCCGATGGTACGTGCGGTCAACTGCGGCAGCCGGTCCCGGAACGAGGCATCGACCACGCTGGGCTCCATCGCGGCCAGCATGGCCTTGCCGAGGGCGGTGCTGTGCGCCGGCATCCGGCCGCCGAGGCGGGTGGGGACGCTCGCGGTATATCTGCCGCCCACCTTGTCCAGGTAGAGAACCTCGCGCCCGTCCAGCACACCGAGGTGCCCGACGAGTTCGAGGTCGCTGCGCCGGCACAGGTCGTGCAGCAGCGGACTCACCGCGTCACGGATCTCGTTGTGCCCGGCGGCCAATCCACCGAGTTCGAGCACGCGCAGACCGAGCCGGTAGCCGCCGGGCGCGTGGGCGAGCCAGCGCAGCCGGATCATCTGATCGAGGATGCGGTGCACGGTGGAGCGGGGCAGGCCGGTGCGTTCGACCAGTTGGTGCAGGGTCAGTGCCGGGGTCGCGCCGTCGAAGGCGTCCAGGATGAGCGTCATCCGCTCGATCATCGAGACCGGAGGCTCGGGGCGTGGCACCGGATCCTGGCCGGCCCGCAACGCACCGGTCCCGGGGTGAGTCGGCACCTCGACCGTCAAGATCAACCTCCATCGTGCAGCGGCTACAGCTTAGGAGCGGTGCACGCACCGCAAGCACGGATTCGGCCGGTCGAGACCACGATCACATACCGTTTGGTCTCGGCATCGAGCGTTGCCCTCAGTTGGGCAGCAGCGGGGTGACGAGCCTGCTGCACAGCCAGCGGCCGTCGACCAGCTCCATCCGGGTGGACATCGAGATCTGCTCGGTCTCCTCCGGCTTGCTCGGCGGTGAGTTGATCTGGGTGAGCAGCACATCCACCTCGGCGACGGAGTCGGCCTCGCTCATGGTGGCGCTGCATTCCGCGCCGGCGGCGCGCGAGCGGACCGGATCGGAGGCGACGAGCACCCCGACCATCGGCAGCACGCCCTGCGCCTGGGCTTCCCATTCGCCGGTGGCGCCGTCGTGGACGCGTCGCTCCCAGCCGTCGGGGTCGTCGTAGTCGTAGGTGGCCATCAGCTTGCTGTACTCACAGGCCGCGTGTTCGGCGGCGGCCTGTGCGCCTGCCGGTGGGGTGGGCGGTGCCGGCGTCTGCGGGTCGTCACCGCCGCGCAGCACCACTGCGGTGACGGCGGCTGCGGCGAAGATCGTGAGGGCGATGGCTGCTGCGGCCAGCGGTCTGCGTGCCTTGCGCCATCTCGACACCGGTGGCCGGCTCGTAGCGGAGGTGGTGACGGCAGAGCGTCCGGGTGCAGCGTTCGGAGACAACGAGGCCGGGCCGGTCGAGGCCGGCGCCGGAGTGCGAGGTGCCGTCAACGCCCGGCGGGCCGCGGCCGCCAATTCACCGCAGCTGCCGTATCTTTCGTCGCGATTCTTCGCCATGGCTCGCGCGATGACGTCGTCGAAAGCGGGCGGAACCGCCGGGTTGCGCCCGCTGGGACGCGGCACGGGCGCGTTGAGGTGGGCGGCGATGAGCTGCCCGGTGCTGGCCCCGGGGTAGGGCAGTTCACCGGTCAGCATGTAGTAGAGGGTGCAGCCGAGGGCGTACACATCGGCACGGTGGTCGGTGTCGGCACGCAACTCGAACTGCTCGGGCGCCGCGTAATGGAAACTGGCGTAGAGCTCCCCGGTCCTGGTCAGGCCGTCGGTGCGGTCGAGGGCCTTCGCGATACCGAAATCGGTGAGGTAGACCTGCCGTTGCGGTCCCCATTCCAGCAGGATGTTGGCGGGCTTGACATCTCGATGCAAAACACCGAACCGGTGCGCGTGGTCGAGAGCCTTCGCGGTTTCCTCGGTGATCCGCACCGCGTCGGCGGGCCGGATCGGCCCGTCCCGCAGCGCGGTCGCCACATCGGTGCCCTCGATGTACTGGATCGCCATCCAGAGCCGATCCTGCTCCTGCCCCCTGGCGTACACCGCCACGATATTCGGATGCGCCAGCCGCGCGGCCGTATCGGCCTCCCGCAGAAACCGCGCCCGCACCTCCCCGTCGTCCCCGATCACCGGGCTCAGCAGCTTCAACGCGACCATCCGGGGCAGGTCCCGGTCATGCGCCAGATACACCTGCCCCATGCCGCCCTCCCCGAGCAGCCGTTCGATCCGATAACCGGCGAACTCCTGCCCCACCGCCAGCCGTCGATCCACCCGCTATCCCTCCACGAAAACTGCCGCATACCTTAGCGGATGGGCGGTGTCCCCCAACTGCCATGACTTTTCGTGGCCCCGGTCGGGTTATGCAGCCTTGGCTCACGCGCGACCTGGTTCAGCTCAGAGCCCCGGCCAGCCGTAGCGGACGGAACCGGGCGCCAGGCCCGCGAGCCGGGACTGGGTAGCCGGTTGCGGCGCGGGTTGAGGCTGGGAAACCTGGGTTTGGGCGGCGTCGGCGAGGGTGCGGCGGTAGGCATCCATGTCCATCCAGCGGATCTGCTGGATGAGTTCTTCGAGGTGGGCAGCGGGCTGATAGCCGGCTTGCGAGTACACCAGCAGACCTTCGCGGAAGCCCATCAGCCACGGGTAGCTGTCGACTTGGGCGGCCGCGACCAGGGCCGGTTCGGCTTCGCCGTCGACGGTGGCGTGCACGATATCGGGATGCGTTTCGGCGGAGGATCGGTAAACCGGCGCGAAGCGGGTGCACCAGCCGCACCAGGACGCCCAGAACTCGACCAGCACGATGTGGTTGCTCGCGATGACCTGGTCGAAGGTCTGCTGAGTCAGTGCTGTCGTAGGCATCGGTGTTCCTCCCGGCGATCGGCTCCGACCCGAATCGCTCCTCGCGTGCAACCGACCTCGAATCCTCGCATAGAACTCGGTCGATCGCGCGCCGGTGCACCACCTCCACAGCACAGCACGGTCGGGCGATTTCCCCGGGCAGGGGCCGTGGGGTTCCATCTACATCGTGCGGTGGCGCTCAGCCTGATACCGCCGTGGACGGCGGTGAGCTCACCGATGAATTCCGGCGCTGCACCCCGTCCTATCCGTGAGGGGCCGGTGTGCGCAGTCGGCCGAAACGGCGAACAGGAGTGGACGATGACCGATGCCGACGTCCGGGCGGTGGTCGCCGAGCAGCGGCGATACCTGACCGAGGTGCTGGGCGGGCTGGACGAGCCGGGCTGGGACTCGCCGACGTTGTGCGAGGGGTGGCGGGTGCGCGAAGTCGTCGCGCACATCACCATGCCGTACCGGATGTCGCTGCCCGGGTTCGTGCTGGGCATGATCAAGGCGCGCGGCAATTTCAACCGGATGTCGGACCGCAGCGCCCGCGCCGACGCGGCGGAACTCACCTCCTCGCAGCTGCTCACCTGCCTGCACGACAACGTGAATCATCCGTGGAAGCCGCCCGGTGGTGGGTTCGTCGGCGCGCTCAGCCACGACGTGATCCACGGTCTGGACATCACCGTCGGTCTCGGCCTCGACGACGTACTGCCCGAGCATCGGCTGCGGCCGGTCCTGGAGTCGGTGCGGCCGAAGCAGGTGAAGTATTTCGGCGTCGACCTCACCGGTGTCCAGCTGCGCGCCGACGATCTCGACTGGACCTTCGGCACCGGCACCCCACTCACGGGACGCGCCCAGGATCTGCTGCTCGTCTTGTCCGGCCGCACTCTCCCGGCCGGCCATCTGCGCGGGCCGGCAGCCGATCGGTTCAGTGCCGTCGGGTAGTCCGGTCAGCTCGGAACTCGGCATCGCTGCCACTGCCGGCCGGCGGGCGTCGCGTCGACCAGGCCGGTCTCGCCGGTGGCGACGGGCCCCCGAACCGCATCAGGTAATCCCGGCGTCCGGCACGGCGGAAATTCATCCCACGCATGCACCGCCCGCGCGGTACAGTCCCCCGGGTGGCATGGATAGCCCCCGAGATCGATCGGATCGAGACGTTGTCCGTGGCCGATGAGCGGCCGATGTTGCAGTCGTGGCTGGACTACCACCGCCAGACCCTGCTGCTGAAATGCGCAGGCCTGAACGCCGCCCAACTCGCCCAGCGCTGCGTAGCCCCCTCCAAGATGTCCCTGCACGGCCTCATCCGCCACCTCACCGAAAGCGAACGCGGCTGGTTCCGCGTCACCGCCGCCGGCGAATCCCTCGACTACCTCTACTGCTCCGAAGCCAACCCCGACGGCGACTTCGACGACATCCCCGACGCCGACCCGGCCACCGACCTCGCCACCTACCACCGCGAACGAACCCTCGCCGACGCCGCCGTCGCACCCCTGCCCCTCGACCACCGCTGCCACCACCCGGTAACCGGCACCGAATACACCCTCCGCTGGATCTACCTGCACATGATCGAGGAATACGCCCGCCACAACGGCCACGCCGACTTCCTCCGCGAACGCATCGATGGGCGAACGGGGCAGTAGCCGAGGTTTCACCCCGCCGCTCCGCCCCAACTGGACGCTGCCCGCGCAGATCGAACCGTGCGCAGCGACCGGCGGGTCCGTCCCCGCTGGGTGCCGACGGGATTCCGCGTGGTGTTGGACCGGCCGAACCGGGCGGTGCGGTGATCGCGGTCGTTCACCGCACCGCCGGATCGTCAGACTGCCGACGGCGTCATCGTGTTCGCGGCGCGGACGACGGCCTGCATCGTCGCGGCGACCACCGAGTCGCTGCGGCCGCAGGACCAGCCCGTTCGGCCGTTGATTCGATATTCGACGTAGGTGATCGCCGGGCTCGCGTTGCCGGCGATGAGGGACTGCTGGTGCAAGGCCAGGACTTCTACCGGGCGGCCGATTTCTCGCAGCGCCGACGTGAGGGCGTCCACCGGGCCGATGGCACGGTGTTCGCTGGTGTGCGTGCGGCCATCGGCGGTGAGCGTGACGGCCGTCGCGGACTCGTCGGTCTGCCAGTGGTCGAGTCTCACGGCGCCGGAGCCGGAGCCCATGTACACCCGCTCGAACAGTTCGCGCAGTTCGGCCGCGGTGATTTCCGCACCCGTTCCGTCGGTGTGCTCCTGCACATGCCGGGCGAAATCGATTTGCAGGCGTCGCGGGAGGTCCATGCCGTATTCGGTGTGCAGCAGGTAGGCGATGCCGCCTTTGCCTGATTGGGAATTCACCCGGATCACGGCGTCGTAGCTGCGGCCGAGGTCGGCGGGGTCGATGGGCAGGTACGGGACCTGCCAGTCGAGGTCGCGCTCGGGGCGACCGGTGGCGGCGGCGCGGGCGCGGTGTTCGGCGAGGCCCTTGTTGATGGCGTCCTGATGGGTGCCGGAGAAGGCGGTGTGCACCAGGTCGCCGACGTAGGGGTGGCGTTCGGGGACGGGCAGGCGGGTGCAGTATTCGACGGTGCGGCGGATCTCGTCGATATCGGAGAAGTCGATCATCGGATCCACGCCTTGGGCATGCAGATTCAAGGCGAGAGTGGCGATGTCGACGTTGCCGGTGCGTTCGCCGTTGCCGAACACGCAGCCCTCGACTCGCTGCGCGCCGGCCAGTATGGCCAGTTCGGCGCAGGCGATGCCGGTGCCGCGGTCGTTGTGCGGGTGCACCGACAGGATGACGCTGTCGCGCCGGGCCAGCGTGCGATGCATGTATTCGATCTGGTCGGCGTACACGTTCGGCGTCGCGACCTCGACCGTCGCGGGCAGATTCAGAATGACCGGCCGCTGCGGGGTCGCGTCCCACAGGTCCGTCATCGCGTCGCAGATATCGCGCACGTAGCCGGGTTCGGTCAGGTTGAAGACCTCCGGTGAGAACTCGAATCGCACGTTGGGCAGATCGCCGGCGAACTCGAGCACATCGCGGCCACCGTTCAGGATCAATTCACAGAGTTCGCGAGTGTCCTTGCCGAGCACGATGTTGCGCCATACCGGCGCGGTCGCGGTGTACATGTGGATGACGACCTCATTGCGCAGACCCCGCACCGACGCGACGGTTCGTTCGATCAGATCGCGTCGGGCAGGGGTGAACACCACGATCGCGACATCGGGAGGCGCGATATCGGTGTCGGCCAGCAGCCGCACGAAATCGAAGTCGGTCTGCGAGGCCGACGGGTAGCCGACCTCGATCTCCTTGTACCCCATGGCGACCAGCAGTTCGAAGAAACGCCGTTTGCGTTCGGGATCCATGGGTTCGGCCAGCGCTTGGTTGCCGTCGCGCAGGTCGACCGGCACCCACAGTGGCGCCTGGGTGATCTGCGCGGAAGGCCAATCACGGTGCACGAGTGGCACTTCCACGCGCTCGTAGATATTCCGATAGCGGTGCGACGCCATCTGCGAATGCCGCTGCCGATTCCAGGCGGGGGCCTGCGACGGGATGGCGCCCGACGGGGTGTCGATGGTGGGGAATGCACGCGAGGTCATTGTTCTGCTTCCTGGCCGTTCGGCCGTCACGACAAACGAGGTGACCGGCCGACGACGAAACCCCACGGCGGGGTGGCCGATCGGTCAGGCCCCGCCGTGGCGGTCGAGGAGCAGGCGGTGAGCGAGCATGGCCTAGACTATACACAACTCCTCAGACAAGTAGAGAGGTCCGGGAATGGACAGCCAGGTACGGCGGCACCCGCTGGCCGAGCAGGCGGCCGAACTGCTGCTGGCCCGCATCCGTGGCGGCGAATGGCCGCTGGGGCACCGACTCCCCGGCGAGACCACCTTGGCCGCTCAACTGGGCGTCGGCCGCTCGACGGTTCGGGAAGCGATCCGCGAGCTGGCGGGCAAGGGTGTGCTGGCCAGCCGCCAGGGTGCGGGAGTGTTCGTCACCGCGCTCGACGTCAGCGAGGAATGGGACATCGTGCTGCGTCGCGCCACCATCGCCTCGGTGATCGAGGCTCGCATCGCCATCGAAGCCGAAGCGGCGGCGCTGGCCGCGCATCGGCGCACCCCCACCGACCTGCGGGCGATCCGGCGTGCGCTGGCTGCCCGGAGTGTGGCGGGTCAGACGGTGGCCGAGCACGTCGATGCCGATATGGAATTCCATCGCGCGGTCCTGGTCGCCGCGCACAACGACATCCTGGTCCAGCTCTTCGACGCGTTCCTGCCGCGCCTGCGATTGGCGATGATCGACATGCTCGAGATCCGCCCGGTCCCCTCCGAGCGCGCCGACCACGCCGCCCATGAACAGCTCGCCGACGCGATCGCGGCCCGAAATGCCACGGCCGCAGCGGAGTTCAGCCGCACCCATCTCACCGCCCTGAAGGAGGCCTTCTCGTGACCGCACCCGTGCTCGACCTGACCGAGGTGACCTTCCGGCGCGAGGGCAAACAGATCCTCGACGGCATCTCCCTGACCGTGCATGCCGGCGAGCATTGGGCACTGCTCGGGCCGAACGGTGCGGGCAAGAGCACGTTGCTCGGTTTGTGCGGCGCGCTCACCCACCCCACCTCCGGGACGGTCCGGGTGCTGGGTGAGCAGCTGGGCCGAGTGGAGTTGCAACGACTGCGCCGGTCCATCGGCCATGTGAACCCGCGTCATCCGCTGCGCTACCCGCTGACGGTCCGCGAGGTCGTGCTCACCGGGCTCACCGGCACCATCGACACCCCGATGCGCTGGAGCCCGTCGGCCGACGACCTGGCCCGCGCGCACGCCATGATCGACACCGTCGGCCTGTCCGGTAAGGCGGACGAGGTGTGGCCGACGCTGTCGCAGGGTGAACGCGGGCGCACCCTCATCGCCCGTGCGCTGATCGCCGAACCGCGCCTGATGCTGCTCGACGAGCCATCCACCGGTCTCGATGTCGCCGCCCGCGAACAGC